>JAGMBK010000044.1 GCA_023129805.1 Candidatus Zixiibacteriota bacterium | reverse complement strand
TAATAATTGCACCACCAGCTGTGGGGCGTCCTTGGACGTGGTTGAGAACCCCAGCTGCACCATAGATCCCCCTATTGTTCAGATCGGCGAGGGAGAGAGCCAGGAGTTCTGTGTCCAGCCGACTGGTGGCACTCCTCCGTACACCTACCTGTGGAGCCCCGGAGGAGAAGTGACACAGTGTATTACGGTGAGTCCACCGGCAGGCTCGTACACCTATTGGGTTAAGGTGACGGATGCTAATAATTGCACCACAAGCTGTGAGGCCACTTTGACGGTGGGGCCCTGCGAATGTTGTCCAAGTGTTTGGATTGGCACAGTCGACTGTGTCAATCCGGGCGACTATGTTGCGCTGCCGATCTATCTGGAGTGTACCCCAGCTTTTTGTGGATTTGAGCTGGAGGTGGAGTTTGATTACACTGCCCTATGCTTTGTGAGTGCAGAGCGCGGTCCTCTGTTGGAGGTAAGCTACACTGATGTGGATGGTATCTTCTGGTCATGGGAGATGTTCACTTATAGATTGCTTCCCTGCCCGATTCCGCCTTGCCAGAAGTATAAGATCCTGCTTTATGGTATGTGTGAGATCCCCAACGGCTCAATGAGCCGCGGTCTGCCAATACCAACAATGGATCCGTGTGTATATGATACGCTGGTGCTTCTCAACTTTGTGGTGATGAACGACGAGAACCTGAGAGGATACATGATCCCAGTCTGCTGGGAGTGGGAAGGCACAGTGGTGAACGACACTCTGGTTGAGGACTGGGATTGCGGAGAGAACACTTTCTCCAGCCCGAGTGGAGACACCCTCTATACCAGCCACCTGCTGTGTCAGTTCAAAGCTGACCTGTGTGACGATCCGAACGCAGGAATTGCCCCTATAATGAACTTCCAGCCTGACACAAACTGCGTGCCCGATTGCTATCGCATCTGTGGTGGCATTGTCGTTTGCCCGGCTGATTCGGCTCACTGCAAGCGTGGAGACGTGAACTACAACACCATGACCTACGAAGTGGCTGATGCGGTTCTGTTTGCCAGCTATTTTGTTGAGGGTACCTCGGTGTTCCGTTATGATCTAGCGTATCAGAAGTGCGCCACCGATGTGAACGCTGACGGCAGGTCTCTGACCCTGTCAGATTTGGTTTATCTGATCCGGGTGATCCTGCACGATGCGTATGCGATTCCCAAGCTGGCTCCCTCCTCTGAGGTGGTCAACGTGATCGTTTACAACAATACCATCACCACAGAGTGTGCCAGCCCCATTGCTGCCATTCTGTTTGAGTTTGATTCTGCGGTCAATCCCACCCTGCTTGCCACCAACATGGAGATGGCCAACAAGGACAACAGAGTATTGGTGTGGAGCAAACAGGGCAACACCATTGAGGCTACCACTGCGGTATTGAGCTTTGCTGGCGATGCTGAGCTGACCAGCGTGAGCGCGGTGAATTATGACACCCGTGAGCTTTTAACCTCCATCACTGTCAAGGTAGCTCCCGCTGCCTTTGCCTTGAATCCGGCTTATCCCAACCCGTTCAATCCATTCACCAACCTAAGCTTCACTCTGCCTGAGGCTTTAAATTACACTCTGAAGATTTACAACGTAGCTGGGCAGTTGGTGAGAAGCTATGAGGGTATGGGTTCGGTTGGCTTGAACGTGGTTAGTTGGGATGGTAAGGACAATGCAGGAGGTGATGTGGCAAGCGGCGTCTACTTCTATAAGCTGACTGCCGGTAGCTTCAGTGCAATCGAGAAGATGGTTATGATGAAGTAAGTTTCGAACACAATACTTGCAAGCTAACAAGGGAGTCCGTATTCGGGCTCCCTTTTTTGTCCATAGAGCTTCTAAGCCACTTGAAAAATCAGTCACGAACTCGTTAATTATCATAAAGCTGTGGCGCAGGTCTGCAATCTAACCTGCGCCACAAAAACTCTTCTTCCACTTTGGGAGCCACGAAAAGCTCCCTTCAGGTCATCTAAATATCAATCCGTACAATCTGTTGGCCGATTCGTCGACACCATCTCATACGCCTTAACCGTGTTCGAGAGAAGCATGGCAATGGTCATGGGGCCAACCCCACCCGGAACCGGAGTTATAGCTTTGGCAACCTGGCTGACTGATTCGAAATCAACGTCTCCCACCAATCTATATCCGGATTTAGTTGACGGATCCTCTATTCTGTTGGTGCCTACGTCAATTACCACCACTTTTGGCTTGACCATATCTGCGGTAACGAATTTTGCTCTCCCCATTGCCGCAATCAGAATATCAGCCTGTGTGGTGATGCTGGACAGGTCTTTTGTAGCGGTATGACAAACGGTGACGGTGGCATTTGCGCTTTTTGTTTTTTGATATAGCATAGGGGCAAGTGGTCTCCCCACCAAGCTTCCCCGCCCTAATATCACCACATGCTTTCCAGAAGGATCATTTCCTGATCTTACCAGAAGCTCTTGAATGCCCAGAGGAGTGCAGGGCAAAAAAGTGGGCTTGCCCGCCAGCATCATTCCCACATTGAAAGGATGAAATCCATCCACATCTTTCTTTGGGTCTATGGCTAAAATCACCTTCTCCTCGCTTATCTGCTCTGGTGTGGGAAACTGAACTAAAATCCCGTGTATGCTCTTTTTTTTATTCAATTCATCAATTTTTTTCAAAAGCTCGGATTCGGGCAATTTTTGGGGATATCGGTAAACCTCGGAGTGGATACCCACCTTCTCGCAGGCTTTCACTTTCATATTCACATAAACCTGGGAGGCAGGATTATCTCCCACCAGAATTGCCGCCAATCCGGGAACCTGTCCCCCTTTTTTGAGATTTTGTATCTTTTCTTTTAAAGCTTCTTTGATCTCCGAGGAAATCTTTTTACCATCGATTATCTCTGCTGGCATAACCACTCCTATTTAAAAATTATGACGGATGACGAATGATTGATGCCGAATTGCTTTTATTCGTCATTCGTCATTCGTCATTAAATCCTTTCTTTATCGTCCTCTTCCTCTTCTGGTCTGGGAACATCAATTTTGATTCTTTCAATGCCCAATGCTTTGCCAGCTTCTGAATCTATTTTGACCAGCACCCCACAAAATTTGATATCTTTTTTGGCGGGTGTGAAACGGCGAGGAATCTGCAAGAGAAAGCGAGCCAGGGCGTCCTCTTTATTTATGCCGATCACCGAGTCATGGGCGCCGGTCATTCCAGCATCGGTAATATAGGCGGTCTCCTCTGGCAGGATGGTCTCATCCGCGGTCTGCACATGAGTATGACTTCCTATAACCGCAGAGACCTTTCCATCCAGATACCACCCTAAAGCTATCTTTTCGGATGTGGCTTCAGCATGCATATCTACAATGATGATGTTTGTCTCTTCTTTGAGTCTTTTGATCTCTTCTTCTGCCACCCTGAAAGGGCAATCAATCTCCTTGATGTAAACCCTCCCCTGAATGTTCAAAACCCCGATTTTATCTCCCCCTTTTGTTTCGAATATTCCCGCTCCTCTTCCCGGAGCATCCGGGGGATAATTGGCAGGTCTTAAGATGCATTCATCTTCGCTTAAGTAAGGATATATATCTTTCCTATCCCAGATGTGATTGCCGCTGGTAAAGCAATCCACCCCGTAGGAGTGAATTTTTTTGGCTATCTCCTTGGTCAAACCAAACCCACCAGCGGCGTTTTCTACATTGGCTATGGTAAAATCTATCTGGTGGGTCCTCTTAAGATCAGGAAGAAGCTGAGAGACCGCCCATCTCCCTGGTCTTCCCACTATGTCTGAGATGAATAATATATTCAAATCACCATCCCTAAACTAAATTCAAATGAATCTTTTGACCGCTCTTAAGTCTAACCAAGAGTGCCCCGGAAAAATCAAATCATATAGCATCACTTTTTTTACTTAGCATATTCAATCGCCCTGGTTTCCCGTATCACCGTAACCTTAATCTGGCCCGGATACTCCAGATCAGCCTCGATTTTCTTGGCCATCTCATTTGCCAGTTCTGCCGCTTCCTGGTCACCTATGCGCTCGTGCTCCACAATAACCCTGATCTCCCTTCCCGCCTGAATGGCATAGGACTTAGCTACACCTTTGAACGAATTAACCAGCTCCTCCAGCTTCTCCAACCTTTTGATATATCCTTCCAGGGTTTCACGTCGGGCACCAGGTCTGGCTCCGGAGATAGCATCAGCCGCCTGAACCAGAACGGAATAGGGAGATTCTGAAGTAACGTCCTCATGGTGAGAGGCGATGGCGTTCAGCACCATGGGATTCTCCCCATATTTCTGGGCTACATTATAGCCTATTTGAGTATGTGTTCCCTCAGTTTCTCGATCCACGGCTTTGCCTATATCGTGTAAAAGACCGGCTCTTTTAGCTAAATTGGAGTCCAAACCCAACTCCGCCGCCATCAATCCAGACAGGAAAGCCACCTCCTGGCTGTGCTGGAGAACGTTCTGACCGTAGCTGGTTCGGAACTGGAGCTTGCCCAGAAGCTTCACCAGCTCAGGATGAATCCCGTGTATGCCCACATCGAAGCTGGCTTGTTCTCCTGTCTCCCGGATGATAATCTCCATCTCCTTTTCAGCCTTTGTCACTACCTCCTCTATGCGGGCGGGATGGATTCTTCCATCCATGATCAGCTTCTCTAAAGCCATTCGGGCGATCTCCCTTCTTATGGGGTCATAGCCGGAAAGTATCACCGCCTCTGGGGTGTCATCCACGATCACATCGATTCCCGTGGCGGTCTCGAAGGAACGAATGTTCCTTCCCTCCCTTCCGATGATGCGTCCCTTCATCTCCTCGTTGGGAAGATTCACCACCGATACCGTTGATTCCACCGTGTGATCAGCCGCGCATCTTTGAATGGCAGAGATGATTATGTCTTTCGCCTCCTTCTCTGCGGTCTGCTCTGCCTTTTCTTTGATTTCCTTTATAAGCTGAACGGCCTCCTGTCGGGCCTGGCTTTCTAAGTTCTCCATTAAGAGTTTTTTTGCCTCCTCTGAGGTCATCTGAGCTATCCTCTCCAACTGTTTGTTCTGATCAGCGATCTTTCGGCTGAGTTCATCACCTTTGGCCCGAACCGCCTTCTCTCTGGCGAACAGTATCTTGTCCCGGTTCTGTATCTCTCTTTCTTTCTTGGTTAGAATATCTACTTTTCGGTCTAAGTTTGCCTCCCTTTCTGAAAATCTTTTTTCCATTCGACCAAACTCAGATTTTTTGATCTGAATATCTCTTTCAAAATTGATTTTGGCTTTGTACCACTCATCTCTGGCTTCTAAGATAGCCTCCTTCTTCTTAATCGCCGCCTCTTTCTCCGCCTCCTGTATGATCTTCTTTGACAGCTCCTCAGCCTTCCCTAACTTTATCTCTCCTATCCTGCGGCTGATAAACCATCCCAGAAAGAAGGTCAAAATCGCCACACCTGAGGCTATAAGGATAATCATCAAGTTGCTCATAACTGCTTCTCCTTCTCCATGGGTCGCCTAGACCCTATATGAAAAAACCCCACTTGTTTTTTTAGATTTTGCCTTGGTGAAAAGACCAAAGTCTTTTAAAATTTGCTCAGGCAAAATCAACCAACAAAAGTGAGGAACAAAAACAAAAATGAGTTTTTAGAAATCTTTCTGACTGACCTTACTATTTAACTGTTCTAAAAGGGATTGCGATCTTTCCTCTACGTTAAGAAGTTTTTTCTCCTTGTCTTCTCTCTCTTTGAACAACTCATCGGCTATGTTCATGGCTGCCAAAACTGCCACCCTTAAAGGCAGTTTGTTGGATAATTTCTCTGACACCTCCTTCATCTTTTGATCTACATATTTGGCAACCTCTTGGATGTAAAAAGCGTCTGTATCTCCCTTAATAGGATAATCTTCACCAAAAATATTAACTTTAACCGATTGCTTTTTCTCTTCCATAACGCTAAGTTAATTAAAAAGAAGATTTCTAAAAGCTCTTTTGTTCTCTTTCCCCACAAGTAAAACCATTTATTAAACTACCTCAACCAAAATGTTACGAAATACAACCACACTTTGTCAAGAGAATTTATCGAAAGCTTTCGAAAAAGTCAAACAGGTAAAGGTTTTGTTGGAGCATCTCGCCTTTGGCGGGGAAAAGACAATGAGCTTTATATGGTTCACCTAAAGGTGAACACTCCAAATTCTTTTCTCCTTGCAGTTTTTCGAAAAGCCTCCTAACCTTCGGCTTCAAACGGGACTAACTTCTCTAAAAGCTTCTCCAGCCGCCTTTTGATCTCCTCCTTCTTTTTAATAAAATTCCCTTCCTTGTGGGCAAGTTCGTTTCTCAATCTCTCTGCCTCCAAGCTTAAATTTTTTGTGCCCTTTTCAAAATTATTTATCTGATCTTCTAACTTCCTATAGGAAGAGGAGATCTCCTGGTTTTCCTGCCTCAGTTTATCGATCAGCTCCACCGCCTGCCTGATCTTCTCTTCCAGTCTTTCGAAATTCTCTAACTGCATAACAAAACTTCTTTTCACAAGTTATTTTAGAATGTTTTTAAAACTTTAATAATTCGTCCAAATAAAACCATAAACTAAAATACAGTATGTAAGATATTTTTTCTTCTATCTTCTCAGAGTGGCATCAAAGCTTCTCTCCAGTTCCGAGATCACCTTTCGGTGAATTTCATCCACCTCCTCGTCCGTTAATGTTTTTTCCTGCGAGCGGTAACGAACGAAGTAAGCTAAGCTTTTCTTGCCAGCAGGAACCTGTTTTCCTTTATACACATCAAACAAAGTAACCTCCTCCACGATACCACCTCCCACTTCTTTTATTTTGTCTCTGATCATCTTGGAAAGTAGCATCGTATCCACCACCACTGCTATGTCCCGATCCACCGGCGGAAACTTGGGCAGAGAAGAAAACTGTTTTTTTCGAGGCACTCTGGTGGAAAGTTTCTCAAAATCCAGTTCCGCCCAGAAAACCTTGTCTTTGATTTCGAAAGCATCCAAAATCTCCTCAGTCACCTCACCCAAAAGTCCAATCTTCTCGCCCCCTATCTGAACGTGGAAACATCTGTCCGCCTGCAAAAAAGCATTTCCGCCGGGATTTAGCTCAAAGGAAAGTAGAAGATGCTCGAACAATCCCTCCAAAATTCCTTTGAGATCAAAAAGATCCGTCTCCGTCTCTTCAGTTTCCCAATGGCGGGGTTCTCTGTTTCCGGAGATAGCTATACCCAAATGAAGCCTTTCATCTGGCAACCGGTCTCCCTTGGCGGAAAACACCTTTCCCAGTTCAAATATCCTTAAATTTTTCTCCAGCCGGTTTTTGTTCCGGCTTACCACCCAGAGAAGATTGTAAGCCAGAGTGGTGGAAAGAACGGAAAGGTCCTGGCTCAAAGGATTCCTTATGCTGACCGGAAGAATATCAGGATTCAATTTCGCCAGCACCTCAGGGTCCACCAGATTGTTGGTAATCACCTCAAAAAGCCCTCTTCCCACCAGGAACTCTTTGACTCTTCGGGAGACCTCATCCTCCCAGCCAATCTCCGTGACCAGGTTACCCCCGGCTCTCAAGGTGGTCTTTATATTGCCGTAACCATGGATACGAGCTATCTCTTCCACCAGATCGATCTCCCGGGTCAGATCAGGTCTGAGGGTGGGAATCTCCACCTCCAGATCATAATTCTCCCCGCCTTCGACGGAATTTTCAACTTTGACGGAAAGCTCCAAACTGGACAATATGCTTTTGATCTGTTGGGGCTGAAGATCGGTGCTTAAGATTTTATTAACCCGTTGAGGTCTTAGGGTTATTTGCACTGGATGGATGGGGGAAGGATAGCTATCCACCACACCCTTCAATACTTTGCCAGAAGCCAAGTTCTCCAAAAGCTCAGCCGCACGATCGATGGCTTTCACCACTCCATTGGGATCGGCTCCTCTTTCAAATCTCTGAGACGACTCGGTGGATATGCTCAAAGATATCCGTCCCCTCCGGATAACTTTCGGATCAAAATAGGCGCTTTCCAGAAGGACTGTTCGGGTATCAGGACCAACCTCGCTTTCCATCCCTCCCATTATTCCGGCAATAGCCACCGGCTTTGTCCCATCGGTGATAAGCAAAGCTTCGCGGCTTAAGGTGCGTTCCACCTGATCCAAGGTGACAAACTTCTCCTCATCCTGCGCTCTTCTCACCACCACCTTTTTTTGTCCGAAGAGCTTATAGTCGAAACCGTGCAAAGGATGTCCCAGCTCCAGCATTACAAGATTGGTTATATCCACCACATTGTTTATAGGGCGCATCCCGCCTGATTGTAGCTTTCTTCTCAGCCAGAAGGGGGATTCAACAATCTTAACATCTTCAATCACCCGGGCGGCATATCTGGGACATGCTTGGGGATCGCCAATCTCCACCTGCACCCGATTTTGAGCCATCTCCTCGATTTCGTGCAGGCTCACCTCTCTCCTTTTTAATCGACTTCCACACAAAGCCGCCACCTCTCTGGCTACTCCCATGACGGAAAGACAATCGGGTCGATTGGGGGTAAGATCTATATCCAGGATCCAGTCTTCCAAGTCCAGTGCCGAGGAGATTGATTCTCCCACCTTAAGATCCGCATCCAGAATCAAGATCCCTTCCTCATCCTCCCCAACTTCCAATTCCTTCTCCGAGCAGATCATGCCATAAGACTCCACACCTCTCAAACTGTTTTCGGTGATTTGTATTCCTCCAGGTAGCTTGGCACCGATCAGAGCCACCGGGACATTGGCACCCTCGGCTACATTGGGGGCACCGCACACGATCTGGAGGCTCTCCGATCCGACCGCCACCTCACACACAGACAGCTTTTCTGCCTGTGGATGCTTGGACATTCTCTTTATCTGTCCCACCACCACCCTATCCAAGTCCCTGCCCACCGGTGTGATGGTCTCCACCTCCAGACCGGCGTCGGTAAGCCGGGAAGCTAACTCTTCAACTGCGATGTCAAAGTCAACAAATTCTTTGAGCCATCTGATACTTACTTTCATTTTAGAATTGCCTCAAGAACTTCAGATCATTTTCGTAGAAGAGCCGAATGTCGTCAATCCGATATTTTAGCATGGCAATCCGATCTACCCCCATGCCGAAGGCATAACCTGAATAGATTTCCGGATCATAGCCCACCGCCTTGAATACCTCTGGATCGATCATGCCCGCTCCCAAAATCTCCAGCCATCCTCTGTGCTTACACACACTGCAACCTTTCCCTCCACAGATCACACAGGAGATGTCCACCTCGGCGGAAGGCTCGGTGAAGGGGAAAAAGCTCGCTCTGAATCTTAAAGCCACCTCTTTGCCGAACAATTCCCACACGAAGGCAGAAAGGACTCCTTTAAGATCGGCAAAGGTGACATCGGTGTCCACATAAAATCCTTCCACCTGAAGAAAGGTGCAGAAACTTCGAGCATTGATGGCTTCGTTTCGATAACATCTTCCCGGAGTAATGATCCTGACCGGAGGTTTTCTTTTCTCAAATACCCTGATCTGAACCGGAGAGGTATGGGTGCGGAGAAGGAGATCATCTTTTACATAGAAGGTGTCCTGCATGTCTCTGGCCGGATGGTCGGGAGGGAAGTTAAGCGCGGAGAAGTTGTAATAGTCCGTCTCCACGTCCGGACCTCTGGCTACTTCAAACCCCATCCCATAAAAGATCTCTACAACCTTTTCATTTATCTGAGTGAGGGGATGCAGCCTCCCCTCCCATCCTTTCCTTCCAAGAAGGGTATAATCAAAGAATTCTTTCTCCCCTTTTCTGGTAACCTCCCCTTCCTTCACTTCCTTTATTTTTCTGAAGAGAACCTCTTCTAATTGGTCTTTGATCTGATTGGAGAGTTTGCCTAAAGCCGGACGCTCCTTTTCAGGGAAATCTTTTAAGCTCTTCAGAAGGAAGGTAATAATCCCCTTCCTCCCCAGATATTTAATTCTTATCTGTTCCAATCCTTCAAGCTCGCTGGTTTGCTCTATCTTCAGGAGAGCTTCCTTTTGCGCCTGCTTGAGGGACTGCTTGAATTTGGCTACGCTTAACATAATTTGAGTCGTAGGGACAGCCCTTGTGGCTGTCCTCATCAGGGTTAGGACAGGGATTCATCCTGCCCTTCGGTCCTGAGACCTCAGGGTCGAAGGAAAGGATTCATCCTGAAGGACAAGCCCTGTCCCTACGCTACGTTTCTGGCACCAAATGACTTCTTTTCAGGAGACTGGAATTTTGGAATACTCCGGAGGTGGACAATATAAGCCACACGGAGAATTTATGAAAAGGTATTCGAGATCTCTCACCTTTTAGCTTTTTAACCGGCTTTGGATCTTGAAGCCAACTCAGCTAATTTAGCGAAGCCCTCTTTATCTCGAACTGCCATATCTGCCAGAATTTTGCGATCTAAAATCACTCCTGCTCTTTTCAAACCGTTGATAAAAAGGCTATATGATAGCCCGGAAAGTCTGGCGGCGGCATTGATTCGCACTATCCAGAGTCGACGGAAATCCCTCTTCCTTCTTCTTCTATGCGCATAGGCATAGGCTAATCCTCGTTGAACCGACTCTTTGGCAGTACGATACAGTTTGCTTCTGCCTCCGTAATATCCTTTGGCGGCTTTCAGGATTTTTTTTCTTCTTGCTCGTGAAGCTACTGCATCTGTTGCTCTGGGCATTAGAATCCTCCTTAGCTGGCTAACAGCCTTCTTACCTTAGGCTCATCAGCTTTATCAACCAATCCAGCCTTCCTTAAGCCTCTTTTTCTTTTGGCGCTCTTCTTGCTCAATAGATGTCCTCTGAAGGCTTTGCTTCTTTTGAACTTTCCCCCGCCTGTCTTCTTGAATCTTTTGGCCGCGGCCCTATTTGTCTTTATCTTGGGCAACTGACTATCCCTCCATCTTCTTAGGTATTTAACAATATACGTTAACTCATTGAGCCAATTTGTTGATAAAAAACTACTTGAGCCAGACGGTTTTGAAAATTTAGGATGAAGCCGCGCTTCTCTCCTGCGTCTTAGGCACAAAAGTCAAAGTCAGAATCCGACCCTCCATTCTGGGGTTGGGCCCAGGTTCTCCCACCTCAGAAAGGTCAACTTTCAGTTTATCCAGAATCTTCTGCCCGAACTCGATATGAGCTCTTTCCCGCCCCCTGAACACCACCAGAATCTTCACCTTATTGCCCTGAGTCAAGAACTCCCGAACATGTCTCATCTTGAAGGTGTAATCATGATCCTCGGTTTTGGGTCTGAAGCGCATCTCTTTCAGTTGCAGGAAACGCTGCTTTTTCTTGGCGTCTTTTGCTTTTTTGGCAAGCCCATATTTGTATTTCCCATAATCCATTATCTTACAAACCGGCGGTCTGGCTCCTGGAGAAATCTCCACCAGATCATACCCTCTCTCTTCCGCTAACCTGATAGCGTCTTTGGTGGGCATGATCCCTATCTGTTCGCCAGTCTCTCCGATAACTCTCACCTGGGAAAAACGAATTCTTCGATTAACCCTGATCTCCTTAGCTCTTATTGGAGCTCACCTCCTTTCTTGCTCTCTTTGTCTTTACTGAGAGGCGCTTTTAGTCTTAAGAAGTTTTGGCTTTCAAAAAGCGCCACGTTTTAAGAATTTGCTCAAAAGAATTTTTCATCTTTGTTTAGACGGTTATGGATTCTACCGCTTTGTTTTTTACCTCCTCTTTCAACTTTTGGATGATCTTATCTACGTCAAACCGACCCAAATCTCCTTTCCTGTGTCTTCTCACTGAAACGTTCCTGTCCTTAACCTCCTTTTTGCCCACAATAAACATATACGGTATTTTTTCCTTTTCCGCCTCTCTTATTTTATAGTTTATCTTCTCGTTTCTTTCATCTGTCTCCACTCGAAAGCCTTCTTCTCTCAGTCTACTGCCTATTTCGGCAGAATAGGGGTTTTGTTCATCGGTGATGGGCATCACTCGAACCTGCACCGGAGAAAGCCACAGAGGAAACGCTCCCCCATAATGTTCAATCAACACTCCGAAGAATCGCTCCAGCGATCCCAAAAGAGCCCGATGAATCATGATGGGTCGATGAAAGTTCCCATCCGAACCCACAAAGGTTAGGTCAAATCTCTCCGGGATATTGAAATCAAACTGGATGGTGGTGCATTGATGGGGTCTTCCCATAACATCTTCGATTTTCAAATCGATCTTGGGACCATAGAAAGCACCACCCCCTTCATCCACTTGGAACTCCAGATTTTGCTTTTCCAAAGCCCTCCTCAGAGCATCTTGTGCTTTTCCCCAGTTTTGTTCTTCTCCGATGGATTTCTCCGGTCGGGTGGACAAGAATATCTGATATTTCTCGAAGCCCAAGGTCTTCAGCATAGAGGTTGAGAAATCTAGGAGTTTGATGACCTCCTCCTCCAGTTGCTCTGGCTTGCAGAAAATATGAGCATCGTCCATGGTAAAGCCTCTCACCCGAAAAAGCCCCTGCAACACCCCGGAGCGCTCATACC
>JAGMBK010000043.1 GCA_023129805.1 Candidatus Zixiibacteriota bacterium | reverse complement strand
TTACCGATTGGGGTTGATTTTGCGCCAGCTCCACCCTGGCGCCGACATAATTCGGCTTTTTCTCTATCACCCTCAGGACGAAATCCGGTTTATCCGGTTTCTGCTCCACATTCTTAGCCTTCAAGGTGATATAGCTGAAAAGCCTGGTGGAGTAAACCCTCTGCTGGCTATCCATGATCTTCTCTCTGGAATAGACTTCCCCCTCTTTTATGGTCAGCTCCCGTGAAGCCACATTCTGTTTGGTGAGATTCAATCCCTCATAGGCGACCTTTCCGAAAAAAACCTTTTTGTCATCACCTACCTTAAAAGTCACGTCCGAGATGAACCTCTCTTCTGTTTCCGACACAAGAATTTGAACATCCGCATAGGGATAACCGTTATTCGCACAGATGGTCTTGATGTTGAAAGCCACCCCATACAATTTGGTCCAGTTAAAAGGTTCATCCCTCTTCAAGGATTTCATCTCTTTTTTTGCCTTCTCCTCAAACTCAGGCAATCCTCCTTGCAAGATGATGTTCCCTAACTTAGTCTGTGGACCCTCCTTTATCTTCACTTTTACCAGGCAACTGTTTTTCTTCTTCTCCGCGTTAATTTCACACTTCGCCTCCAAGAATCCATGCATATTATATAGCGAATTGATGGAAGCTTGATCCAGTTCTGCCCTTTTGAGGCTGAATCTTCTTTTTTTGAAAAGGTTATACCATTTGTTCTGCTTGAGGCTCATCTGGTCTTTAATTTTGCCGTCGGAGAAATAGCGGTTTCCTCCCACTATTATTTTCTCAATGATTGGTTTTTTCTGACTGTGTACCAGAGAAGGTGTCCCGAAAATAATAAATCCAACCAAGATAAGAACAAGATGGAGAAATCTTTTTGTAAAGATGTTGACCATAGAGGTTTCTCAGGTTTTAAAGTCAGTTATTCTATCGACAATTTCTTTTATAGTAAAGATGTAGCATTGAACAACATGGAAGTTTGCCTGCGGATTTTTATCCAAATGCAAAATGTGTTTAATATTCCCAGTGCAGATTTAATCCAAAATGGAAAAGTCCCAGCTTATCTTTACGCCCCTCCAGAAGAAGATGTTTATTCAATCTGTATTCCACACCTGTCTCCTGTCCGCTGGACTGAGAAAGACGGCGGGTGTAGCGAAGATAGACTTTATCGGAGATGTACTTTCCGATGGTGATCTGAGCGTCGGTAAGCCTGAATTTTTCGCTCCAGGTGGGGATGATCTCGAAAGTCTCCACCCCCAGGGTCTGTCCGGCAATATTTTCCAAAAACCTGCTACTATAGGCGCCTCCCAAGCTCTTGATCACCCTCTCCTGAAACAAGCTTCCCATCCCCACCGAATCCACAGAGGCGATGCCTCTTTGAAAAGCTAAAAGTCCCAGGACATCTTCCTTGGAATATGGCGAACCTGGCGCTGGTTTCACTTCAGGCTCAGAGATGGTGCCACCGATAGCCAACTTGATTTCATCAGTTGAGCCGGTGCTCAAAAGGCTACCACTTCCTGACGAAGCTGACGATCCTCCCCATAGTCTGGTGGACACCGAAAAATCGATTTTTGGATCAATTCTCTCCACGTTATCAAAGAAGAAAGATCCTTTTTCAATTTTAAACTTGGTTCCGTAAAGAAAATACTTCCCTCGAATAGTCTCCAGGTTACCCAAAATCTTAAGCTTGCCTCCCTCACGCAACACCAAGACGTCCCCTTGGAATTCCAAGTTTACGTCATCATTGATGATCCAGCAATTGTTTGCAGCGGAGACGTCCAGACTCCAGTCCCACAAGTCCTCTTCTTTGTGGCTGGGGGGAAGAGAGGCTTGCGAGCCAGAGGTGGAAAAAGGCTCACGGTAAAAAAGCTCGGAGAAGGATATCTGGGCTGTGACCAAAGGTGGAAATTTTCCAGCTATCTCCAGGCTCAGGTCGGCTATGGCCGAAAGGTCTGTATACTCATAATTTATAGGGACTTTATCTCCCGAAAAGTATAGATCGTACTCGATGCTGTGTATGTCTTTCAGGTTTATTGTTCCAAACCCGGTCACCTCCCCTCTTACTTTTTTCCCCGGGGAAAAAACTTTCCACATTTTCTTGAAGAGATTATCCTCTTCCCTCCCCCCGTGCTCCATAAAGCCGCTCACTTTGTCTAAGATAAGATTTTCGTTTTTCATCCTCATCTCCACCACCAGCTCTTCCACCGGATCAGCCAACTGAACAAACTTCAAGCTCCCATCCTTCAGGGTCATCTTTCCGTCAAACTGAGGATGAAGCAGGCTTCCGGAGATCTTTAAGTCACCTTCGAAATCTCCTGTCAGATATTCGATATCCGGGATAAACAATCTGATCAGCTCAAGCCGTTTTCCTTTCGCAGAAAAGCGGAAATTCTGGGGTTTTTCCAAAACTCTTTGCTCTACTGAAACGAAGGATAAGTCCAGCGGTAAAAAACCACTCAGGTTATACTCCCAGTCCGTGTCGGTCACCGCAAGATTTTTAACCTCCAGTTGCCTTTCTTTATATGATAGATCCGTTTTCAGATGTCCCAACTCCATACCTTTGAACTCAAGTTGCTGGATTTCCCCTTTCATATCAATTTGTGGACTGGAAAAATCTCCTTGCAAGAAAGCTTCAAGGGAAAGCGTCCCCTCTATTGGTTCGGAACTCAAAAGCCCGGCCCAGGGAGCAATGTCCAGTCCGGATACCTTTATGGCAAGATCCATTCTCTCCTGGTAGTCGATGTCACCTGAAACATCGATTTCGCCTGTCTTGCCGGAAAGAACAAACTTCCTTATTCGGACTTTATGGGTGTCGATGTCGATCACTGTGGGTGAAAAGGATTCCAGGCGATTTCCTCGATAATCTAACGACATCTCATAGATCAACAGTGTTTGAGGAGTTTGGGAAATGTCTAACTCACCCCAGGCTTCTAATCCCACGTATGGGTTTCCCAAATGGGCAGAGTCTATTTTGAACAACTGATCCTCTATCTTTATCCTGGAGATCAGGCTGTCATATTGCACTCCCCAGGCTTCTCCATCCAAAAAGCGGACAAAAACCTCACCTTTTTGTTTAGTGAGGAAGTTAGCAATATTGAGGTCAACTCTTGCATCTGAACTATACAGTTGATAAACATAGCAAGAGTCTGATGTGAACTCTCCTTTGATATCAAAATCCTCGGTCTTTCCGCTGATGTTTACGAAGGCTCGACCCCTCCCTCTCATCTCCTTTAAGAATATCTGGTTCCAGAAATCTCTTAAGTCCATGAAATTCACCCAGGCATCTATATCGATTTCTCCGTTATATTGTAGTTCGCCGGTCAAGGCCACGCCGGTATTCTTGTAACGCAATTGAAACTGAGGATGAAAGAGCACGGCGTTGGTGGTAATGTCCATAACCCCTTTAGCCGCGTTGAAACTGTATTGCTCAATTCTTCCATTTTGCAGATTTATCTCCGCCTGCATAAACAATTCTCTTTCTGAAGTGGACTTTCCCTGCATGCGAATGTCTCCGGAAAAATCAGTGAAAAGACTTCCAAAGACGATATTGTTCAGATCAAGATTCTTCACCTGCCCCTCGAATTCATACTCCTCTGGTATTTTTCTGAAATTAAACATTCCCTTTCCATTCAGAGGAGAGCCGAAAACTTTGCCCCTGATGGAGGAAAAGGTAAACTTTTTGTTCTGATAGGTATATTGGGTCTTTAACTGCTCGAATTTTCTTCCGAAAAACAGGCCATTTAAGGTTGCCCTCCCCCCAAATCTTTTGAGATTTCCCTGGCAGGTTCCCTCCACGTCCAGGATTCCCTCAAGACCCACGCCGGTCAACTTTTTTATATCCTCCAGATTGACCGGCTTTGCTTTGACTGAAAAGGAAAACTGCGGTTCTTGGAGATTACGCACATTTCCTGAAATCTCCACTTCCGAATCTTTTGTTTTAATCTTCAATTCTTCAATGGATAGACTGTCCCCTTTAAGCCATAAAAAACCTTCCAAACTCTTTAAAAGAAAATCCTTCTGCGGGTATGTGAAATCACCCCGAAGGATGTTTATTTTGGTTCCATCTCTGTCTTTAGTTACGGAGATCTCAAGATTCAGGCTATCTATGTTCGTTCGTTTTTCAGGGGAAAGATATTCAAGAAAGCCATCTTTGATTTTCAAATTCCCGATCTTGAAATCGAATAATCCTGTCTTGGAGATGACCTTGTCTTCGGTGCCAGGAAGTACCACCAGAAGTTTGCCATCCTCCGTTTTTGTGATGGCAAATCTGGGACGATCCATGGTCAAGGAATCTAAGATCCATTTTTTTCTCCAGAGATTGGAAAGTTGATAATTTACCTTAAGATATGGAATCTCCGCCATCCTGTATTCTGTGCCTTCCTGCATAAAATCAACCGTCAAATCCTTTACTATTAACTCCCTCCAGAGGGACCCGCTGATATCTCCCACCTGTACCTTAAGCGAATACTGGCTTTGCACAAAGACCTTTAACAATCGATTGACTTGATTCTCTAACAATCTGGTTTGGGTGAAAAGCCCCCAAAAGATCAGGCAGGCTAAAAGCAGAAATGAAACAAGATAGAGAGGAATTTTAAATCTTTTCTTCATATAATAAGAAATATTTTCTTTTGTTTGACTTCATTGATTTCTACTTATTGCAAAATTCACAACTTCCATTATCCTGTAATCCCGTCTTCACACGCAGGACAGAAAGGATGTTAAACTTTTTGGCTAACCATTAAGGTTATACGATTATATCAAAAAAAAACAAAGATTAAAAGGTTCTGCTGGAGTGTCAAGCCCTGCCGAAGCGGGATCTACGACTTTAGCTTGACCTGAAATCTTTCAGAAAACAAAGAACCTTTTTATGGTTCACCTAATGGTTATTGATTATTTATTCAATACATAAACCAGTGTAACGGAGAATTTTCCTGTTGCATCCCGCCAAAGGCGGGACACTCCCAACTACTTGTTGATCTGGCCTGTCCTGGTGATCCTGCGGAAAACTTCTCGAAACACAGTGAGCTTTAACCCGGTTCACCTAAAGGTGAACACTCCAATTGGACACTTACAGGATCACCAGAACCTAACTTAAGTTAGGTGCTGGTGATCACATTCTGGCTCTCCTCCTTGCATCGAATTTAGCTGAGAAAAGTCTGTAGCGAATGATCATCTTCGACCATAATTATACACCCCAGAAAAAACTGAGGTAGCTGGACCAGTCATATAAAGGTGGCCGTCCTGCTTTTTCCACTCTATGGCAAGCTCACCTTTGTCAAACAACGCCGTTACCTTGCGATTAAGTTTTTTAGTAAGCACGCCGGCTACGGTTGCTGCTGAAGCTCCGGTTCCCGAGGCTAAAGTCTCCCCTACTCCTCTTTCCCATATCTTCAGTCTGATTCTTTTCGGGCTCAGAATCTTCACAAACTCCACGTTAGTCCTTCGAGGAAAGAAGGGATGATTCTCCACCATCTGTCCGATCTTCCGCCACCGGGGGCTAAACTCCCTCTTTACAAATATCACCGTATGAGGATTTCCCAAAGAGATAGAGATGATTTTTACTTTTCGCCCGCCTAGATTCAATGGTTCATTTATGCAAAATCTTCCCCTCCCCCTTACCGGGATCTTCCTCCTCTCCATGATAGGCTTCCCCATATCCACCCGAATCAGAAAATCATCGCCAGTGCTAATTATCTCAGTGTGGATTATCCCGGCTTTGGTTTCGATATTTTGAAGCTTCTTTTTGGATAAACCGTGCTCATAAAGAAAGCGGGCAAAGCATCGAATTCCATTGCCACACATCTCCGCCTCTGTCCCATCCGGATTATAGAAGATCATTCGGAGTTTGTGAGCTCTGCCGGGTGCCACCAAAATCAAGCCGTCTGCGCCAACTCCAAAATGCCTATTACACATCCTTTCCGCCAGATCAGATAGATTAGCTTTAGCTAATTTTTGTTTAAAGCAATCGACATAGATGTAATCATTGCCCAGAGCCTGCATTTTCGTAAATTTAATCTTCATGTTCTTTCTCAACTTTCAAAGTTTTTGGAGGGTGAACCTTCAGGTTCGCCAAAAACCGACTTGCTGAAAACCTCCCCCTCTCCATGAAATGGAGAGGGGGACAAAGGGGGTGAGGTCAAAAAATAACCACAATTTTTCTTTCTGGTGAAAATATAAGTTTTTGAAAAAGAAAATACTTATTAGAAGTTGATACCAGTTAAAATCTTTTCTGCACCAATTCTACAGAATTCTGAACCACTCCTTTAAATTCCTCCCGACTCAGTCCCGCGCCCAAGCCAACCTTCTTCAATAGATCTTCGGAGAAAAGCTCTCCAGGCCTATGTGCGTCTGTATTCATCACCAGCTTAGCTTGATATTTTCTTGCCAGCATAACCAGGTGACCATTGGTCAAACAGTGTCCTTTGCGAGCAGACAGCTCCAGATAAATCCCTCTCTTTTCAGCCAGCCTCACCTCCTCCTCATTGATCATTCCCGGATGAGCCAGTATATCAATATCACTTTGAAGGGCAAAAAGATTAGTCTCCGGAGCAACCGGTTCAACTGGCGATTCGCCATGCACCACCACCATCTTTGCTCCCAACTTTCTTGCCTCCTTTGCCATGTCTGCAATCAAAGATGGCGGCATATGAGTTATCTCAACCCCGGGCAAAACCTTGATCCTCCCCAGCCGATTTAAATCCTCCGCCACCTTAATCAGTTGTTTCAAGATCGTCTCCATATTTCCAGAGTCGACATGATCGGTAAGGGCGATGGCTTTATATCCTGAAATATCCGCGCGTCTTACTAACTCTGAAGGAAGCACAGCTCCATCGCTTAAGACGGTATGGGTGTGTAAATCAATCATAAATCTCACCTTGAGTAAGACCTTGGTTCACGAAAAGTTAATTTAACTTTATTTCTTCCATATGCAAACAATTTTTACAGAGGCGCTGTTCTTGTGAGCTTCAAAATCTTTATTGTTATGGGTTGTTTACCGCCAGAAATAAAAAATCGGAGGTTTATATGAGGGCAAATTTTATATCAGACCCGATCTTTTGGGTAGTAGTCACATTCTTAGAGAAATTCCAAAAAGACCTCGCAAATAATCCTTGACAAACCCCTTAAAAACTGTTTGGTTAGAGTTAAATAAGAAGTGCTCGCCTGTGGGGGGATGAGCATAAGATTAGTTGCCTGCAACAATGAAAGGAGCTTGGCCAGTGTCCCTGCATATGAACATTCCATGGGATCACATCTTTCAAACGGCTTTCTCTTCTCTTAAGCTACTTTTAGGCTGGTTCTCTCAGCTCAACCAGCAGGTGAATACCCATTTAGGCATGTGGGGACAATTGGGCCTACACCTTCTTGTGGTTCTTCTGGGATTCTGGATACTTTATCAACTCTTTGTGATCATTAAATTCATTATGTTCAGAATACTTCTTCCTTTGGCAATCATAAGTTTGACCCTCCTCTTCCTTGTTATCCTTACTTCTTAATCCGGTTTTACAAAAGGAAAGTAATTAGGTATTTTGAGTTTTTGCTCATTTACTTTTGACAAGCGACATCCCTCCGACTATATTCTTCAAAAAGGAAAAAAGATACAGGAGATAAATGAGAAAAAAGACTGCCTTCACAATATACACGGATAAGCATGCCAATTTAAGATACCTCAAAGATAGAGTAATAGCTGTCATTGGGTATGGCAAGCAGGGAAGAGCACAAGCAAAAAATCTCAGCGACTCAGGACTTAATGTCATAATCGGCCTGCCCAAGGAAAGCAAAAGTATAAGGCAAGCTCGCAAGGATGGCTTTGAGGTTTATTCAACTGAAAAAGCGACCAAATCAGGGGATTTAATCTCAATCTTAGCTCCTGATCATCTTCACCAGAAAATCTACCGCCAGCAGATTGAACCGAATCTTTCCCCCGGTCCGCAGGATCCTGTGGACAAGACCTTGCTTTTTGCCTGTGGCTTCTCCATTCATTTTAAGCTGATCCTTCCGCCCGATTTTGTGGATGTGATCATGGTGGCACCGCATGCCCCGGGGGAGGTGATGCGAGAACTTTTCTTGGAAGGGAAGGGGGTTCCCTGTTTCATCGCAGTTAAACAGGACAAAAGCGGAAATGCCAGAAAGAAGGCTTTAGCTTATGCCAAAGCCATCGGATCCACAAAAGTGGGGGTGTTTGAAACCACCTTTGAACATGAAGCCATCGGTGATCTTTTTGGAGAACAGGCGGTCTTGTGCGGTGGACTCTCTGAGCTTTTGAGAATTGGGTTTGAGGTCTTAGTGGAAAGCGGACTTCCTCCGGAAAATGCCTATCTGGAATGTGTTCATCAACTGGACTATATTGTGAACACCATCAAATCCCATGGAATAGCTGGAATGTTTGACCGAATCAGCAAAACCGCAGAATTCGGCTCCTATCTTTCAGGAAAAAGAGTTATCACCAAACAGGTAAAAAGACAGATGGAGAAAATTTTAAAAGAGATCGAGGATGGCACATTTGCGAAAAGATGGATGAAGGAATATGAAGGCGGAATGAGAAATTACCTGAAACTGAAAGAACAGGCGGCACAGCATCCCATTGAGAGGACAGGCAGAAAAATAAGAAGATTTTGGAGTGTCCGGCTTTAGCCGGACCAATGGTCTGCCTGAAGGCAGACACTCCAAGTTACACGTTGATCTGGAGTGTCAAGCCCCGCCGAAGCGGAATCTGCGACTTCAGCTTGACCAAAAAGAGCCCGAAGCTTTTGTTTGATATCCGGTCTGCGTAAAAGTGAATAGTCCAATAACACACAGAACAAATCCGGAATATTTCATGCTTTCAAAAGAAAAACTCAAAAGACTCTCCAGGCTCAAAACCAAAAAAGGGCGGAACAAACAAGGGAAATTCTTGATCGAGGGTTTGCGCCTTTGTGAGGAGGCGGCAGAATCTCTTTGGCCTATCGAGTCAGTTCTCTTCACCAGCTCTTTTGCACAGAAAACCAACGGGAAAGAACTTTTGAAAAAAATGCAGAAGTTAAATGCTGACTTGATCCCGGTAAAAAGCCAGGTTTTAGCAAAACTCTCCGACACCGTGACCGCTCAGGGAATAATGTGTGTGGCAAAAACAAAGAGACTTGCGGTGGGAGATTTATGGGAAAAAGAAATTAAGCTGATTGTGGCTTTAGATGGGATCCGCGATCCGGGAAATGTGGGAACTTTGATAAGAACCGCTGATGCCTTCAGGGTAGGTGCGGTGTTGCTCTCAGACGATACGGTGGAGCTATATAATCCCAAAGTGGTGCGCTCCGCCATGGGGTCGATCTTTCACCTGCCGATTCTCGATGAAGTTGATTTAGTGAAAATTATCCTTCAGTTGAAAAAACGAAAATTCAGAATATTTGCCACACATACAAAAGAGGGCGTAAGCCTTGATAAATTGGACCCTTCAGGAAGGATTTGCCTTCTGATAGGCAACGAGGCGGAAGGGTTGAACAGGAAGTTGCTCGAAGTTTCCGATGAGATCATTCATATTCCTACTTACGGTAAAGCTGAATCTCTGAATGTGGCTGTGGCTGGCGGAATTCTGCTGTATGAGATCACGAGAAAACGAATGCGCAGTCCCGCAACATAAAAGTGGTCTCCGCCATCTGGTCGCATACCGCCTTATACCGTAGAGACAAATGGATTCAATTTCTAAAAAAAGCTTGCATTGTCTTATATTGAGAATGCCCCTGTTTTTCCCTTGACAATTGGTCGGTATTTTTTTAAGATAGAATGCCAGAATAATCGCAAGAGATACATTTTGGCTCTGGCAAAAAGGTAAACAGCAAATCCTTAAAAATTTGACAGCGCACAATTCTGAGAGAAAATGGACATATTTGAAAAATGCAGAAATTTCACTGAAGCCGATGAAGTGAAAAAGTTGGGAGTCTATCCTTATTTCCGCGCCATCTCCTCCGGTCAGGACACCGAGGTGATAATCGAGGGAAAGAAGATGATCATGATCGGCTCCAACAACTACTTGGGCTTGACTTCGCATCCTAAGGTGAACGAAGCCGCTATGCAGGCGGTGAAAAAGTTTGGCTCCGGCTGTACCGGGTCCAGATTTTTAAATGGGACTTTGGAGCTTCATGAGGAGTTGGAGGATAGATTAGCCAAGTTCATGAAAAAAGAAGCCGCTTTAGTCTTCTCCACCGGCTTTCAGACCAATCTGGGAACCATCTCCACCCTGGTCAATCGGAAAGACTATGTGATCGTGGACCGATCGGTTCACGCCAGCATAGTGGATGCGTGTAGGCTCTCCTATGGAACCGTGGTGAAATTCAAGCACAATGATATGGCCGATTTAGAGCGCGTTTTGAGCAATTGCGGCAACGATGCAGGAAAACTGATAGCAGTGGATGGAGTGTTCAGCATGGAGGGGGATATCGCCGATCTGCCAGAAATCACAAAACTAGCCAAAAAACACAATACCCGGGTGATGGTGGATGATGCCCATTCCATCGGGGTTTTGGGGGAGCATGGTCGCGGTACCGCGGAGCATTTCGGTCTGAATGACGAGGTGGACATGGTGATGGGCACCTTTTCCAAATCGTTTGCCTCGCTGGGGGGCTTCATCGCTGCCAGCGAAAGAGTGATCAACTACATTAAGCATTTCTCTCGCCCTTTGATCTTCTCCGCCAGCCCGCCCCCAGCGGCGGTGGCAGCCTGCCTGGCAGCTTTAGACATCATCGAAAGCGAGCCGGAAAGAAGAGTAAGACTATGGGAGATCACCCGAAGAATGCATAAGGAGTTTAAATCTTTAGGATTTGACATCGGACCGACCCAGACCCCCATCATACCCATCTATATCGGCGAGGATATGAAGACGTTCCAGTTCTGGAAAATGCTCTCGGATGAAGGAATCTTTGCCAATCCCATAATCAGCCCCGCCGTCCCTCCCGGCTCCCAACTCCTCCGCACCAGCTACACCGCCACCCATACCGATGAACAACTGGATAAAGTTCTAGGGGTCTTTGAAAAGGTGGGGAAAAAGATGGGGGTGATTTAGAATTCGATCAAAGTTCCCCATGCTTCCCGTTAGTGTTCCTCTTCAGCGGTGAATGAACCTCCGTTGAAGGACACATTCTTCTAAAAATCCCCTAAATGTAGATGCAGAGTAAAAAGATAAATGTCAGGCATGTGGAGACAAAAAGGGATTTGATGGAATTTATCAAATTCCCCTGGCAGATCTACAGGAATGATCCTCATTGGGTTCCGCCTTTGATTGTGGAGAGAAAAGAATTCTTAGATAAAAGTAAGAATCCTTTTTTTAAGCACGCAGAGGTGGTTTTCTATCTAGCAAAGAGAAACGGGCATACCGTTGGCAGGATTGCCGGGATAGTAAATCATAATCACATAGAATTCCATCAGGAGAAGGCAGGATTTTTTGGGGTTTTTGAATGTGTAAAGGATTACGAAGTTGCCAGAGTTCTGCTGGATACTGTTCGGGATTGGTTGAAATCTAAAGGGATGGAGATCATGCGTGGTCCGGCAAATTTCTCTTCCAATGAGGAGTGGGGATTTTTAGCTGAGGGATTTGACTCTCGCCCGGTCATCATGATGGGATATAATCCCCCATACTATCTGGATTTCATGGAAAGATATGGCATGAGAAAAGCCAAAGATTTGTATGCCTACTTCATAGATAAAAACTCTCCACCGCCTCAAAGAGTGGTTAGAATGGCGGAGCGTATCAAACAGAAGGGAGAAATTACGATTCGCAGCGTCAGTATGAAAAATCTTAAAAACGAAGCAAAAAAGATAAAAGCGATTTATAATTCTGCTTGGTCCAAAAACTGGGGATTTATTCCCATGACCGATGAGGAATTCGATCATATGGGTGACGGTTTGAAAAAAATAGTCGATCCGAATCTGGTTTTCATTGCTGAGGTAGATGGCAAGCCCGCCGGCTTCTCTTTGGCTGTGCCCAACATAAACCAGGTGCTTCGCAAAATCAATGGAAAACTTTTTCCGTTTGGTCTTTTTAAGCTTTTGTGGCATACCAAAATTAAAAATAAAATCAATGGGCTTAGAATCATCACCATGGGTGTTGTCCCCGAGTTTCAAAAAAGGGGAATCGACACTCTCTTTTACGTTGAGACCTACAATGTTGGAGTAAAAAGAGGATACTCCTGGGCGGAGATGTCCTGGGTATTGGAGGATAATGTCAAGATGAACAGAGTATTGGATTTGCTGGGGGCAAAGCTTTATAAAAAATATCGAATCTATGAGATTGGAATATAGATTATTACCGCTGTTGTTAAATAAGCAGAAATACAAGAAACGAAAGGAGTAGATTCGTATGAATGCTTCGCAAATGATAATCACTACTACACCTACCATAGAGGGAAAGCCGATTAAGGAGTATTTGGGAATTGTGACTGGAGAAGCTATTTTAGGGGCGCATTTGGTCAAGGATCTCTTTGCCTCGATTACGGATATAGTGGGCGGAAGATCAGCCGCTTACGAAAAGGAACTCACCAAAGCCCGGCACATTGCCCTGCAGGAGATGGAGGAAAACGCAAAAATCATGGGAGCGAACGCAGTAGTAGGCATAGACTTAGACTATGAGACGGTCAGAC
>JAGMBK010000042.1 GCA_023129805.1 Candidatus Zixiibacteriota bacterium | reverse complement strand
CTGTTTTGAATGCCATCTTAAAGCCAATCAAAAGGGTCGAAAGGCCCAGGGCATGCATCACTACGGTGTTGATCTTTTCGGAAAATCTTGCTCCTATCAGAAGACCCAGCGAACTTCCCACTATAACGGTGGCAGTATTAACCAAAGTTCCCTTCACGACAGAAATTTCTCCATGTATGTGACAGAAAAGTAAGCGGCAATATTTTGGTTCAAGAGTTCGAACATTAAAGAGCTTAAAGGCTCAAGGGTTCAAAGGTTCAGGGGTTCAAAGGTTCAAGGGTTCAAAGGTTTAGTTGTATCAATCTTGGCTAGAATTTCTTTCCACTCCTCTGCCCAAGATTTCCTTGGCTTGGGCTTAAATTTTGAACCTTTCATCTTGGACGTTCTCAGGTAATTGATGAAATTCCCAATTATCCCTGATACTTTTCTGGCTAAATTATGGGTTTCCTCAAATTCCTCTTTATCAATGTAACCTTGATCAAAAGCCACGGTAAGCTGGCATCTCACTTCCCCACACGAAGCTTTGGCAATATACAGAAATTGAATTAACTCCGTATTTGATCCTCTCTCAAAACCTTCTGAGATGTTTGACATAACTGATATTGCTGCTCGTCTTATTTGATCAACCAACGCCCTATCCTTACGGAATTTTTCCTTCTTTGTAATGGCGTAAACCTTATTTACCAACTCTCTTGCTTTCTTCCAAGCGACTAAATCTTCAAAACTTTCTACCTTCATAGTTCATTGAACCTTTGAACTTTTGAACCTTTGAACTTTGTTTTACCAGTATTTCCTGGGATCCGTGATCTTTCCTTCAACCGCCGAAGCCGCCACCGTGGAAGGACTACAAAGATAGATTTCCGCCCCCTTTCCCAATTTCCCCAAAAAGTTTCTGTTGGAGGTGGACAAAAGCACATCTCCTTTTCCTAAAACTCCATGATGTCCGGAGGTGCACAGGCTACATCCCGGATTAGCCACCATAGCTCCCACGCTCATGAAAATCTGATAAAGCCCTGCCTTAAGCATGTCCATGGCCACTTCTCTGGTTGCCGGAACGATGATCAACCTCACCTCCGGATGAATCTTTCCCGCTTTTTTTAAAATCTTCGCCGCGGCCTTGAAATCCTCCAGCCTTCCGTTGGTGCAGGAGCCGATGAACCCTTCATTGAATGGTGTTCCTTCTACTTCCTCCACCGGCTTGACGTTATCCGGGTTGTGAGGGCAGGCGATCTGGGGAACCAATTTGTCCACGTCGATCTCCACTTCATCTGCAAACTGTGCATCTTCATCTGAGGTAACGATCTCAAGCTCATCTCCGCATCTTTGTCTCAAAAATTCCAAAGGTTCACCGTTCGGCTGGATGAACCCGATTTTGGCATTGACCTCTGTCATCATGCTTCCAAGAGTAAGCCGTCCAGCTAAAGAGAGATTATCAACAGGCTCACCGCAAAGCTCCAGAGATTTATAATTTGGTTTGTCCGTCCCTATCTCTTTAACGAACTTAAGGGTAAGGTCCTTCGCCGAAACCGGCTCTTTATATTTTCCTTCAAAAATCACCTTAATGGTCTCGGGGACCCTGAACCATAGTTTGCCAGAATACCAAGCGGCCACGATGTCTGTATTTCCAACCCCTGAAGCGAATGATCCCACTGATCCTAAAAGATTCATGTGGCTATCTGTGCCGATCACCACCGACCCAGGCTTGATCATTCCTCTTTCCAAAAGTACATGCTGTCCGATTCCCCAGTTGACGTCAAACAGATTTTTTATTCCCTGTCTTTTAGCAAACTCTCTGCACAGAACTTGATTTTGTGCCACCTTCATATCCTTGGCTGGAGCCTGGTAGTCGAAGGTGAGAGCAATTTTATCAGGATCTTTTACTTTGCCCTTGTTGGTAAACTTGTCGAACTCCAAAACCGCATTAGGTCCCCCAAAATCCCTGATCACCACAAGATCCACCTCCGCCCAAACCCGATCGTTGGCAAAAACATCTTTCCCCGACGCCCTGGATAGAATTTTCTCAATAATGGTCTTTCCTGTCATAGAAAATCTCCCGCATCTGTTTTATCTGTTGTGAAATGCAAAGTTGAAATTCACGCCTTTCTGCCGAGTCCTTAGTTATGTTAGGACCCCACAAGGTTATCTAAAAACTCGATTTTGGTAGCCGTCCCGCCTGAGGCGGGGCGAAAATCCGGTTTTGGGTTTTAACAACTTACGCAACCTGAAGGTTGCGGCTACCGACTTAAAAGCTATTCTTCGGACAACTTGTAGTTTCTAATGTAAACGGAAAACCTGAGGGTTTCCGCTACATTTAAAATTCGTATTCTTGTGCGAATTTTATTCTTTTCGATATAGGTGGATGACCATAGAGCAAAAACTCAATTAGAGGCTGGGACTTAAATCGGCTAAGTTGATATGTACTAAAGACACAGAATCCTCGGCATCTTTATCCACTGTTTCTGATTGCTTCAACTGATAGATTTTTGAATTTTTATTTGTAATTTTGAACTTTTATCTTTGACTTTTTAATTTTTCCAAAATATCTTTTGCCACTTTTTTACCGGACAGAAGCATTCCGCCGAAAATCGGACCCATGCGGTGGGAGCCAAAGACTGCATTAGCCGCCATCCCCACCACGTAAACGTGAGGAAAGACCTCTTTTGAGTTTTCCACTACCTCTTTTTCTCCCATATCCGCACACATGGGCCTCTCTCCCACTATGTCTCCGGTGGACGTAGTTAGCTTTGCCCCGATCTTTTTGACAATTATTTTGACCAACTCTGCAGGATGTCCGGTTGCTTCCACCAGATATTTTGCTCGTATGGTCAATGGGTCCACGTGCAGATTTGCCATCTGGACCGCGGACCAGTTCAATACCAGCCCGCAAACTTTCTCACCCTCTAACATCACATCCTCCACGCCGATCAAATTAAATACTTTTGTTCCTGCCTTTGTTGCCTTTGAGCACAAGGTGGAGATGCACTCGACAGCGTCTGCGGTGAAGTATCCTTTTTGGTAGGCTTTGTAATTAACTCCAAGCTCATCCAAAATCCCTTTTCCTTCTTCTCCCACCACCAATTCGTTGAACATCATCCCTCCACCCCACATTCCACCACCAATGGAAAGCTTTCTTTCATACACAGCCACCTTTACTTTTTTCTTTGCCAAATAATAAGCGGCGCAAAGTCCGGCCGGACCCGCTCCGGCAATGGCAACGTCCACCTCCGAATATTCTAAAAATTTCTTGTAAAAGCCCTCTACGATGGCTTTGGTGATGACCACATCATCCAGCTTCATATCGATATCTCCTCCATTCTCATTTCAATCCTAAAACCGCCCGGTATCCCACAATGTCCAAAAAGCCATGCCCGCTCACGTTGAAGGCGATCACCTTTTCTTCACCAGCTTCTTTACACTTAATCGCCTCATCTATGGCACAGGCAATGCTGTATGCAGATTCAGGAGCAGGCAGATAGCCTTCGCTTTGAATAAACAACTTGGCTTTTTCAAAGACATATTTTTCATCCTGGGGATAGGCAATGGTGTCAATATATCCTTTATCCCTCAAGAAACTTAGGATAGGGGAACATCCATGGTATCTCAATCCATCCCCTCTGATAGGACCCATTTCTGCCCGGTGTCCTAACGTGTACATCTTCAATAGGGGAGTTTGCTCGGCATAATCAGCGAAATCATATCTATACTCTCCTTGCAGGTTGGGAGCAACTTTGCTCTGAGCGGCGATGAACTTGATCTTCTTGCCCTCTTTTAGAACATCATGCATAAACGGCAAAGCAAAACCGCCGAAATTGCTCCCTCCTCCTATACAGGATATAACTAAATCCGGGTAGTCATCAAATTTTTCGAACTGCTTTTTGGTCTCCAGACCTATGATGCTTTGGTGCATCAATACGTGATTTAAGACTGACCCTAAACAATAGATGGCTTCAGGATCCTTTATGGCATCCTCCATCCCTTCGGAGATGGCGATTCCCAGAGAGCCCGGATGATCCGGATCGTTCTTATACAAGGTTTTTCCGAATTCGGTCTTATCGCTGGGTGATGCATACACCTCCGCTCCAAATAATTCCATCAGGCTTCTCCGATCCTGTTTCCAACTGTAGACCGCTCTAACCCAAAAGACGGTGCACTCCAAACCGGCCAGAGCCGCCCCATAGGAAAGGGCGGTGCCCCATTGTCCTGCTCCGGTCTCAGTGGTGACTCTTTTATAGCCCTCCTTCTTGGCATAATATGTCTGGGCTAAGGCAGTGTTAACTTTGTGGCTTCCGGTGGGGCTTTGAAATTCGGCTTTGTAGTAAAGTCGAGCCGGGGTGTCCAATTTCTTTTCCAGATTCAAGGCTCTGAACAGAGGTCTGGGTCTGCCAGCTTGATGATACATCTGTTGAAGCTCTTCTGGAATATCGATCCATCTTTCCGAGGAGAACTCCTGTTTTAAGCATTCGCCGATCAATATCTCTGGCAATTTTTTAATCCTCGATTCCCCTTCTTCAGGATCTTGAGGAGGAGGAAGCGGTTCCGGCAGATCAGGAAGTATGTTATACCATTGGGTGGGCATTTCTTTTAAATCTAAGTTCACTTGTCTTTGTTTGGTGGGCATATCTACATCTCCTTTAGCTTAATTTAAAATTCTTCATTATCTTTTAACTCTTAATTAGCTCTTTTGATTTTACATTTTACCACCCAAGCTTTCAAAGTTAATATAATCGGCGTAATGAATGATCATGGCCTCGGTGGAGCGGTACCCCCCATTCCCCTCTCTGGCATGGGTGGCGATCATATGAATAACCTCTTCGGGCAACCCATGTTTATATGCCAGAGCCGAGCCGGAAAAAGGATGTCGCAAAAGCTTTCCGGTTCTGCTTTTAACCACCTTATCCCCGTCTTTTGCATATTCTAAAATTTTTCCCACATCATGCAGAATACCCCCGGCTATTAAAAAATCGATGTTGATCTCGACCTTCTCCTTATAAAACTCTGAAAGCACAGAGGCGATCTGTAAGGCGGTCTGTGTAACCGCTCTGGTATGGGTAACCAGATTAACTTTGCAGTCAGGTATCAGCAGGGTAAAGGGAATGGCCTTCAACTCTTCAATACTCCACCCACCCACATCTATCGCCTCCTCCCAGGTGGATACCACTCGATCCCTGAGGTCTTCATCCTTTATCTGTTCAATCTCGGGAAAAAGCTTTGTAATTTCTGCTTTCATAAAAATCCTCTTCTCGAAGAACCTCCGCCTTTGGCGGGGTCATGTGAAGGCAAATATCATAGATTTTTTAAAAAATTGCAACTAAAATCTCATAAAAACAATGACGCATGATTAATTACTAATGACGGATAAAGGCAAGAACATCCATAGCTGATGGAGTAGTAGCGTCCGAGCTTGCCCCGAACCGTGTGGTTCAGGGCTTGTCTCGGATGAAAAGAAAAAGCATCGCACACCCTTCACTTGCGTTCAGGGTAAACAGAGTTGCGACGCTACGATAGTGACAGTGGAGCTTTCTTCCTATGCAGTAGCATCGGGAAACAAAGATGCTAATTAGCTTCGGGAATGATCTGGGAAACAGTCCCTTCTATTCCCGAAGCATCAGATAAAAATCTTATCTTGCCCGCCTTAGCTTAAAATCGGCTCTGAGAAATCCCACTTTTTTTCTTTGATGGTTATAGAGGGAAGGCGAGACAAAATCACCTAAATCTTTTAACTGTCTCTTATTCAGAACACCTAACTGTCTGTAGACTTCGATGGATGCCGGCGCCAGCGCCCTTCTGGAGCCATCCAATATCTTTACTGCCAATCCATAGCTTTTATCTAAAATGACTGCGCAGTGCAAAGCCTCCCCTCCGGCTTTGGCGAGTATATTCACTTTGCTTACAACCGCCAGATAGTAATCCAATCTTCCTCTTCCCGAAACCATTTCCGGATACTTCCACATGGAATCTGCCACCACTTGCAAAGACTGAAAGGTAATTTGATCTTTTGATCTGAAGCTTTTCAGCTTGGAAAATCCAACAGCCATGTTTTTCAAAGGAAGAGCAAACGTGGGAGCACCACATCCCTCAATCCCTATTCTGATCTTTCGTTGTGGGTATTCGCAAAGCTCAGAAGTTGTCTTCAAAATCAACTTTTGTAAAGGATGGCGGGGATTTAGGTAATTTTCAAGATTCCAACCCTCATACACACATACAGCCAGCATCCCGGCATGTTTACCGGAACAATTGTGCTGAAGGAAGGAGAATCTCTTCTTGGGCGGGGTTATGCCCAAAGCTGAAAAGTAGTGCGGAACGTGGGCGCCGCACTTAAGGTAACTTTTATTTAAACCAATCTTCTTTAAAATGCTCCGAACAACCCGGACGTGTTTTTTCTCTCCATTGTGTGATCCGGAGATGATGGCGATCTCCTGCTGAGTCAGACCGAATGCCTCTGCCGCTCCCGACTCTACAACAACCAGAGCTTGAAGCGGCTTGGCAGATGATCTCAAAAAGGTTACGAAGTTCGGATCGCCCACCGAATACAAAAGCTTCCCCCAAGAATCCACCACCGCAATCGCCCCTTGGTGAATGCTTTCGATAGTATCCTTTCTATAGACTTTCACCAGAATTTCACTCATCTTATTTTTAATTTAAAGCAAAACGTCTTAAATTCAAAGGAAAAATTGGAATATGATCTCTTCAAGGTAAGGGATAAACCTGTGTGCAAATCTTTAAATAGCAAAGCACATCACAATCTCCTTGACTGTCTCTCTAATATCTTTTACTTTCCCATCGTAACCTTCTGTGGATTTATATAAGCAGAACAAAAAACAAAAGAGCCGAAAATGAAGCCATTAAAAGATTTTTGGATGCGAATAAGCCAATTTTGTAGCAGCAGAAAGAAACTTCTTATCCTCTCAGGGGCTATTCTTTTTGTTCTGGTTCTTTTGTTTGCAGCGATAATCAAGACCTATAACACTTACAAAAAAGACCTTCCTTCTTTAACGCAACTGCACAATATCGAACCCAGTTTGATAACCAAAATCTATTCAGCCGATGGGGAGGTGATTAAGGAGTTCTATACTGAGCGTCGGATACTCACCCCTTTAAAGAGGATACCGCCGCATCTTATAGATGCGCTCCTAGCTACCGAGGATCGTAGGTTTTTCGATCACTGGGGAGCAAACCTGTTAGCTATGGGTCGGGCTTTGTGGCACAACTTCTGGGCAGGAAGAAGGGTGCAGGGAGCCAGCACCATCACCCAGCAGTTAGCTCGAACTCTGTTTCTCACACCGGAGAAGACCATCCCTCGCAAAATAAAGGAGGTCTTGACCGCCATAAAGATCGAAAGAAATTACACCAAGGAAGAGATTCTGGAGATGTATCTGAACCAGTGTTATTTTGGAAGAGGAGCTTACGGAGTGCAAGCCGCGGCTCACCTTTATTTCGGCAAGAATGTAGAGGATTTGATCATCTCCGAATGTGCGATTCTCATAGGTATTCCCAAAAACCCCAGCCGATACTCTCCCATTACCCATCCGGACTTGTCGCTCAAAAGAAGAAACATCGTCTTGGAATCAACGAAGGATTTCGGAAGAATATCCACAAAGCTTGCGGATTCGTTAAAAAGCCTTCCTCTGGAGATTCATCCCACCTCCGCACCTATAGGGGAGGCTCCCTATTTTACTGAGATGGTGAGACAATATTTAGAGAAAAAATATGGAGAGGATGGTCTTTACCAGGGAGGGCTATCGGTCTATACCACCCTGAATTTGGAATTGCAAATGGCGGCAGAGGAGGCTCTTATAAGAGAGTTGGAAACGCGACAGCAAAACATGGAGCAGACCCACTCCTTGCAGGACACAAATTATACTGTTGTGGTGATCGACACAACAGAAGAAAAACCGATAAGTAAGAGAGAATACAAGCAAATTCAAGGTGCCCTGGTGGCTTTGGACAATAAAAACGGCAACATCTTAGCTTTGGTTGGAGGAAAGGATTTTGCTCAGAGCCAGTTCAATCGGGCAGTGCAGGCTCTCCGGCAACCCGGTTCTGGATTCAAGCCTTTCATCTATACCGCCGCAATTGATAATGGAGCCAGACCCACCGACATTGTGTATGACACCCCCATCATCCTTACCGGAGATGACGGAAAGGAATGGGGCCCTCAGAACTTCGATTTGATTTTCCGGGGTCCGGTCACTTTAAGGGAAGCTTTAGCCAGATCGATAAATGTGGTGTCAGCTAAATTGATCCAGAAGGTCACTCCACAACAGACCATCTTTTTTGCCTCCCACATGGGAATATCCTCCCCGCTTGCTCCCTATCCCTCCCTGGCTTTGGGCACCTCGGAGGTGACCCTGTGGGATATGGTCTCGGCATTCTCGGTGTTCCCCCATGGGGGGATAAAAGTGGAACCGAAATACATTCTGAAAATAACTGATCGCTACGGAAAGGTGCTGGAGGAGAAAAAATTCTCCAGAAGGGAGGAGGTGCTCTCCGCACAGACTGCCTATATCATGATCACCATGCTTCAGTCGGTGATAAACAGAGGCACCGGTTACGGAGCCAGAGCCAGAGGGTTCACTCGACCTGCCGGTGGAAAAACCGGCACCTCAGATGACTGCATGGATAACTGGTTTCTTGGCTTTACTCCTCAAATCACCGCCGGGGTATGGATTGGATATGATGATAAAACGGTGATCGGCGAAAACGTCACCGGCGCTCATACTGCCCTTCCAGTGTGGACCGATTTCATGATAAAGGCACACGGAAACCTTCCGGTAGAATATTTCAAACTCCCGCCCGGCATATACTTCAAAACCGTCTGTTTGGAAAGCGGGCTTCCAGCCACGGACAAATGCCCCAGGATCATCACAGATATCTTCACCGAAGAGACCCTACCGGAGGGAGTTTGCGATCTCCATCCCTCAGATGGAATTCCGGACACAACCATAATAGAGCTATTTAGGGAAAGAGAACAACTCCCAGAGAAACGGGAGGGGATACTCTTTTAAGAGGCAACCGGGTAAAAGTATATTTTATTCTCAAAGGGTTTGGTTCAAATAAGAAAAAGCAAAAGTTTCATATAACTGAAAACCCCGAAAAGTCTCGGGTGGACTCTTCGGGGTTTTTGGATGTTATGGTTCGTCCAATTATATTTAGACAAACCACCGGGCCTTATTTATAATTTGACCACATTGGTCGCCTGCGGACCTTTGGGTCCTTCGGTGATGTCGAAACTCACTTCGTCCCCTTCTCTCAGTGTCTTGAATCCTTCATCGCTAATGGCTGAGAAGTGGACAAAGACATCCTTACCGCCATCCGTCTGCTCAATGAAGCCAAATCCTTTGGAATCATTGAACCATTTTACTTTACCGGTCGCCAAACCTTTTCACCACCTTTCATAAAGCTTAAATTTTTGCATTACAACCACATCCAGCCACACAGTATTTGAGCTTCATCGAAACCCAGTTGATCCGACTCTGGACCCTGCGGACTGGAATCCCTCAATATCGCCTTCAAGAACATAAAAAAATCCACGAAAATTCAGCCTAAGTTTTCGTGGATTGAAAACCTCAAACCAACCAAAAACTTACTGCAACTTTCTTACTGCCTGTTACTGCTCTTACTCTTACTATACAAATACGCTTTTCTGCTCCTTTTGTCAAGGAAAATCTTCAAAAGTCAACAAAAATCTTCCTCTTTTATCAGATCGCCAAAACATGTTTCTATTTTTTATATCGGAAGAATTGGAAAAAGTATAACCGGAAACCCTTAAGAAAATATGGGGATGGAATTCATCCAACCCCATGTAACTCGGGAGATTGAGAAGAATCAAAACTGGCACCCTGTGCACCTGCTCAAAGCCCAAATTTGAATATTAACAAAGCCAACAGCGCCAGGGCTGCACCAAATCCGAAGGCAACAGACACTCCAGCCGATTGCCACAGCCAGCCGAAAATCAAACTGGCGGGAAGTGCGGTCAAACCCACAGCACCATGGTAAACACCGAAGGCAGTTGCTCTCTTTTCCTCCCCAACTAAATCTGCCACATAAGCCCTCATGACACCATTCGCCAGCCCATAATAAAGCCCATATATGCCAAACAAAATCCACACATGGATGGATCGGGTGGCAAAGGCAAAGCCCAAATAGACCAGGGTATAAATCAACAGCCCGGAGACGATAAGATTCTTGCGACCGATCCGATCAGAAAGCGCCCCAGCAGGTGAAGCGACCAAAGCATATACCAGATTCAAAACCAACCACAAAATCGGAATGTAAACTAAATCTATGTTCAAATCTTTCGCCCTTAAGAACAGGAAAGCATCGCTTGAGTTGCCCAACGTGAATATGGTGGCTCCCAGGATGAATACCTTGAACTTCGGATCAAATCTCGAAAGTCCGGGCTTAGCCAACCTTGTGATCTTTTCCTTTAATCTTTTTCTCTCCTTTACGAAAAGGATAAGAATCAAAACCGCAAGTATTGCCGGGACAGAGGCGATCAGGAAAAGAATGCGATAGTTTTCGTTCACCAATGGAAGGAAAAGAAAAGCCAAAAGCGGTCCCACCACTGCTCCGGCGGAATCCATAGCTCGATGAAAACCATAGGACAACCCCCTGCGTTCTTCGGGTGCTGAATCTGCGATTAAAGCATCCCGGGGTGAAGTTCTCACCCCCTTGCCAAAACGATCGGCAAACCTGAGCAGAAGCACATGCCATCCAGCCGTGACCACAGACAGAGCCGGCTTTCCCAGGGAGGAAAGACCATAACCCAGACCCACCAAAAATTTCCTTTTTCCTAATTTATCTGAAAGCCATCCGGAGAAGATCTTTAAGATGCTGGCTGTGCTCTCTGCTACCCCCTCGATCAGACCGATGAAAAGCACACTTGAGCCCAGGACATCCGACAGAAAGAGGGGCAGCACCGGATAGATCATGTCCGATGAAGCGTCGGTCAAAAAGCTGACTAACCCCAAAACCAAAACGTTTTTTGGAATTCTAAGAGATTTTTTGTTTTTCATGTTCGGCCCTTAGAAATCAGTAGTAGGTCGGATATGTCCCGCCGGAGGCAGGACTATCGACATTGTTTTTTCCTCTCTCTCCCCACGGCAGACATTCTTCACCCACCATCCGTTTTCCGTTGGTGAAGAACACCAACGGAAAGCAAAAATAAATTCTGGAGTGTCAAGTTTCAGCTTGACCAAAAGGTCTGCCTAAAGGCAGACACTCCAGTCGCATTTTACATAAATGCAGGTCCCTCCTCTCGGCGGGTGTTCTTTCTACAGAATCCTGCGGATACCCGCCGTTCATTTTCCTTTCAAGAACTCATATTCTCCGAACAAGTGCAATTGGCCGGTCTATTTTATCTGCTTGTTCTAATGGCTGGCCAAGATCCCAGTTGTTCCACCAACCCACAAACTCAAAATGTTTAAGAGTTGATATAAAGCACCGAAACTCCTGTGGATATATAGCTCTTCTGATACCTTTTCCAACAATATTGGGTTTTTTTCCATGATCATCAACTTCAAGCGTAATGGTTTCTTCAAAAGTCTGCTCAACTAGATTTATGGCCCTCCATGAAACCGTAGTTTTGACTTTGATACCGCCACGCTCCATCTCCCAACTATTTCCACCCTCCGATTTCCACGGTGGATCATATCGAACACACCAATCAAGAAAGTAAAGCCCACCTTTCTTCAATGTTTGGGCAACTGAGTTGAAATGGGTTATCAGTTCAGAAGTACTCTTGACATACAAGGAGTCCAGCAACACATAGACAAAATCAACCGTTGCCTCAAGAGAAAAATCGTTCATGTCTGCGTGAATGAGGTTTGCCTCAGCACCGATGCGCAATGCCTTTTCCCTGCTATACTCCAGCATAGCCTTACTTATGTCAAGCCCACTGTATTGGTAGCCTCTCTTGATAAGTTCCTCCATATGCGGGCTATGCCCACATCCTAATTCCAGAATAGATTTCACCGGGATCTGGGAAAAACGCCTGAAGCACTCCTCAAATACATTAACTTCAGCAGGAATATCCCGAAAGGAAAAGGCGATTTCGTAATATTTTGGATTGTCGTATAACCCAGACATCTTTTTGCCTTCATCATCCATGCTGCCAACTTGGCTCTTTTGAATTTTGCACAATGCTTTAAGCGTTCTTAAAGTCCCGCCATAGACTGGATTTGTGTGGAGTGCAGCGATGACAGATACGCTCTGTCAGGCGAAGTTGTTCTCTTATACTATCTGCACAGGATATGTATATCCACCTTTTATTTTGTCCTTCTCTTTTAAGTAATTTGTTACATGTTGACCACAATTGCTGCCAATATGATTTTCTGCTAACTCTCCTATGCTCAGGATAACTTCGTAACCCACCTCTCTCAGCGCGTTTATTATCTCATAATCTTCTTCGTCTGGCAGAATATAGGAAGATATTTTATTTTTGCTTGCCTGATAAGTGGGATTGACCGGAGTTATTTTGATTAGAAATTTATCCGGGTTAAAATAACGTAGGAGGACGCCCGGGTCAACCGGTATTCCATCCGCCAGAGCAAAGTTGAGGGTTATTTTTCTGTCACCCTTTTTGTAAAATGCCTTCCCATATTCAGCTATTTTCTC
>JAGMBK010000041.1 GCA_023129805.1 Candidatus Zixiibacteriota bacterium | reverse complement strand
AGGCTGTCTCCCCAGGTGAAACAGTCTGTGGAGTCGGTGGAGAATTGAAGGTTTCTGGGCCAGAGATCCGGAAACACACTGAACGCAGCCCAGTAAATGTTGTTTTCCTCATTGCACTCGGCTATGACATTCTCAAAATCGGCGAATATGCTGAAGGAATGCGACATGGTGTCAGAATAGACAAAGTTGCCACTGACAACATAGGCGGTTTGCGTGCCACACGGTGCCAGAGAAGTGACATATTGTGTATCAAAGGGAATTCCGTTATCTGAAAACTCCACTCCAAAGGTTTCGCTGACTGCAACAGCTCCCAAGTTCACCACCCAGGCAGTGATATCAATTGGTTGTCCCCCTTTGGGCGTGTGGTCTGAGAAAACTACATTAGTGATAGTGATGTCAGGAGCGTCGCAGGCGACATGCACGTTCACTGAACTGATGTTATTGCCTTCGTTGTATTCGCTTACTGAATCTCCAACATCAACAATGCCAGTGACCGTATGCCAGCCTATTGAGGAGAAGGAGATCGTTGTATCAATCTGAAGCGATCCACCCGCAGGGAGCTGATCAACCCAATAGCTATGATGAAGTGAACCATCCTTGTAAATACATGTCCAGAAATCTTGAGCGTCCTGATCACCCAGATTGAATATCGTCGCCTCGACCGTGTATTCCTGATTCTCCAAGAGGCAGTCTGTCTGCGGCAGGCTGATTCTTATGGTGAGATCAACTCCAGACTGAGGAGGCAGGACATCCAGATTCAGGATGGTAGAGTCGGTCAGGGTATAGTCTGTGACTTCTACTATCACCGAATAGCTACCCACCTCGCTCGGTCCGTAGAATCCCATCGAGAAATTCCCAGGATCGTTAGTGTGGGTTGTGTATTCAGCTCCGGTCTCCTGAATAGTGATTGTAACAGAAGCACCACTTACAGCGCCGAAGTGTTCGGGGGTGTAATGAGCATTTCCGGTTACAGTTATCCAGGAATGAGGATAAACCGGGGAATTCAGCTGTGCTTGGACCACGATTCCGCCAGGGAATACATAGTCACCCACGATCACTGGTCTCATGGCGAAGTTGTTCAATTCGTTCCATTCCTGAAAAGAGTTCTCCTCATCCACCACCACCCTGATGGGGTAGAAACCCTTGGTATCAAAAGAGAGTTCAGTAGATGCGGTAGCTGAACCGTGGGATGGAATACTTGAAAGGAGAACCTGATCCAGCAGCTCCCCACTGTGATAATACGTGACTGAAACATTGGTCAGATTTGAATCTGAATTGTTGTGAACGGTGGCGTACACGGTGAATGTTTCTCCTTCGTCTGGGTTCTGGTTTGAAAAGGTTATGTCGGAAGCATGGATGTAAAGGTCAAGCTCACCAGCGGGATCTAAAATGACCGGGCCTTCCTTTAAATCGGTCGGCTCACCGACTGCGTCCAATCCGTAACTGTTTTTAGCAGAAAAGGAATACTGACAATTTGAACTTACTGGCAAGGTCGCGTTATACAGATACTCTCTCCCATCAACATAGTTGGTATCAACATCCACCACGCCCATGGTGAAAGAGCCTTCGTTCTCATCCTCAAAATCTCCGTCTCCGTTCAAGTCGATATTTACTTTGGGGTAGCCAGATTGTGGAGGCAGGTTGTACGCATCTGAGTAAACGACTCTAAATGTGAAAATGGTGCCTTCCAGACCAGTGTCCGGAGAAACGCCATCTGTTAGATAGCCAGGTTGGTCTGCCCAGGACAAAACCGGAATAGGGGGCAACACGTGAATATAATCTTCCCTGATTAAAGAATCCGTGTCATAAGAGTTTGAGACGACCAGTTTTATATCGAAATACCCTGTGTCGTAATAAGTGTGGGTTGGATTTGGCAAAGTGTCCGAGGTGTCATCCCCAAAGTCCCACAACCAAGATGTAGGATTGCCCTCTGATAAGTCTGTGCACTGCACATGTAAAGGGACAAAGCCTGATTCAGGCTCGGCAGAGAAGTCGGCCACGAGTCCCTCCTGTGCAACAAAACTCCACGTCTGTATTGACCAGGTTGCGGCTCCCCAATTGTCCTTGGCTTTCACTTTCCAGTAATAGGTTCCACTGTAGATTAAGGTGGTGAACTTGCTGACCGCTAAATTGCTGTCGATGGTCGTAAATTGAGGCTCGAAGCCAGGAGAAGTGCTGACATAAAAATCATATCTCATCTGGTCTCCAAAATTAGGATCGTAAGGAATATGCCACTGAAAAGTCGTGGAGTCACAAATCGTATCGCCGTTTTCGGGAGAAATAAGCGAAAAAGGCCAGGGGGGCTGATTAGCAGGAGCCTGGGTTAGATTTTTCAGGATGGAAACATTGTGGCTCGACATATTTGCCACAGCTAAGTCCAGGTCTCCATCCCCATCTAAATCCCCACAGAAAAGACAAAAAGGAAAGTCTCCTGCGCCGTAGTTAACAGCATCCTGAAAGGTGCCATCCCCGTTGTTTTTCAAGATGGAAACATTGGCGCTCCACTCATTCGCCACGGCTAAGTCCGGATGAACATCCCCATCTAAATCTGCGCAGAAAATGGAGCGAGGGCCTTCTGCGGCTCCATAGTTGACCGCATTGGCAAAGGTGCCATCCCCGTTGTTTTTCAAGATGTAAACCGATGAACCACTTGCCACAGCTAAATCCAGGTCACCATCCTCATCCAGATCAGCACAGAAAACGGAAGATCCTCCTCCAGGATACTCGACCGCATCTTGAAAGGTTCCGTCCCCATTGTTCTTCAAGATATAGATTCCTGACGTTACAATATCCAAATCCATATCCCCATCCAGATCAGCACAGAAAATGGAAGATCCTCCTGCAGCATAGTCGACCGCACTCTGAAAGCTCCCATCCCCATTGTTTTTCAAGATCGAAACATTGTTGCTAGAAGAGTTTGCCACAACCAAGTCTAAATCTGTATCCCCATCTACATCCGCACAGAAAACAGATGTAGGCCGGCTTCCTACCCCATAACTGCCCCCACCCTGAAAATTTCCATTCCCATTGTTCTTCAAGATGGAAATGTTGTTCCACAAATGATTTGCCACAGCCAAGTCTATATCTCCATCCCCATCCAAATCCGCACAAAAAAGAGAATAAGGATAGTCTCCTGAATGATACCTGTCAGCAGCCTGAAAGGTACCATCCCCATTATTTTTCAAGATGAAAACGAAGTAGCTATTGGCATCCGCCACAGCTAAGTCTAGATCAGTGTCTGCATCTAAATCCGCACAGAAAAGAGAAAAAGGATGGTATCCTGCCCCATAGTTGACTGCAGGGGCAAAAGGGATGGAATCGGGGTTTGTCTGGGTTGTTTGAGCAAAAGCCGACATAGCACAGAAAACAAAGAGAACAGACATTAAGAGTTTTTTCATCCCCTAATACCTCCAGAAAAGAAGTCATGAGCCTAAAGTCAAAATACTATCCCGTTTTTCTTAAGACCGAGGCGCTGGTCAAGTTGCCACGTTTAAGTTTCAATCGCCTTATCCATCTAAATGCGCACAAAAAGGAGAACCGTAAATCCCCATCCTTCCATTATGCTCGTAAGAATGATGAATTATTCTGTTGTGCCTTCTCACAAAGCCAAACAGGGCCGTATTCAAAACCTGCATCAGGATTATCCATTCTTAATTTAAGCCCAAAGGCAACTTCTGTCAAGGACTATTCAGCGAAATTTTAGACGATTCACGTGCTATTCTAAGCTTTCTATCCAATGATAGCAGGAATTTGATATTCTTTGTTTTGGTTGGATTTTTTCTTGACAAATCGTGATTGGAAATCATAATTACACCAAAGGAATCAAAAGAGTATGGGATTTTTATGAATCTTCTGCAAATCTTAGACGAGCTCAAACAAGACAGATACTTTCAAAGTTGCATCTCGCACTGGGAGGTTATCCCTCCGAGAGAAGCGATCTATTCTGAGTTTCCCGAAAGCATAAATCCCCGGCTCAAATCAGTCTTACAAAAAAGGGGGATTGAGAAGCTTTACTCTCATCAGGCAACTGCGATTGAAAATATCCTCTCCGGCAAAAATGTGGTGATAGTAACTCCCACCGCGTCCGGCAAAACTCTATGCTATAATCTTCCGGTGGTGAACACCATCCTGGAGAAACCTGAGGCCCGGGCGTTATATCTTTTTCCCACCAAAGCTTTATCCCAAGATCAAGTGGCGGAGATCCACCAACTGGTTACCGATCTGTCTACTGATATAAAGACTTATACATTTGATGGAGATACCCCTCGTTCTGCCAGAGCCGCCATTCGCACGGCAGGACACATTGTGGTGACCAATCCAGACATGCTTCATACCGGAATCCTGCCCCATCATACCAGATGGATCAAGCTTTTCGAGAATTTAAAGTTTGTGGTGATCGATGAGATACATCATTATCGAGGGGTGTTCGGAAGCCATTTAGCCAATGTAATCAGAAGACTTAAGAGGATATGCAGATTCTATGGATCGGATCCACAATTTGTTTGCTGTTCTGCCACCATAGCCAACCCATTGGAGTTAACCCGCAAGATCATCGAGGAGGAAGTTGTGTTGGTGGACAACAACGGTGCCCCCACCGGGGAGAAACACTTCATCTTATATATTCCCCCGGTGATAAATAAAGAATTAGGGATAAGAAAGTCCTACATCAATGAAGCCCGGAGATTGGCGGAAAGGTTTTTGTCAAACGATATCCAAACCATTGTCTTTGCCCGATCCAGGCTCCGAGTGGAGATTCTTTTGACCTATCTGAGGAAGGAGATGAGGAAAGCCAAAAAGCCTGCGGACTGCCTGAGAGGCTACCGGGGTGGTTATCTGCCGCTTCAGAGAAGGGAGATCGAAAAGGGGCTGAGGGAAGGGAAGATCCGAGGAGTGGTCTCCACCAATGCCCTAGAGTTAGGAATCGATATCGGACAGCTGGACGTAAGTGTGATGGCGGGCTATGCCGGAAATATCGCCTCCACCTGGCAGCAGGCGGGAAGGGCGGGTAGAAGGACAGATGTGTCGGTGGCGATTTTAGTAGCCAACAGCTCTCCTTTAGATCAATTCATCATCCATCACCCGGATTATTTCTTCAGCCAGTCACCTGAATCCGGTATCGTTGATCCGAACAATTTAATAATCCTGGTGAGCCATCTCAAATGCGCCGCCTTTGAGCTTCCTTTCACCGACGGAGAAAACTTCGGGGCGGAGGCAACAGAAAAAATTTTAGCCCATCTGGAGAAGGAAAGAATTCTTCATCACGTGGATGGGAAATGGCACTGGATGGCTGAAGTTTATCCCGCCGAGCAGGTGAGCTTGCGAAGTGCCACACCCGAAAACTTTGTTATTCTCGACTCCACCGACAGAAACAAAGTCATAGGGGAGATGGATTATTTCAGTGCTCCCATCTTTCTGCACAAAGATGCCATTTACCTACATGGCGCAAATCAATATCAGATAGAGGAGTTGGACTGGGAGGGGAAGAAGGCTTATGCCAAAGAGGTGGAGGTGGACTATTATACCGATGCCATCACCAAGACCGACCTTAAAGTGTTAGAAGTGACCCAGAAGACAAAAGAGCCGGCGGGAAATCGGGCATATGGTGAGGTTTCGGTCACCACCTTAGCCACCATGTATAAAAAGATCAAGTTCCGCACGCATGAAAATGTGGGCTTTGGAAAAATAAACTTGCCGGAGCAGGAGATGCATACCACCGCCTTCTGGTTTGAGTTCCCCGACGATATTGCTTTCAAATTGGGTCTGTCCACCGAAGATCTGGGAGGAAGTCTTAAAGCTTTAGTCAACCTATTACGCAACGTGGTGCCATTGTGGGTGATGTGTGATCCGAAGGACATAAGAGCCTTCCCCCAGGTGAAGTCGCCTTTTACGGACCGCCCCACCGTCTACGTTTATGACAACCACCCGGGAGGAGTCGGATTCTCCCAGAAATTATTTCACCTGTCTAAAGATATATGGAAAGCTTGTGGTGAGATGATTCAGTCCTGCGGATGCGCAGATGGCTGTCCCTCCTGTGTGGGACCGAAGATGGAGGTGGGGGAGAGGGGAAAGGTGGGAGCGTTGAGATTGATAGACTGGATCTTAAGCTAATTAATGACGAATGAATAATGACGAATAACGAATAAAAGCAATTGAACTGCTAAACCTTTAAAACCTCAGTTTTTCTTGATGTCACATTATCCGCATAAGCAAATTTTTCATGGATTGTCCGAATTTGGATCCATAGGAAAGGAGGTGAAAAAGTATGCCTATTTATGTCACTCTTTTCAAATCAACGGCTGAAGGCACAAAGGGACTGAAGGAGAGTCAACGGTACATCGAAGAAGGTCAGAAGGAGATACGGGAAGCCGGAGGAAAGATCATAAACGCCTATGCCCTTTTAGGAAGATATGATTTTCTTTACATCACTGAATTTCCGGATCAGAAATCAGCCTTGAAGGTTCTCTTTAAGACAGCTATGAAAGGAAGGATAGCACCGGAGAATCTGGTCGCCATTCCGTTAGAGGAGTTTCTTCAAGCAGTCAAAGAAGCCTGATTTAGGGTAAGTTTGAAAAGCCAGCCAAATCCCACTTAAACATTTTGCTGGTTAAATAACAAGAGGAGAAACATGCATCCTCTTGAACCCGGTTGATATTTTTTGTCAATCGGGTTTTTTTTAGGAAGTCCAGAAAGATCCACAAAAACGAAAATCGAAAAATTGTGCGGTGATTTCTATCTATCCTCTTTAATGACAAAAATTGTGACTTTATAAAAGCCTTTCACTTCAGATGGCTTTTTTTCTGCCGATACTATCTCTACGAAAAGAGACTTTCATTCGAACCATCAAATTTCAAAAGCCATGAAACAGATATTAGTGGTGGGCTCAGATCCCAAGATATCCCAGGATCTGGATAGGTGTCTTGATTCAAAGGGATTTAAACTTTTAGTCTCTCCACATGGCAAAAGTGTGATCACCTCTTTAACCAATGTTAAGCCTGACCTGGTGATCTTGGATTTAGATTCGGTGGATCAATCGGGAATAGAGACGATCAAAAAGATAAGGGAGACAGATTCGGATCTTCCGCTAATTGTGTTATCAAAGAATCCCGTGTATCGGGAAAGGGAGAGTAAGGAGAAAAACTACAAAGTGGTGCCTCCACCCTTTCAGATGGAAAAGATCGCCTCTTTAGTAAAAGAAGCTTTGTCTTCTGAGTCGGCCAAACATAAGCAGAAGGTGCTTTTGGGATCAATACGGTTTTCAAGTCAGGAGAAAAGAAGAATCGAAGTTGGAAGCGATCCGGACAGAGCTTCTGAAAACCCGCATTCAGCCAACCAGGACTATCATCACATATTTGAACAGGTGTTGAGTCCGATCTTTGACCGGGTAATTCGAGATTGCCGGGGTCACGTCTACGACCGCCTTCTCTCCGGGTTGGAGCGGACCATGATCTCTGAGGTGTTGAAATATGTCAATCATAACCAGGTAAAAGCCTCACAGCTTTTGGGCATTTCCCGAAACACCTTAAGAGAGAGGATGAAAAGATTCGACATATTTTAGATATAATTTTAATTCCCCGAAGAACGAAAACCAGTCGTTCCCCCAACATTATTCAAGATAGCTTACCTTACTGAACACTTTCTGGATGATCTCTTTTGCCGCAGGCTAAAACACTGACGCTTTCTGTCGATAATAATAATGTGTTGACTCAAAGAATCAAATGAGCAATTACACCTCTTTTTTTAGGTTGGTCATCTGAGAAAAAAATCAAAATAACCGTCCGCAAAAAAATTCTTTTTCTTTTCCATCTTCTCAAGGCTGGAGATGATGGTTTCTTCCGAACTGTAACATGGTTATAGAAATTTTAGTCCCTGTCAAATTCTTACTTAAACTACCTTCTTTAAACCTTTCTTCAGGAGGTTGAGAAATGTATAAATTGATACTTGATCTGGCAGTTGTTCTTTTCTTTTTAGCCTTCTTGTTTTTCATCTTAAAGCAAAAAGAGAGGTATTTTGAATATTATCCGCAAAGCTGGAGAGCCCTGATGCTGGGAGGAATCTTACTTGTTCTGGCTGGGGGGACAAATCTTGCTTTAATCTTAAACCAGGGGGAATATGCCTTCGCCTCCCAGTGGCAGCAAATCATTCGTGGGATAGGCATATTCGGTTATGTGGCTGGCGGGGCACTGATCCTGTTTGGCTTGGTAAAATGGTGGGGTTCTCTTGTGGCGGTAAAAAGAAACGCCAACCAACGGCTAAGACAGCTTGCCTGTTTGAAATCCCTTCTATCCGTGATCAACCATCGTAGCCAGCCAGACGAGATACTCAAAGAGTCGTTGTTACATCTGATGAACGTAATGGGATACAAGATGGGTGTGATCTTTAAACCTACCTTTCGTTCTTCCGAAATGGTATTGGTGGCGCGTGCAGGAGTGTCGACTGGAAATCTTTTTACCCTGTATGACCTGTACTTTAGGAACATGTGGTATAAGGAATCGAAGAGTTCCCAAAAGGTCACCACCACCACAGATGTCAAAAGCCTGCCGGAATTTGGGACGCTTTTCTCAGATCAAGAAGAGATCCGTTCTTTTGCCTGTGTGCCCATCAAGTTCTGTGGAAAGGTGCTGGGGCTTATGGGGCTTTATGATACAAAACCAGATGGTTTCTCATATCAGGAGATTCAATTTTTGACCAGCGTGGGCGAGACTTTAGGGCTGGCGGCTAAACAAAACCTGGTCTCCGATAGAAACAAAAAAAGAAGAGATTACATCTCCGCGGTTGAAAATATGCTAAAGATAGTTCAGGAAACCAACTCGCTGGAGGAAGCATTTCCCAAGATTTCAACCCAACTCAAAAGAATAATAGATTTTGATCATATCTCCTTAGCTTTGACGGCAGGATCAGCACAGAATATGAAGAGGATCTCTATCGGAAGCTCCGGAGGAATGTTGGTAGACAGAAGGGCGGGCGTTCCCACTGCAGGAAAGGTGATAGGAGAGGTGATGCGATCAGGAGAGGTGTGGATAGATCGTGATATCGATCTGAGTGAGAGCTCCTCTGAAGACTCCCTTTTTAAAGCCTGCGGAATTAAGTCCCGGATCATTCTTCCTTTGTGGTCTGGTGACTCGATTTGTGGAGCCTTGAGCCTGGGTCATAAAAAGCCAAACTTCTATTCGGTCAATGATACCAAATGGCTCAGATTGTTTACTTTGACGCTTTCCCAGGTTCTTTTGGAGCAAAGGCTTGAGCAGATGTTGGAAAGAAAGGAATCTTTGGACAGATCGCTTTACGAATTTGATAAGAAGCTGGCTGGAGAGGAAGATCTCAAAACTCTGTTAGAAGATGCAACCTCAAGCATCACTTTAGATCTACCTAAAAGCTTCGCCCGGGTGGTACTGATGTCCAAAAAGAAGGACCAGTTGATCAACTGTACGGCTCGTCAAATCAGATCCGAAGGGATTAACTTAAAAAAGGAGGAACGATTCTCTTTGGATGATCTGCCCTGGCATCGCTTGACCCTGGAGGCAAAAAGGCCCATGCTGATCAATCAGGATGATCCGGAAAGTTTGATGTCGAAAAAGGAAGCCCGGCTTATCATGGATGAGAAAGTAGATTCAGCATTTCTGGTCCCTTTGATTTTGAATGATAAGGCGGTGGGAATTGTCTCGGTGGGAGAGATGCGCAGTTGGGATAGACAGCCCTTCAGCAGAGAGGAAATGGCCTTTGTCAAACACAAGGCAAATCAGCTTTGCCTGGCTCTGAAGAAAGGTATTCTGCGCCGTTCAAATGAGCGATTAAGAGAAAGGCTGAAATATTCTGACGAACCCAAGGAGACCGTGGAGATTCAGAGAGAAACCGACCTTTGGCTTTCGGATTTAAACTATCAAATCAACAATCCTCTGACTTCAATTCGGGGGTCAGCCGAGCTTTTAAGGTTGAAGGAGTCAAGCTTAAGCCCGGTTAGTTTAAAATATCTCAGCAACATTGAGAATGGGGTGGATCGAATACAAAAAACCTTGGAGGGATTCTTAAACTCAACCACCAGCAGGAGGAAATCAAGGTCAAATCAACCGATCGAGCAAGTAGTTTCAGGTTAAAGCAAAAATTTAAGTGCATATCTTTGCACCAGGTTTAAGCACCATATCTGAATCGCAGGGAATAAAATGTCATGAAGTTCTTACCACCCCTTGCATGAACCTTTTTTTCAAAGAGAAGGGGGGCTGTCGATCTTCCCGGAGCAGTCATCCTATTTTTCCTTTTTGCCTTTCGACTTCTTTATCCACCCAAGCTGTTTGATAAACGTTAGAACATTTTACCGATCGGTTTTTGTTACCACCGCAGTCGGATTAACCATCTTCTTGATGCAGGATCATTTCTCTCTTTGGCCAACTTACTGAAATAACACATGTACTTTCGCTACTTCTGAAGTTCTGCTATATTCTCTTCGCCAGTCAGAAAAACAAAAATGGCATTTCCGAAGAAATGCATACCATTGCTTTCCGTATTTACAGGGGCAATCTTTTTTAGGCTTGCACAATTTAAAGCTTTTGAGTATACTTGGACTGGGTAATGGAATTCGAATCTATTTTTGGTTTTTAGGGAAAGGAGTCTGCCATGCAGATAGAAGTCAAACAAGGAAGAGTTGAGTTAGCAGAAGATGAGGCTGTTCTTCTGAATTGCTTTGAAGAAGTTAAAAGACTTGTCGGTGTGCTTGAAACCATTGATGATAAGCTTTCTGGAGCGGTGAGCCACCTGTTTGAAACAGGGGATTTTACTGCAAAATCAGGACAAACTGCAATTTTATATCCCCAGGGCAGATTGAAATTCAGAAGAATCATTCTGGTAGGGTTAGGAAAAAGAAATGAGATAGCAATTGAAAAGATTCGTCGAGCATATGGTTTTGCAGGAAGAAAGTTGCGGGAGCTGAAGCTCAAAAGCGTCTCGGTACAAGCATTCGAGTCAAGTTATCCCGCGGTCAAACTACAGGAAGCTTCGCAAGCGATGGTGGAGGGGATGCTGCTTTCCAATTACAGACTCGATTGCTACAAAACCGTCGATGAAAACGAGAGGGTGGCTTTGCAGAGGCTGACTTTTTTGAAAGAGAAGCGCAAGGGAATTGGTGAGATCAAAAGAGGTAAAGAATTTGGGGAGATATTTTCCTGGGCCACCAATTTTTCCCGCGACTTAGCCAACCGACCAGGCAATTATCTGACTCCTGAGCGCCTGGCTGGTGAAGCAGACCGGCTTGCCCGTGAAAATAACCTCAAGTGCAGGATTTTTTCCGCAGCAGAGATAAAGAAACTGAAGATGAATACCTTTTTAGCAGTAGCTTCAGGGAGCAAACAGCCTTCCAAACTAATCGTTTTAGAATACGTCCCTCCACAGAGAAGTACAAATACTTTAGCTCTGGTGGGCAAGGGGATCACTTTTGATGCCGGAGGGCTATCCTTGAAAACCACCGAGGGCATGGTGGAGATGAAGGGGGATATGATGGGAGGAGCAGTGGTTATCGCCACTATCGCCGCTTGTGCCAAGATGGGATTGCCACTTCATCTTATTGGAATAGTTCCCGCTACGGAGAACCTTCCCTCAGGTTCAGCTTTAAAGGTGGGAGATATCCTGACCTCGCATTTAGGAAAGACCATTGAGGTCTTAAACACGGATGCGGAAGGACGTCTGATTCTGGCGGATGCTTTGTCCTATGCCCGAAGTTTTAAGCCAGACGCTATCCTGGATGTGGCTACTTTGACTGGTACCATTAAACTGGCTTTAGGAACCATCTGTGCCGGGCTCTTTGGAAATCACCGAGGACTGAAAGCTCAAATGCTGAAGGCAGGTGAGATGAGTGGCGAACGGATTTGGGAGATGCCTTTGTGGAAAGAGTATGACGAATTCTTGAAAAGTGATTTAGCAGACATCAAGAATGTGGGCGGAAGATTCGGAGGCGCGATTTTAGCGGCCGCTTTTCTGCAGAACTTCGTTGGAGACCTTCCCTGGATACATTTAGACATTGCCGGAGTCGATTTTAAAGAAAAAGATGATTCCTATCATTCTAAGGGTGCAACCGGATTTGGAGCAAGGCTTCTGCTGCAATTTCTGAAGGATTGGAAAAAAATTTGATAGACTCGGTTTTCAGCGGCGTAGGTCAACCATTCCCCGATTCGTCGGGGGTGGTTGACAATCTATGTTGTTTCGTTAAGCACCCCGCCAAAGGAGTGAACCGTATGGTTCACCCCAAAGGTGGGAATGCTTGACTTACGACTTTCATCCGCTCAATCCGTTCAATCCGTTGACTTGCTCCAGATAGACCCTCAGAGGTCTCAAGTACTCCAGCAAACTGCTTGACAAACGAGATTATTTGTATTCTTTTAGTAATGATAATGACAAAAACTGACATTACCGAAAGGAGGTGGACCATGGCCAGATGGTTGAAGATTTCTTCCAGAGTAAGCCTGCTTCTCCTGTTGGTCTGGTGTATCTTTAGTATGAGCTATTCCCATACTCTCGCTTACCAGATTCCCCGGCAGGTTCTGAATGGAGGAGGAGCCATGTGGCTTTCCACGACCAGCTACAAGCTCTCTTCATCTTTAGGTCAATCCATCACCGGGGTCCAGGCCACAGCAGATACAATACTTTACACTGGTTTCTGGAACCCCTGGGTGGTCCAGACGACTCCAGTGGAGTGGGAGGAGGAAGATTTCAGTCAGCTTCCCAAAGAATTCGATTTGCGCCAGAACTATCCCAATCCATTCAATCCCACCACCATCATCGAATATGCTCTGCCTAAAGTATCGCAGGTAAAGATTCGAATCTATAACATCCTGGGGCAAAAGGTGAGAAACTTGGTGGATGAACCACAGGAGCCGGGATACAAGACGATCCACTGGGATGGCAAGGATGATGGTGGGAATGAGGTCAGTTCCGGAGTCTACTTTTATCGGATTGAAGCTGGAGATTTCGTGAAGTGTAAGAAGATGACACTTTTGAAGTGAAGTCATTTGGACTGCGAGAGCTAAAGTTGGTGCGGGAAATCCAATTCCCGCCCGAACAAAAAACTTTGGTGCTCTTGTATCACCTTTGGTCTGCCTGAAGGCAGACACTCCAAAAACCTTTAACGTATAACCTTTAACC
>JAGMBK010000040.1 GCA_023129805.1 Candidatus Zixiibacteriota bacterium | reverse complement strand
AAAGTCAAAGTTTTCCTACATACTCTTTATATCCTCACTTCACAAGACTCTTTCCAGGTTGTTATCATCTACGGACAGTTAGGGGCAGGACCTCCCTTAAAAAGATAGTTAATCAAGAATACCACATCCGCCAGATCAATCCATCCATCGCAAGTGACATCGCCAGCCTCATAGGGAAACGGTGCGGAGTCACCCCGAAATAAGTAGTTTATCAGAAAGATGACATCGGCTAAATCAATCAAACTATCTCCGTTGGCATCTCCACACATGAAAGGTACTTCCACCACCATTATGGATCCTTGATAGGGTCTGAAGTTATGTTTTGTTGCTGTGACGTGCAGACTCCCTTCGACGGTGGTTGTGCAGGAAAAGACAACCTCCCCTGAAGCATTTGTATAGCCGATCTGATAAATCTCTTCATTCATCAGGCAAACTAACACACTCTCTTCTGGAACGCCGCCAGAGGTGACTGCAAGGGAACAAGCATAAGCGCCAAGCAAAATGCTATCTGGATGAGAGACGTTAAGTGTCTCAGGATATTCTGTCCAGATCTGCATGGTGGGATCGCCGAACCAGGTCCCCATCTCAAAGGTGCTCTTGGTCGTCTCCAGACCCGATCCCCAGGGGTAACCGTCTCCGCCAGTAAGATAATACTTGTCATACATCCAGAATTTTCCAAAGTTGAGCATCACTCCCATGTGGTACATTGGATTATAAATAGGATGCGTGGAGCCACCGCCGGGATAGCTGGGATCGAAGTTGGTCCAGATAGCATCATAAAAACCTTTACACAGCTCATCATTAAGACCACTCCAGCTAACTCGGGTATGTCCGAAAATCCCTACAGCTCCCCCATTGGTTTTTCTCAAGAACGCTTCACAGAAGTAAACGGCTGAGGCCGGGGTTTCATGATCTGGTTCATCGGTCTCATTATCAAAATGCCCTGTTTCGCAGTTTATGCTGAGTACAACCGGCAACTTATCTCCGTTGGCAAGCGAGTTAACATCCGACACATGGTAGTCTGGATCTCCCCATCCATCAACGCCACCATGATCCCGATGATTCACCAGGAAAACCCCATTATTTATCGCATTGTTAATCTGGGTAGCATTGCCCGTCCAAACCAAGCCCGGAGGGAGCGGATCACCATAATAATAGTAATGCGGGTTACATCCTTCTGTTTTGGTGTAGCATCTTTCCGCACTCTTCCCCTGCTGGATGATCAAAAAGGTTCTCACTGTCTCGCTGGTTTGCAAGAAAAACCTATCCGCATAACCGTCATAGTCACGGTCCTGAAAAAAGCCAGCTATCAGAGCGTTGTTGTAAAACGTTTCGGGACTGGAAATGGGCGATCGTTCATACTGGAGGATTTTTCCTATCACCGCCCCCGCCTCTGTTGCATTGTCTACCGAGATTCGGCCAGGAAACAGGTCGGGAAAGAAATCTGATCCATCTAAGGTGGTATAGTACAAATCGGTGCCGGTTTTTAAATAGTCGTAAGGATGAGTGCTGCGATAAAACAACGGGATAAATTCAGCATCTCCGATGAGAAGAAGAAATGATGGTGGTGGCAGCCAAGTGTCGTAGGCGTTTTGAATGTAGGCTCTGATAGAGCCGGTATCAGAGCCGGTTTCGGTAGTATTTCTCACCCAGGTGGAGATTCCACTCAGATTCTTCCAAAAAGCTAAGGACTCTGCCCAAGCTTGAAAGTTAGGATGAGTGATGATCAGAAAATCACACCCGGTACTGTTCTTTCCGCCTATCCTCGGAGGTGGTCCCAAAACAGAATAATTCAAAAGAAGGTTTTGAAAAAGGTTCTCAAAATGTGGGGATCTGTATCGAGGATCAATGAAGACGCCATCTCCCCCGCCAAAACTCACTCTGACCTTTATCTCTGAGACAACCTTCAGTTCCCCTCTGACGGGATTATACAGAACCGGAAAAAGAACAAGTGATGAGAGCAGGCAACCACGGATGATCTTGGGCTCTTCCACGAAAGCTAACCTATCCGGATAGAATTCATCTTTGCCATAGAATTCCGCATCTTTGACAAACTCCGGCTGGGGCGCACCCTTCTTATCAACCGGCAGTTCCTGCACCGGATATACATTGTAGCTGGAAAGAGTGTGGGAGGTGTATTGAACAACCTCCACCTCGGGGGTTGCTCCCTGAGGCACTGCCACAAATCGTGACCAGGTAGGAAGCTCAGCCCATCCGATGTTATAGGTACGTCCCCCACCAGGCATGGACAAAGCCTGATAAACGGCTCCCTGCTTTGTAATTTCCCCTACGTTCATGCCCGGAAAGCTGATCTGGAGAAGCAACTCCTCGGCAGTTGATGACAGGATTGTAACCTCCGGATAACTCTCCACGCTCCCTGACTGAAAAGAAATCCAATCATCAGCGGCAAAAGAATTTATGGCGGTAAATAAAATGAAAAGAAAAACAAGATAAAACATATCACCTTTTTTCATTTCATTCTCCTTTCTGAAAAAATTGAGAGTGGCAAGTTATTCACGAAAGTTATCGATCTTGTAGTTCTGTAATATTAATACAACGCTCATAAGATAATATAGCCTAAAAACATATTTTTGCAACCAAAATGTTTTGCTCCTCACATAATCTTATGCTATTTCTTAACCATGAAAGGTTTTAATTTCTTTCTTTAATATTTTCTTCATGTGGGTTGGAAAAAATTTGACCGTACTTTTCTCATACACATGTAGGAGCAAAGCTTCAGGGCGTGTTGAAAAAGCCATTTTATGGAGAAGTTTTTATGCAGGGACAGGACTTGTCCTTCAGGATGAATCCTTCAGGATGAATCCTTCAGGATGAATCCTTCAGGATGAATCCTTTCCTTCGACCCTGAGGTCTCAGGACCGAAGGGCAGGATGAATCCCTGTCCTGACTCTAATGCGGACAGCCATCCCCCGCCAAAGGCGGGGCGGGATCCCTACGGTAATCTTCTCACGGATTAAAGCGTGTAAGGCACTTTTTCAACAGTCCCTTCAACTCTGCCCGCTTTCGGGCTTTTCATATTATTCGCAAGAAGCAATGGAGGATGAAAAAGACGGAATATAATTAAGGAGCACTCAGAGATAAAAAAATGCCGAAGGTGGGATTCGAACCCACATGCCCAATGGGCACTGCGCCCTGAACACAGCGTGTCTGCCAGTTTCACCACTTCGGCTTTTACTTAATATAATCTCTTGTCTTTTTATCGACAAGCATTATTTTAAATTTCTCTTGCAGGATGAACTCACCCGTAATATATTCGTAAGGGATGCAAAAAGACAAAGAACAAATCCGGGTGGTCGCCACCAACCGAAAAGCGCACCATCTTTACCACATCGTTGATACTTACGAGGCGGGAATTGCGCTGGTTGGCACTGAAGTTAAGTCTCTGCGGCAGAGCAAGGTAAACTTTAAAGACAGCTATGCCACAGTCGAAAAGGAAGAGATCTTTCTTCATAATATGCACATCAGCGCTTACGATCAGGCAAGCCGATTCAACCACGACCCCACTCGCACAAGAAAACTTCTCATGCATAGAGTGGAAATAAAGAGGCTGGTGGGCAAAACCACAGAAAGGGGATTCACTCTGGTTCCCTTAAAGGTTTACTTTAAGGGCAAGGTGGCTAAGGTGGAACTGGCACTGGCAATTGGAAAAAAACTTTTTGATAAAAGAAAAACTATAAAGGACAGGGAAGTTCAAAGGGAATTACGTCGGGCATTGAAAGAACGTCAGCGTTGAATCCTTGTCTTTATCCAATCCCATTCAGCGTCCAGTTAGACACACATCCCTGGAACCAGGATCCTGAGGGCTAACCGTTGAGTTATGAAAAACCAATATAGTGTTCCCATAGTTTGCATTTTCTTGTTGGGCTTGCTTTTAGTCCTTTCCAGTTCTGCCTCTTCTTCTGTCTTTGTAACCGAGGATGGCAAGGCTCATTACGTCAAGACCACACAGATAAACGGCCTTGAGTACATTTCGGCAAATGAGCTGTCTTCCATTCTGAACGCCGAAGTCTACTGGCACACACTGCTCAGAAAGGTGGTGCTTGAGCTTGATGACCGCCAGATGGTGTTTACCTGGTTTTCTCCCTATATGCTGTATGATTCCGAGGTTTACAATCTGAGCTATGATGTAAAACCTAAAGATGGCACATTGTATATTCCGTTGAAAAGTTTTCAAAAGATATGGCATCGTATTAAAGATTTCCCGCTGGCATATACGCTAGGATTTGTTCCATCAGAGAGGCCCACTGGAGCTCAATTTAATATCATAGATTTGGATGTCACAGAAAAGGTAAACGGAATTCTTGTTGAGATATTCATAAGCCAGCCGGTTGAATACGAGATATTCGCCGATCAAAACCGGGGCTTGAATATTAATTTTTATCAGGGAAGACTGGATACCTTATATTTCAATAAGAAGAAAACCCCCAAGTTTTTGAGGTGGATCAAAGCTTATCAGTTTGAGAATTCTGCCCAGCTCTCATTGAGACTAAGAAAACCTTTTGTCAATTTCACCCACAATTTGAAAACTAATCCTTTTCGAATTCAAATCTCCCTTATCCATACACCTTCATCTAACGACACAACCAAGCTCCCTTTAAGCCATATCTTCGGTGAAAACGAAAGGCTAACAGATGAGTTAATTGATGTGATTGTAATAGATCCCGGTCATGGTGGACAGGACTCAGGGGCGGTAGGAAAAGCTGGACTGATGGAAAAAGAGGTAACCTTAGACATCGCCAAAAGATTACGGAACCTTTTGAAAAAAGAAAAAGGGTTAAGAGTCATTCTAACCAGAGAGACGGACGTGCTGGTTCCTTTAGAGGAAAGAACCCAAATTGCCAATCGAAACGGCGCTGACCTTTTCATAAGTATCCACACCAACGCTTTCAAAAAAAGATCTGTCCGGGGATGCCAGACTTTCTTTTTAGCTTCTGCTAAAAGTGACGAAGCCCGTGCTGTAGCTGCTTTGGAAAATTCTTCTATACGATTTGAACACCCAGAGGAATCAAGTCAGAACCTGGATGATCTGGACTTTATTCTGATGGACCTGGTGCAGAGTGAATATCTTAAGGAGTCTTCATATCTTGCCACCATAATTCAGAAACAAATGAAAAAGAAACTATCTATCCCCAGCCGAGGAGTAAGTCAGGCGGGATTTGTGGTGCTAAACAAAGCATATATGCCGGCGGTTTTAGTTGAGACTGCCTTTATCTCCAATAAAAGAGAGGAGGCTTTGCTAAAGAAAGGCACATTTCGACAAAAGATCGCCCAAGCTTTATGCCAGAGTATAAAAGAGTTTAAAAAGAAATATGAGTCGGCAAAATAAAGACTGGTCTTATTCACTTTAGTGGATGAAATTTTTGATAAAAATCTCAAGAACTTGACAAAGTTGACCTTTTGAAAACCTCACCCCCTTTGTTCCCTCTCTCCATTTTACGGTTCGACTTCGCTCACCGTCCTGAGCTTGTCGAAGGATGGGGAGGGGGAGAGGTAAAAAAACAGTGACGGTTTCGCTTTTTGATACAAACCCTATGACTCCTACCAACGACACAAAAGCAACTATTTTGAAAAAGATCCATCGGAATTTAATCATGCCACCTTCGGGTAAAAGTTCAGTGAAACCAAAAGAAAATTCAAATCCCATCGGCATCTTTGATTCAGGCGTAGGCGGATTGACCGTGGCCAAGAAGATCTTTTTGCTTCTGCCCGAGGAAAACGTCATCTATTTCGGTGATACCGGTAGATATCCTTATGGACCCAGATCAAAGGGGATCGTCAAAGAATTCTCCTTTCAGAATGTGAACTTTCTTCTCCGCCAGAAGGTCAAGTTCATTGTGGTCGCATGTAATACCGCCTCCGCTTTTGCTTTAGGAGCGTTGCGAAAAAACTATGATGTTCCGCTGGTTGGCGTAGTCGAGCCAGGCGCAACTGCTGCAGTTAACGCAACCAGAAATGGACGAATCGGAGTGATCGGAACTGTGGGAACAATTTACTCCAAAGCTTACCAGAGGGCAATTCACAAACAAGCTCCCCAATTCAAAGTCTACTCCATTCCCTGCCCTCTGTTTGTCTCGTTAGCTGAAGAGGGTTATATAAACAAAGATGCCACTTACCTGATCGCTTTAGAATATCTTAATCCTTTGATCAAAAAAGAGGTGGATACCCTGGTTTTGGGTTGCACCCACTATCCTTTGTTGAAAAAGGTTATTTCCCGGATTATGGGAAAGAAGGTGAAATTGATTGATTCAGCAGAAGAGACCGCCAAAGAAGTCAAACGCCTCCTAAAACATCATGGGCTTGGTAGAAACTCAGGCAGAAAATCCTTTCGAAAGTTTTACGTTTCCGATGTTCCGAATAGATTTGTGGAGGTGGGAGAAAGATTCTTAAAGGGTAAGATAACTGATGTGAAAAGGATTGATATAGATAAATATTGATAAATTGGCGGTCAACGGATTAAACGGATTAAGCGGATGGAACAGTTGGACCAATGAGCTTAGTCTAAGAACTATTGATCAGAAATCGTAATAGGATTGCTGATTGAATAAATCATGAAAATCGTTCTGGCAACTAACAATAAGCACAAAATCAGAGAGATAAAAAACATTTTGGCTGACCTTTCGGTGGAAATTCTGACCCTGGAGGATTTCACTGGTTTTCCCAAAGTGGAAGAGACCGGAAAGACCTTTGAAGAAAACGCAATCATAAAAGCTAAAGCCATCAGTAGATTCACTCGGTTACCTTCGTTAGCTGACGATTCCGGACTGGAGGTGGATGCTTTAGATGGCGCGCCTGGAATACTATCCTCCCGATTTGCCGGCGAGCATTGTAGCTTTGAAGACAACAACAGAAAATTGCTCCACCTTATGGAAGATATCCCCTGGGAAAGGCGAGGGGCAAGATTCATCTGTGTGGTGGCTTTAGCAAAGGATCCGAACCATATCCTAACCGTGAAAGGTGAGGTAAAAGGGTTCATCACGTTGGAGGAAAGAGGGGAAAATGGATTTGGCTATGATCCCATCTTCTACCTGCCACACCTGAACAAAACCTTTGCTCAACTCTCTTTGGAGGAGAAAAACAGAATCAGCCATCGGGCGCAGGCATTTGTTAAAGCCAAAGAACTCATTCAGAAAGGTTTTCTATATGCTTGACACGGTAACCTTCGATCTGTGGAATACGCTGCTTTCCAATACCCCGCAGGATAATCAGAAATACAGCCTTAAAAGGGTGGATAAAATAAGCAGAATACTTCGGCGAAATGGACGAGAGGTTAAATCTGACCATCTACTTGATGCTTATCATAAAGGATTCGCAAAATGCAAAGAAACCTGGAGAAAAAATCTGGATCTCTCCACCGAGGAACAACTGAAAATCATGTTTGATTTTCTGGAGAATACAAAACTCAAGGATATTCCTCAGCATTTGATGCCTCTTCTGGCGGAAGCCTACGTATCCCCTATTTTGGAGGATCCGCCAAATTTAATTGAGGGAGCAGAGGAGACCTTAACGCAGGTGAAGAAAAAAGGGTATAAGGTTGGTCTTATATGTAATACCGGCAGAACGCCCGGAAGAACAATAAGAGTGCTTTTGGAACGATTTGGAATGATCAAGTATTTTGACGTCGCCACATTTTCCAATGAGCTTAAGATCCGAAAGCCCGACCCGCGAATTTTTCTTCATACTCTAAGCCAACTTGAAAGCCAACCTGAAAATTCCATGCATGTAGGAGATTTAACTGACGTGGATATCTTAGGAGCAAAAAACGTGGGCATGGTCTCAGTGCATTTCAATCCGGACCTTATCCCTTGCGATGATATTAGTCCGGATTTTGCCATCAGACAACTAAAAGAGCTAAGGTGGATTTTGAGCGATCTGAAATAAGTTCAAAAGATGTGAAATTTTACATTTCGCTTCCGTATAAATTTGGATGCCAGCAGATCATATAAAAAGAAATGAAAGTGAATAAAAGAATTGACGACAATAATAGGGGAACAACAGAATTTGTTAGCTCAATTAGAGATGGTTAATTAACCGAAAAGTGGGGTGAAGCTATGAGCGAAAAGATTGGAATCTTAACCGGCGGAGGCGATTGTCCCGGCTTGAATGCGGTTATCCGGGCGGTGGTGAGAAAATCTATAATCAAGTACAACTATCAGGTCATAGGCATACTTCAGGGATGGCGAGGACTCATGGAATACGGGCTTACTGAGGAGCTGAACTTAAGCAAGATTTCCGGGATAATTCATCGAGGGGGAACCATAATCAAAACCTCCCGCACCAACCCGTTCAAAGAAAAGGATGGGGTGAAGAGAATCATTGAGAAGAAAAAGGCTTTGGGACTTTCTGCCATCATCGCGGTGGGCGGCGAAGATACCTTAGGTGCCGCCGCCAAGCTTTTCGATGAAGGAGTGGAAGTAGTGGGGGTGCCCAAGACTATTGATAACGATATATGGGGCACCGATTATACCTTTGGCTTTGATACCGCGGTGAACATCGCCATGGATGCTATTGATCGAGTCCACACCACAGCCGAATCTCATAATAGAGTTATGGTGGTAGAGGTGATGGGAAGACATACCGGCTGGATCGCCATAGAGGCAGGAGTAGCTGGGGGAGCAGACTTTATTTTGATTCCGGAAAAACCGGTGGACTTGGATAGAGTGTGCGATGCCATCTGCAAACGACACGGGAGGGGACGAGACTTCAGTGTAGTGGTGGTGGCTGAAGGAGCAAAAATCGCCACCCAGGAACAGGAGAAAAAAGAGGAAGTTTTTGTGGTGCAGGATGAAAAAAAAGATGCTTTCGGTCACGTAAGATTAGGGGGTATAGGAAAAGTATTAGCTTCTGAGATCGAGAAAAGAACCGGGTTTGAGACGCGCTTTGTGATTTTAGGCCATATTCAAAGAGGCGGTACGCCAACCGCCTTCGACCGCATGCTGGGCACAAGGTTCGGCGTCGCCGCAGTAGATCTGGTCCACAAAGGCGAGTTCGGAAAAATGGTGAGCTTGAGGGGCAACAAAATCGTTGCTATCGATTTAAAAGAAGCTACCTCCCAGGCAAAATGCATCGATGACGAATTTTATGAAATCGCCGAGGTGTTTTTTGGATAAAGAAATCAAGCTATTGTCCGCAGGATCCATAGGAAACGAATCAAACAATTTACACTTTTAAAAACCATCTTATCCATTCAATCCGTCCAGACGGACGCCCCCACGGGCCCGTCCGGGCGTCTGGGCGTTTAATCCGTTCACGGTGAATCCGTTGACCAATCCGTTGACCAACATGAAAAGATTTCTTTTTCTTAACTGCCTTTTGTTGAGCTTCCTCTTTCCCGATTTTTGTCTGGCCAAAGATCTAAGCTCAGTCCATATGCTCGGGATCCGAATGGGATTCTGGAATGCAGTAGAGGCAAAAAATATGCAAGCTCCTCCCGGAGAGGAGATCCTCAGCAATGTTACCGCCCCTTATGGAGAGTTTTTTATCTCTACAGGTTTGAAAAAAGGATTTGCCTTGGAATTCTCATTAGGAAGTTACTATCGCGGAGAGACAAGATACAACGACCCTGACGGATACTACTACTGGAAGAGAGTGACCATCTATCCGATTTCGGCAGAATTGAAATTCTATCCCCTCTCCCCTATCAAGCAATCCAGATGGCAGCCATATATAGATGCAGGCTTTGGATTCGTTTCAGGCATTGAAAACCTGCGTTCTGGTGGATATAGTGGCACTAACACTTATCTCACTTTTGGATGGCATGTGGGGGGAGGCATGGAATTCATGTTAAGTCGGCTTTTCGTGATTGGAGCTGATTTTAAATATCGAAGAGTAAATTTCAACAAAGAGGTGGGTGGACTAAAAGACTATAGCGGACCCGAAGCCACGCTGGGACTTTCTTACATTCTCAAAGGGACTTAATATACTCTGTCCTTCGGAAATGTGTTAAGTAATCTACATGCGGAACCATGAAGGTTCCGCTACGTGAGAAAGAATTACAGCCGTAGGTCCGAAATGCCCCGCCAATGGCGGGGCTTTCGGACAAAACATAGTAGTAAAATTCATCTCAGATTAGCCCAAACAATTTCCACGCAAAATTTGTTTGCAAATTCGACGAGTTTATTTTATATTCTTCCATCGTTTAACCGATCTTGTGGTAGATAACGAATTGTAAAAATGATGTTCGAACATTTTTAAAAAGGAGGACCAGATGGCAGTAAAGGTTGGCATAAATGGGTTCGGACGAATTGGGAGACTGGTCTATCGAGCCGCCATGGGCAATCCCAACCTGGATATAGTTGCGGTAAACGACATCACCGACGCCAAGACACTGGCTCATCTTCTGAAGTATGATTCAGTGCATGGAGTTTTGGAATCTAAAGTAAAGGCTGAGGGAAATTTCATAGTAGTGGATGGAAAGAAAGTTGAAGTTTTCGCAGAAAAAGACCCCTCTTCCCTTCCCTGGAAAAAGCTGAGGGTGGAGTTGGTGATAGAATCTACGGGCAAGTTTCGCACTGCAGATGACGTAAAAAAGCACATTGATGCTGGAGCCAAAAAGGTGTTAATCTCTGCCCCGGTAAAAGGAAAAGGTGGTTCTGTTCTAAACATAGTGCTCGGTGTAAACCAGGATAAATACGATCCGAGTGCCCAGATCTTCACTATCGGTTCCTGCACCACCAATTGTCTGGCACCGATTGCCAAAGTATTAAACGATAATTTTGGCATCGTACGAGGATTTATGACCACCGTACATGCTTACACTGCCGATCAAAGACTTTTGGATGCGCCTCACAAAGACTTAAGAAGAGCAAGAGCGGCAGCAGCTGCCATCATCCCCACCACTACCGGAGCGGCAAAAGCTCTCTCATTGATTCTTCCGGAGTTGGCAGGAAAACTGGACGGAGTTGCCTTAAGAGTTCCGGTCACCACTGGCTCCATCATTGACTTAACCTGTGAGCTTTCCAAGAATGTGACCGTGGAGGATATAAATAATGCCGTGAAGGAAGCGGCTTCTGGCAAAATGAAGGGGATATTGCAATATACCGAAGACCCTATCGTCTCCACAGATGTGATTCACAATCCTTATTCTTCTATCTTTGATGCCCTCTCCACCATGGTCATGGGCAAAAATTTAGCCAAAGTGTTCTCCTGGTATGACAACGAATGGGGCTTCTCCGTAAGGATGGTGGAGATGTTAGAGTTGATGGCAAAATAAAGCTAAAAGTTAGCGTAGGGATTGAAAGTTAGGACAGGAATTAAAAGTTAGGGCAGGGGTTGCACCCCTGCCCTGAAGAGACGGGTGGGGGTACAACCCCCACCCGAACGGGAGTAATGGGCAAAAATTTAGCCAAGGTGTTCTCCTGGTATGACAACGAATGGGGATTTTCCGTAAGGATGGTGGAGATGTTAGAGTTGATGGCGAAATAAGAAAGCCAAAAGTTAGGGCAGGGGTTGCACCCCTGCCCTGAAGAGACGGGTGGGGGTACAACCCCCACCCGAACGGGAAAGGCAAATTCCACAGAGGAAATATGGGAAAGTTGACTATTGACGATATAGAACTGAAAGACAAAAAAGTTCTGGTTCGGGTTGACTTCAATGTGCCCCTGGATGAAAAAGGGGAAGTGGCTAACGACAAACGCATTGTTGCGTCCCTCCCTACTATCAAGAAGATTCTGCAGGATGGCGGTAAGGCAATTCTCATGTCACACTTGGGCAGACCAAAGGGGAAGAAAGTGCCAGAGATGAGTCTGGTGCCGGTGGCAAAAAGATTAGAAGAACTTCTGGGAAAGCCGGTCAGATTTGTAAATGACTGCATCGGTCCTGAGGTGGAAAAAGCAGTCTCTGAACTCAAATCGGGTGAGTGCCTTCTTCTGGAGAATTTAAGATATTATGCCGAAGAGACTGACAACGATCCGGACTTCGCCAGAAAGCTTGCCAACTTGGGAGATATTTATATCAATGATGCTTTCGGCACGGCTCACAGGGCTCATGCCTCCACCGAAGGGGTCACCAGGTATTTCAAACAATGTGCGGCTGGCTATCTGATGCAAAAGGAGTTGAAATATCTGGGCATGGCTTTAGCCAATCCCCAAAGACCATTTGTAGCCATCCTCGGCGGAGCAAAGATCTCCGGCAAGATAGATGTGATCTCCAATCTGATGGACAAAGTCGATGCGCTCCTAATTGGCGGCGGGATGGCTTTTACCTTTTACAAGGCTATGGGCAAGGAAATTGGAAAATCCCTGCTGGAACCCGACAAAATCGAATTGGCAAAGGAGCTATTGAAAAAAGCTGAAGACAAAAAAGTCAAATTTATGTTGCCCGAGGATGTGGTGGTAGCACCTGAAGCCAAAGAGGATGCGCCTTCTCAGGTGGTAGGAAAGGACAACATCCCACCCGATTGGCAGGGCCTGGACATAGGTCCCAAGACTCTGGAAAAATTCGCAAGAGAAATAGAAAACGCAAAAACTGTGGTATGGAATGGACCCATGGGAGTTTTCGAGATAAATAAATTCGCCACAGGCACCATAAAGATTGCCCAGGAACTCGCCAAGATAACTCAGAAGGGCGCAACCACCATTGTGGGAGGCGGAGACTCAGCATCAGCAGTAGCCAAAGCAAACTTGAAAGATAAACTTTCTCACATCTCCACCGGAGGTGGAGCTTCGCTGGAATTTTTAGAAGGAAAAACTCTGCCCGGGGTAGCAACATTGACAGATAAATAACAGAGTTTCTTAGCCGATTAAAGGATAGAGGAAATTATTTAGCGGCGGTTCGTATGAATGCTTCGCATCGGTGGACTTGTCCTGAGCGAAGTCGAAGGACCGCGGAAAGTAGACAGTTTATGAGAGTTCCCATTATCGCCGGCAATTGGAAGATGTATAAAACCGAGCAAGAAGCCTTCCAGTTGGCATCCGACCTGAAACAAAGGCTAAAAGATGTGGATGGAGTGAAGATAGTAATCTGCCCTCCATTCACCTCCTTATCCTCGGTTAAAAGAGCCATCGAAAATTCCCCGATTTTGCTGGGTGCTCAAAATATGCACTGGGAGGGAAAAGGGGCTTATACCGGAGAGATTTCTCCTGCCATGCTGTTGACAGCAGGTTGTAAATATGTTATTATAGGTCATTCGGAGAGAAGAGGTCTTTTTTTTGAAACTGATAACTTTGTAAATTTAAAAGTAAAATCTGCTTTTAAGTTCAACCTCTCCCCTATCATCTGTGTGGGTGAAAAGTTAGACCAAAGAGAAGCAAACAAAACCAAAGAAGTTGTCGAAAATCAGATGAGAGGAGCATTTAAGGATCTGAGCGCCCAAGAGGCGGAGAAAACTGTGATTGCCTATGAGCCGGTCTGGGCAATCGGAACAGGAAAAACCGCCACTCCCCAACAGGCAAACGAAGTTCATCTTTTTATAAGAGAACTTCTTTCGTCTGAGTTTGGTAAAGAATGTGCTGAGAAAATCAATATCTTATATGGAGGATCGGTCAAACCAGAGAATTCCAAGGAATTGCTGGGAATGTCTGAGATCGATGGAGCTTTGGTGGGAGGCGCCAGCTTGGACGCTGAGTCTTTTGAAAAGATTGTAAGAAGTGCAATCCAATCTTAAGCATGTGTAGATAAGTTCCTTGGAGTGCTTCTGGCAACCTGATTTGAAATTAGAATCTTTTACCTTTTTCAGGAGGTAGCTTTGATAGTATTTTTGACCATGTTGCATGTG
>JAGMBK010000004.1 GCA_023129805.1 Candidatus Zixiibacteriota bacterium | reverse complement strand
CCATGCCTCCTTTTCCCAGCTCTTCGATCACCTGATATCTTCCGGCAAAAGTGCCTCCAATGGTTAGTTCTTTCCTGGGAGCCGACAGAGTCTCCGTAGTGGAGACAGAGATTTCCTCTAAAGAAGGGAGTTGTGTCCCGCACTTGCCGCAAAAACGGGTATCATCAGGATTTTCAAAATGACATTTCGGGCATTTCATAATCCACTGATCCTTTTACTTGTTTGGTTACAGATTCCTTTAAATCCAAATATTCTTCAACGCTGGCGGAAGCCAGACTCTAAGGAAAACCTGCTGTCTGCCTACTGCCTACTGTATACTGTCTAGTATTTCTCTTTACTCTCCACTCTCTGCTCTTAGCTTCTGTAATCTAACCTTCGCATCCTCCACCTCTGGGATCCCCGGGTCGGCATCTTTCCAGATTTCCAGGAATTCCTCGTACTTGTCAATCGCCTTTTTGCTCCAGCCTGATTTCTCGTAGGCCAAGCCCAGCAGGTAATGAGCCTTCACTGCCCGAATCGCATTGAATGCCCGATTTTCATCATACCTTGAAAGCACCTTCTCAAACTCAGCCACCGCCTCACCCAGTCTCCCTGCTTCCAGGTAGGCTTTGGCAAGCGGATAGTGCACCCAAAAATACGGGACATCTCTGGCCGCTTTTTCAAAGTTAGTTACCGATGCTTCGAAATTACCTCTTGCCAACTCAATATATCCAACGGTCCACCAGTAATCAAACATCAAGGTTTGATCCTTCTCTTCAATATCTTTCTTCAAAGCCTTAGCCACCTCTTCAGCTTTTTGGAAATCATCATTCTCTGCCAAAAGCATCGCATAATAGTCCCGCTCATAGTAAATAGCTTCAGGGTAAGCCTTGCGATAGATCTCCATAAACATTTCCTGTTCCTTTAAAGCCAAATTCAGATCCTTCCTCTCCTCATAGATAAATGCCTTGAACTCGTGTTTGATTGCATTCGTCCATCCTTGAGCCTGCTCCATTCTATCGGCGGCAAGGCCATCGTCCAAAACCTCAAGGGCTTCTTCGAACTTCCCCTGATAAAGAGGGATATAGGCCAGATCGGTTCTTCCCTCTGACCGGGTATCTTTCTCAGCGCTGGAGGCAAGCGCCTTGTAACAACTTTCAGCTCTGGTATACTCTCTTTTGAAAAGATACATATGTCCCAGCTTAACCAAGGACGCATAAAAGTCGGACTTTTTCTCTAAAGCTTTTTTGTAAGACTGGATCGCCTTCTCTATCTTGCCATTCCAAGCATAAAGATCAGCCCGAGTGTCATAGGGATTGGCTTCATCCGGTGCTATGGATATATATTTGTTTATAGCCCAGATAGATTTCTCAAAATCTCCGATTTGATCATAAGTGTAGGCAAGCATGTTATATACTAACTTATGAAGAGGGTCTATCTCAATGGCTTTGTGATAGTAGGGAATTGCTTCTTCGAACTGCCGCATGCCATAATAATGGTGTCCTAACCACACAAACACCTCTTTATCCTCTGGATAATGTTCTGCCATCTTCTGCAATCCTTCCAAACAGGCCTCGTGATCCCCTGATAAATCTGCCTGGAAGATTTTTATAAAACCTCTTTCCTTCTTGCTGACCTTGTCCGAGTATTCCACTGCTTTGGCTGCTAATTTCTTCTGTTCTTCCCCCTCTTTTAGCTGAGCCAACCTGAAATATGCCATAGCAAAGGTGGAATCAAACTCCAGAGCTTTCTTGAAGCTTTTCTCTGCCTCCGTGAAATAAACCTTATTATAGTAATCAAGTCCCTCCAGATAAAAGCGATATGCTTCGGGTGAATGGGTGGTCACATCCGCCACCGCTCTATCTAACTCCTTTTTTGCACCTCCAGGCAGGGATAAGTCCTCTTTTATTTGTGCACTCAACTTGTCAACCACCGAGAATAAGTCTTCGCCCGTCTCTCCGGTGACGCGTTGGGTAGCCAAGATTTTTCCGGTTGCGGCTTCGGATATGTCCGAGGTCAAGACTATATTTGGTTCAGTCTGGAGAATGTCTCCGGTCAAAATCCATTTCACTCCCGCTTTCCTGGCAACTTCTGAGGCAATGGTCTTATCTATCTTCTTCAAGTCTTCTTTACCCAAAAGTTTCAAAATATCATATAGTCTTTGTCGACTCACTACCCGCATATATTGCGATTCAGAGAGGTCAGTTATCAACAGAGCGGTGATCATCTGAGCAATCCTATCATTGTCTTCAGGATCAACCAGATTCTCAAAATACATTATGGCCAACGAGTTTTCTTTAGCTATTGCCTTCTTTTCCGGAACCATCTCAAATTTGAAAGGTTTGAGAATTAAGAAAAGCAAAATAAGGATGAAAACGATTGATGCGGGAACTATAAAGGGAAGAAGTTTCTTTTTAGGCTTGGGTGGCACAATCTCTGGAGGAATTCGTGTCGTCTTCACATATTCCAAACTCTTCTTCTCTCGCCTCAAATCTGCCAACGCGTCGTCTATATGTTGATACCTTTCCTCTTTCTCTTTTGCCATAGCTTTGGATACTATCCGCTGTAAGTCTTCTGATACTTTGTTGTTGAAACGAGCTACTGGCTGTGGCTCTTCATTTATTATGGAGTAAAGCACAGCCGCCTCATGCTCTCCCTGAAAAGGCAATTGTCCGGTTAGAAGCTCATATAAAACAACTCCAAAAGAGAAAATATCGCTTCTGTGGTCCACTTCCTCACGTTGAGCTTGCTCCGGTGACATGTAGGCGGCAGTCCCTAAGGTCGAGCGAGTCTGAGTCAGTTTGGTGGCTCCCTTTAGTTTGGCTAAACCAAAGTCCATTATCTTAACCTGACCTCGAGGGGTGAGCATGATGTTGCCGGACTTGATATCCCGGTGCACAATCCCCTTCTCATGAGCCATGGTCAAACCTTCGCATATCTGAATACCAATATCCAAAACCTTCTTTATCGAGAGGGTCTCTTTTTCAACTATCTCCCTTAAAGTCTTACCCTCGCAATATTCCATCACTATGAACATCTGCCCCTGAAATTCGTCAATCTCATGGATGACGGTGATATTGGGATGGTTCAAAGTTGATGCCGCTTTGGCTTCGTGCACGAATCTTTCCTTCTCGACAGAGTCAGTGGTCAAATGCGGGGGTAGAAACTTGATAGCTACCACACGGTCTAACTTGGTGTCCTGAGCTTTGTAGACCACGCCCATGCCACCCTCGCCTAACTTCTCCAAAATTCTGTAATGAGATATTGTTTTTCCAATCATAGATCACACCTCCCGCTTTCGCTCCGCTTCAGCGGGACAGGCATCCCGCCTTCGCCCAATTTCTCCAAAATCCTATAATGCGAAATATCCTTACCAATCATATCTACCTCCTGCCTTCTGCTTACTCTTTACCGACCGGGATAACATTATCGTAGGGACAGCCCTTGTGGCTGTCCTCTTCAGAACCAGGACAGGGACACTTCTCCCGCCACAGGCGGGATCAGTGCGAGGCAAGCCCTGTCCGTACATAATTCTTCAAAATCCTATAATGTGCACAATGATTTTGCCGACTTGTCCGCCATCTTTTTGGTGGATCATTTTTCTAACCCCATTTTCTTTAGCAATGCAGTAAACCTGGGGTCCGAGCGAACGCTGTCAAATCCTGGTTCTATTTTGAGATAACGTAACCAAACATCACGTTTCACATACGCCTTATCCAGCCACAGAAAGCCTTGATCGTTCTTTTCAAGGGCAAAATATGACAATGCCAACATGTATGACGGGACATACTCTTGCTTTGATCGTTCCATCAAATCGTCCAGCACTTCCTGCGCCTTGCCTCTTATGCCCATCGCTACGTAGACGATTGCGAACCAGGCTTCTGCAAAGGGATTCCAGCCTCCTGAAAGTGACTTTTCTTTTTGAAGTTCTGCCAGAGCTTCTTTATACATCGACTTTTGGCCGTACGCTAACCCGAGTAAAAAGTGCGCATAGCTGAAGCTCGGGTCCATCTCGATCGTCTTCTGCAATTGTTCTATTGCTTGGTCGTACTGGCAAGCGAAGTAAAACACCTGCCCGAGATTTCTGTTTATCGCAAGAGAGAGGGGATCCAGCTCATGGGCTCGCTTCATCTCTGTGATGGCTTCGTCAAACCGAGCCACTAACATCAGAAGATAGGCATATCCGTGGTGGGTAGTCGCAGAGGCGGGATTGAGCTCAAGGGCTCGCGCGAACTCCCTCTCAGCACCATCCCAATCCCACTCCGATTCCGTCCTAATAACTCCCAGTGAGGAATGTGCCTCGGCAAGCGTGTCGTCGATCTCCAACGCCTTAATGGCTGCTTCTTTTGCCTTTGGATAAGTCTCGGCCGGCGGGAAAGAACTGTAAGACGGAAGGTCATTATATGAGTCAGCCATCCCAGCGTAAGCCAGAGCATAGTCCGGGTCTTTTTCTATCGCTTGCTTGAAGTACTCGATACTTTTCTTTAAATCCTCTTCAGTTCTCTTATTCCAGAAATAGCGGCCCTTCAAATACAAACTGTGGGCTTCCAGATTCTCCGTATGACGCTTAACCAGTTTCGCCTTTTCTCTTCCTAAAAGCTTGACCTTCAGCTTATCTACAATCGCCATGGATATTTCTTCCTGTATAGCAAACACATCTTCCAACTCCCGATTGTAGGCATCGGACCAGAGATGGTAACCATCGGCAACATTGATAAGCTGGGCAGAGATTCGCAATCTGTTACCTGCTTTCCGTACGCTCCCTTCAAGCAACGTTTCCACGTTCAGTTTCTTTCCAATCCCGCGGATATCCTCATGCCTGTCCTTAAACGCAAAAGCTGAAGTCCGGGCAACCACGCGCAAGCTTTCCACGTGCGTCAGAGCGTTGATAATCTCCTCTGCCATGCCGTCGCAGAAATATTCCTGCTCCTTGTCGGCACTTAAATTGGTAAAAGGCAACACGGCGATTGAGGGTTGTGGTTTTATTTTGGAGGTTTTCTGTTTCGAAGTCTCAGATTCGAGCTCCTTTCTAAGTTTTCTCAAATCCACCAGAATATCCCCAGCGTTCTGGTAACGTTCACCCGGACTTTTTGCCAGAGCTCTGTTCACAGTTCGTTCCAATTCCCTCGACAATCCAGTCCGCAAACCCGTTACCGGCTCCGGCTCTTCATTCAAAATTGAATATATCACCGCCTGCTCATGCTCACCTTGGAAGGGCAACTGCCCGGTAACCATCTCATACAGCACAACACCCAGTGACCAGATATCCGTTCGGTGATCGACCTCTTCCCCTTTCGCCTGTTCCGGCGACATATAGGCAACCGTGCCCATGGTTGTGCCTGTTTTGGTAAGCTGTGTTCCCCCGGCTAATTTGGCCAAGCCAAAGTCCATTATCTTTGCCTGACCTTTTTCCGTTACCATAACATTGGCGCTCTTGATATCCCGATGAACGATCCCTTTCTCATGGGCTTCCCGTAAACCTTCAGCAACCTGAACGACAATATCCAAAGCCTCCTCCAGCTTCAGCCGACCTGATTTAACCTTGTCCTTCAGGCTTTGGCCTTCGAGGTAGGCCATGGACATAAAGGTATGACCTTCAGCCTCGTCGATTTCGTAGACCGTGCAGATGTTGGGATGATCCAATGCGGCAGCAGCCTGGGCCTCATTAACAAAACGAGCCTTCTCCTCTTCAGCCCCCAAAACCTGTGGTGTGAGGAACTTCAAAGCAATGGTGCGTTTGAGTTTGGTGTCCTCAGCTTTATACACTACGCCCATGCCGCCCTCGCCGAGCTTTTCGAGGACTTTGTAATGTGATATGGTTTTGCCGATCATTGCTATAGCTATGCTCCTCCTTCCAAGAGCTTTTGAAAGCGGGGATGGTCGCGAAGTGGATCCCACACTGGGTTGACCTTCAGTTCGCCAATGTGAACCCCAGATGGTATCTCCAATAGGTACTCAAGTTTGTCCATGGCAGCGTCAAAATCCCCTACTATCGTATAAATTTCAGCCAAGTCAGCTAAGTAGGCAGGTCCTATCATTGCATCTCGTGAAACAGGTATCAGGTCAACTGCTGTCTGTCCTTCACGAATTGCTTCATTCCTAAGACCGAGACGAGCATAGACCTTACCCAGTTCAGCGTGAATCCGGGCGTCATCAGACCATTCATGTACCTTCTTCTCCAGCAATGTCCGAGCCTTTATGTAGTGAGCACGAGCTTGATCCGGCTGTCCTATCAACTCGTAGATCAGGCCACGGATTGCTTCTTTTGGTGTATAATCTATCAGCCTCTCACATACTTCTTCCTGAATGGATGCGAGTCTATCGAAGGCGTCCTGATAGTGTCCATCATAGATATCAAAGTAAACTAAATACCAGATAAGATCATCCGAGCTAACACGCTTCGACGCTCTGTGCAGAACCTGTCTGGCACTTTCGGTACTGCCCGTTTTGTAGATGCTTGTCAATGCCTTGTATATGTAATTCGATGTTACGTCCGGGGCAAGTGCGATGGCGCGCTCATAATAACCTTCCGCTTCTGTGTACATGCGAACAGCCATGTAGGTCCCGCCCACTTCACTTGCAAGTATGTTTGATCGGGGATCATATTGGAATGCAATTTTCAGGTTTTGCAATGCATCCTCAAATTTGCCCAGGCGGCGCTGAATAAAGGCGATATTGGCGTTATACCATGCGTTGCCGGGTTCTTTTCGGCGCGCGAAAGAAAACTCATCTAAGGCCCTGGCATAATCCCGGAACCCATGGTAATAGTAGTAGCCGTTTGCTTCCCGCACCACTGGTTCGTCGGGTTTTAGATTCAGAGCCTTATCAATCGCCTCCTTTGCCCTGCCTAAGCGTTCTGGAGATCGATCATAACCAAGCCAGTACATCATGCAGTGCTGTAATGCTATACTCGCATATGCCTCTGCGAAGTTGGGATCTACACTAACTGCCTTTTCATATAACTCAATCGCGATTTCCACATCATTCTTTTCAGTACTCCGGAATCTATATTCCCTACCTTGAAGAAAGTAGTCGTAGGCTTCAAGATTGTCGGTAAGCTTTTGTTCAATCCGCTGTTTCTCTTCAGGAGAGAGTGTTGCTTTTAGAGCCCGAGCAATCTGCTGTGCCACATCACTCTGGATAGCGAAGATATCACTCAAGTCCCGGTCGTAGGTTTCGGCCCAGATATGCTCGTCGGTTTCTGCGTCCACGAGCTGGCCAACGATGCGAACCCGATTACCAGCTCGCCGGACGCTCCCTTCAAGGATTGTGGCAACGCCTAACTCTTTTCCTATTTCCCGAAGGCTTTTCTTGCTACCTTTGTAAAGCATCGCTGATGTGCGTGAAATAACCTTCAGATCACCGATTTTGAAAAGCTGGGTGATGATGTCTTCAGTAATACCGTCGCTGAAATACTCGTTAGCTTTGTCCTCGCTGAGATTTATGAATGGAATGACAGCGATTGATTTCTCACCGATTCTTTTCTTCTCTGTTACAATCAAGCCACCAGGTCTTATCTTCTGTCCGAATCGCTTAAAATCCGCTATTATCTCGGCTGCAATCTGATACCTGGTGCTGAGGTCTTTTTCCAAAGCCTTGTCAATTATCCTTTGCAATCCTTCGGGAACGTTGGCTTTATACCTTGCCAGTGGTTCGGGAGTCTCATTTACAATAGAATAGATTACAGCAGCTTCATGCTCACCTTTGAAGGGAAGTTGACCTGTGATCATTTCATATAAAACCACACCAAAAGAAAAAATATCGGAACGCTGGTCAACTTCCATCCCTTGAGCTTGCTCCGGAGACATGTATTGGATTGTCCCCAGAGTAGTTCCGGTCTTGGTTAGCTTGGTTACTCCTTTCAACTTCGCTAGGCCAAAATCCATTATCTTGACCACTCCCTCGTCGGTCAGTATGATGTTATCTGATTTTATGTCTCTATGAACAATATCCTTCTTGTGAGCAGCATTCAAACCCTCTGCCATCTGAAGGGCTATGTCCAAAGCCTCCTTTACAGAAAGGGTCCTTTCTCTGATAAGCTCTTTGAGTGTTTTCCCCTCAACGTATTCCATGGATATGAAACACTGGTCTTCTACTTTATCAATGTCATAGATCGTGGCAATGTTGGTGTGATTCAGGGCGGAAGCTGCTTTGGCTTCATGCTCAAACCGAGTTTTGGCTTCAACGTCGCAAAGCAAGTGAGAAGGCAAAAATTTCAAAGCCACGGTTCTTTCCAGCCTGGTGTCTTTAGCTTTGTAGACCACGCCCATCCCACCCGAGCCGATCTTCTCAATAATCTTATAATGAGATATCACTGTCCCCTGGGCAAGTATTCTGAACGATTGAGTTTTGTCCAAACCGTTATCATCAGATTCAGAAGACATAGCCTTTGCGCTTAGATATGGAATTAAGCTTATCTATACCCAATTTATCTATATTAAAATAAGGAATTTTTTTGAAAAATCAAGAAGTTTGTTTCTTAACGATCTCTGCGCAGAATCATCATGGTGATGTCGTCACTCTGGGGAGCGCCCCCGGTAAAATCATTGATCTCATCCAGCACTGATTCGGTTAATTCTTCTGGAGATTGTTTTCGGGAATTTAAAAGAAGTCGTTTTAACTTGTCGTCTTCATACATTTCACCCTTAGTATTGGTCGCCTCGGTGATACCATCAGTAAACATGAAAAGAAAATCCCCTACTCCCAACTCAAGAATTTCCTCTTTCCAGTTAGAGATGTCAAATGCTCCAATCGGAATGCCGGATGGCTGAAGATATTCCACCCTGCCGTCACTGCGCACCATCACGGGAGGATTGTGGCCAGCGTTAATATACCGGAGAGTATGTGTTTTGGGACAAAGGTCGCAAATAAACAAAGTGGCAAAATCTTCCGGACGGCTGAACTGGAGAAGCCGTTTTGAAACCCCACAGGTGACATCCAGGAGATTGAAATCTTCGGCACCATACAGAATACGGAAAGATGCTAAAATATTGGACATCAAAAGAGCCGCACCCATTCCCTTGCCTGAAACATCAGCTAATAGAAAAAGTATTCGTCCATCTTTAAGTTCAGCCACATCGTAGAGGTCTCCTCCAACCATTTTACATTGAGCCTGAAATGTGCTCAAACTGTACCCTTCAATATCCACAAGCTTTTTGGGCAAAAGCTGATTTTGAATTTGGGAGGCGACTTTCAGTTCAGCCTCCAGTACCTCTTTAGCCTGTCGCTCTTTGAGAAGATTTTGATTGGTAATTTTGGCGGCGAGAATATTTCCAAAAGTTGCTACTATTCTCAGGAAGTCTTCGGTGTAACGATGCGAGGGATTGGTTGTGTCAGCATACAAAATTCCCAAGACTTTTCCCTCGTCAAACAGGGGAACTGCCATTGCTGATTTAATTCCTGATCTTACGATTGACTTTTGTTGTGCAAATCGGGAGTCGGCCCCAGGATCAGAAATCAGGAGAGCGTTCTTCTGATTGAGAAGCTCTCGCACAATGGTGCGTGAGATGGTAAACGAGCCAGAAGTGTGTTTTTCGGACAGACGACAAGTAGCAAGATAAAGCTCTTGACCTTCTTGTTTGGATAACAATACGGCAACCCGTTCGGTGGGGATAATCTCCTGTAGCAACTGCAACGCTTTGTCAAACATCTCCTCCCCAGAGCCGGGTAGGATCAGCATCTTTCCCATCTCAGATAGAGCCTGAAATACCTTGGGATTATCAGTGACCTTCGCAGGCAGAGGTTGGAGTGCCTCGTTTATTGATAATAATGTAGCATTTGTCAGAGGATGTTCAAACTCGGTAACGGTGATAGAACTACCTGATATCTCTCTGCCTTCACTCAACGTGATCTTAAACCCCACCTGTCCAAAAGAGATGAGGTCATTAGCTTGCAGTTTGACCGTATCAGTAATTCTGTCGTCATTGACCGTGGTTCCATTGTGACTTCCCAGATCGGTTAGATTGATTGTCACCTCATCCACAATCTCTATCTGGGCATGCTTTCGTGATACGGTGCTATCATTTATAACCAAATCACACTGTGCGCTTCGTCCGATGGTGTATTTCCCCTTCTGAAGGGTCCAATCATAGAGTTTGTTGCCCTCCAAACTGGAAAGTTTAATCATGGTATTTCCTTCCCGATGGTCCCCAAAGAAGCAACACAATGATTATTCCGGCACTTTTAGAAGAATCTTCAATCAATTTGGTGAGGGTGGGCGGACTCGAACCGCCGGCCACCTGCTTAAAAGGCAGATGCTCTACCGACTGAGCTACACCCCCATTTCAACCTAATCCCAAATTCATACGAATAGAATCATATGAACTTTGACCGGGTTTTTAAATCGACCTTAAAATATAAGCAAAAGTTCAGTTGTCAAGAACAATCTCAATAGAGTCTTCCCTCCTTTTTAAGTATCGATGAGTGGGGGCATCTCCTCATTCAAGCAGGTATTCTTCTTATGCATTTCAATACCCGTTGGTGAAGCCTGCCAGCCATGCACGGACGCCCAGACGGGGGCGTCTGCCTGCCCGTCTGGGGAACACCAACGGGAAGCGATTTACCTTAAAAGGGCAAATTGGAGTGTTCACCTTTAGGTGAACCAGGTTAGAGCTTCTTTGTGTTTCAAGAATTTTCAGGTCAAGCTGAAGCTTGACACTCCAAAAAACTTTTCCTCGCAGGGTGGACCCAACTTTACATTTTTACCCCTCAAACACCGGATACTCGAACAAGATTTGACTTCGATTAAAAAATAGTTTTGCAAAAGATACTCAGGAAGGGAAAACTTGCGGTGTTACTCTATGCTTCTATCTCAAAATTATTCATGCTTTGGGATACATGAATCTTAAAACAACATCTCCGAGCTTGAAACCTGTCATCTCCTTGTCACGATTTATTTCAAAAGAGTTATCTTTTTTGTCTCTCTATAATTATTTACTTTCAATGTATAGAAATATATTCCACTGGAGACGTCTTTTCCCCAATCATCTTTTCCATCCCAGTCCACTTGGTAGTTCCCTGCTTTTTGGGGTTCATCCACCAAAGTCCTCACCCTCTGTCCCAGAACATTGTATATCTTGAGGGTGGTGTGGGCAAAGGAGCCGTCCGCCGTTTTTGTCTGCCTACTGCCTACTGAATACTGGATACTGGTAACGGGATTAAACGGATTAGGATAATTTTGAAAAAGCTCAAATGATTCCATACCCCAATTAGCCTCATCCTCATCCACATCTGCCAAAAGTGAGACCGTGATGGAGTCCTCATAAGGAATAAAGTTGGGCTTGGTTACCACCACGCTCATCTCTCCTACGTCATCTAAGTTTACCTCACAGGATAGATTACCATCCGGATCGGTTTCGCCCAAAAACATAAGCCTGTCTCTTAAGGTCAGACACACTAAAGCATCCCCCACTCCTGACCCTTGGGATGTGACGGAGAAGTTGATGGTTCGCCAGCCTATGGTTACCCCATCCGGATGAACCACAGCCAGATCTGATGGGGTCTGGGTCCAGACCGGCATCTCCGGATCACCGAATAAATTATGCCCATAGTTAATATCCCGATAGGAAGGATAAGCACATCTGGAGAGAGCTTCCGCCACCCCGATGTGATGTCCCAGGTCACTGTCAAATAGATATTCCAAGAACTTTTCACAAAGCTTATAAGAGACGCTCACCCAACCCCATCTGGAATACCCCAAGAATGCCACTCCACCTTTTTGGTGAGTCAAAGAATAGAATTCACCCACACAGGGTGTCTCTCCCTCCACATCTATAGCACTCTGACTGCAGGATATGGAATACATTATCCCGTATTTTTGTTCGTTGTCCGAGTTGGGTAAGTGCCCATGTCCATCGTTTTCTCCCGGAAAGGTATAGACCCAGGACTTAGGTGTGCCATTGGTCAAGTTAGATTTTGCCACAAAACCACTCGATTTCCCGTGAGCTAATACCCCCACGATCCCCCAACCCTGGTTCATCATCTCTACGCAGGTCTCTCCACCGGGGCCGATTGGATTTTGTGCATCTCCGGTTGGTGATTCTATTAAAGCGGACAGGTCTTGATAGAAGTTGGATGGTATGTATTCAGAAACCAGATGGTGTTGTCCCTCTCCCCAGTTCCAGTCCCTCATCTGATCCGAGCTCATCCATAATGTCCGGGTAAGATAATCGGTTGACCCTTCTCCCGGATTTTTCTCATAGGAAAGCAATTTCTCCACAAAAGCCTTCGCCTCTGCGGTGTCACCTGCGGGAACTCTTCCGACAAACAAATCCGGATAGATGTCAGGATTGTCCTGTTGCGGTTCTCCCCAGACTCCGTCGTTGTCCAGATCCCACTCACCATCCACATCGGAAAAGTAAAGATCACAGATCTGCTGATTATTAATTGGCGGAGGGGTGGGCGTAATGGTGGGATAAGCATACCTTATCGGAACCACGTCCTCATCCCCTCCCAAAAGCACCCAATTGGTGCCGTTCTGATAAGCCTCAATTAAGAAATTTCTGAGCTTTTCCGCATCATCTCTTCCGGAATAACTCAAAAGAATGCTATCTATACAGACTATGGTTGCACCTGTTCCCTTTCTGGTTTTCCATTCCACCAATGGCAAAAATGCTGACTTAAGTTCCGAAGAGGTGATAACCAGATAGGGATGATATGTTGAACTATCGATATTTGCTTTAAACAGCACTGATTGAAAGTTTTTGCAAATGAAATTCGTAATATCATTCTTATTGTCAACCAACTGATGCAGAATCTTTTCATATATCCGCTGGGCCTTGTCTGACCTTCTCTGTATTTGAGATGTTAAAGGGGTTCTTTGGGAACCTTTCAATTCCACTCTGATATCCAGTTGGGTATAAAACAAAAGCTTTCGAGATTTGGGCTTATATTGTAGAGGATGTACCGCCAAAGTAATCAGATGGCTTCCTGCCAGATAACCTTCTTCAACTATCTCCACAAGCCGCGGCGGATAAAATGAATCTGAGTTATACACTCCAGGATCTGGCTTTACCCACTCTTTTTGATAAATAGCATCTGTTTTTTCATCTGGCTGACTGGGAAAGATAAGAAAATCTCCCTCCAGAAGTATGTGATGTGTGTCTGTGATAGATACATCAGCTACTTTGCTATCGTTGGGAAGTATAAGACAGATCAGCTTTATGGGAAGATCGGGATACCCATAATCTTTCGATCTTATGGCACCTTTTAAACTCACTACATCAAAGCCATCTTTTCGACCAAAAATCATATCCCCTTCAGAAAAAGAGGCCTGATAAGTGATCTGAGCCAACCCGGTGCTTGCAAAGACCGCCAATGCGAAAAGCAGAACTAAAAAACATCTTAAGTTTCTGCTCATCATCTCCCCCTTTTGAAATCAGCTTCAGAAAGGATTAAAATTTACATCTTCAGATTTTGCAATATACATGCCAGCCGGAAAAGTTTTTAGAAGACAGGATGCTTTTGCGCCAATCCAACTTTTAGCAATGAGTTATATCAGTGAGCACAGATGCAGAAGCTTCAGGGGAGCCTCCCTTTTTCATTTTTCAAAATTGAGAGTATGGGAGAGACCCAATTAATTGTGGTATGTTGTCGATATCACCACAAGCACATAAAAATATTCTGTAAAAGCAAATTTTTTTCTTGACAAGCAAAGCGTTGGAGTGTATCATAGGGGTAGAAAGTGGGCTTTTTGGGTCAGAAGTGGACAAGTTAGGGCTCACAGCTGCCAGCAGTTTTAGTAAGTTGCTGTAGGCACATAAGTTGAACTTGTTTTGTTAAAGCAGGATTGAAACTTGAGAGGCTTGTTTAAGAAGAATTTTGATTTAGATGCCAGAAGCATAAGGGAGCGGAGCGTGGTTTAAACAGAAACACAGAGACCAAAACTATCAGTTTAGCCGGCAAGCTTTCCACTCTTTGATGCTTCAACCAGTTCTCATTTTAAGCTTAAGAGATCTCATCTTTCATGGCTTCGTTTAAAGGCAGATACTCATCCACTATTGACAGCAAGCGGCGACTTAAGCTTCCCAAGAAATTAAGGGAGGCTGTGCTACCTTCCTCCAATGACAATTTCGTCATAGGACCGGGATATGATGGCTGTATTTTTCTCTATCCTACTGATGAGTGGGCAAAGCAGGAGGAGAAACTCAGAAATCTGAAAGTGGACTTAGCAGAACACCGGTTCTTAGAGAGGGTGTTCGTTCCTGAATCGGAGGATGCGAGAATAGATCGGGTGGGCCGACTAACCATCTCCCAGCGACTTCTGGATTTTGCCCAGATCAAAAAGGATATCTTGATTCTGGGAATTCTGTCCCGCATTGAATTGTGGGCTCCCCAGGTATATCAGAAGTACAGGGAGCAGTATAAGCAGAGCTATGAAGAGGCGGCGGAGAAGATATTCGGGTCTTAAGCTATGTTTAGTGACAGGATTGACCTCTTTTTATAGAAAAATTTTGCTTGTTTTATAAATATTGACTTCAAACCAAGCCATGAAGGCTTGGCTACGCCAAACATAGTCTCCTGAAGGGTAATGACCTGTCTATCCGGGAACAAAGAATCAATTAAATCTGTTTTTCAGAGAACCTCACACCTTTTCTCCCCTTCAGGATAAACCTTTTCCTTCGACACTGAGTCTCATGGCAAAGTGCAGGACCGAAGGGAAGGTGAACCCCTCTCCACTGAGTGGAGAGGGGGATGGGGATGAGGCAAAAATCCGACAAGTCTTGTTCCTGATGTAAAAGATGAGCTAACACTTACGTAGCAATGAGAATAAAAACATGCACCAACCAGTTCTGGTGAAGGAGGTTTTAGAGAATCTTTTGTCCGAGGAATCCGAGATCATAGTTGATGCCACGGTAGGAACCGGTGGACATGCAGAGGCTATTGCCGCACAGCTAAAAGGAAACATAATCTGTATTGACCGAGATGAAAATGCTTTGAAAATCGCCAAAAGACGGCTAGCCCAGCACAAAAACAGAATCAGGTTTGTCCATCTTCGTTTCAGTCAGATTAAGGATTTTCTTCTGCATTTAAACATAAAAGAGATTTCGGGATTTCTTTTTGATTTAGGCCTGTGTTCGCTTCATCTAGAAAACAAAGAAAGAGGTTTCAGTTTCCAATTGGATGGGCCATTAGACATGCGAATGGATCGATCGCAATCTAAAAATGCTTTTGAAGTAGTTAATAATTATTCACTCTCAGAACTAAGCACGATTCTTTCTGGGTTTGGTCAGGAAAGATTTTCTAAAAAGATCGCCCGAGCCATCCTGAACAAAAGAAGGAGGGCTCCCATCCTGACCACCTTCCAGTTAAGAAGTTTGGTGGAATCAGTAATCAACCCCAGATATAGAATAAAGTCCTTAGCCCGGGTATTTCAAGCTATCCGAATAGAGGTAAATGATGAGTTGTCCGAGCTAAAACGGGGATTGGACCAAGCCATACGTTTTCTAACTTCTGGCGGGAGATTGTGCGTGATCTCCTATCACTCCTTAGAACACCGGTTGATAAGGGATAAGATGAGACGGGAAAGCAAAGGCTGTGTTTGTCCGCCAGAGCTTCCGGTGTGCTGCTGTGGAGCTAAAGCCAATTTGAGGATGATCACCACTAAGCCCATACTCCCTTCAGTTGAGGAAATTAGAGCCAATCCTAAAGCCAGAAGTGCAAAGCTCTGGGTGGCAGAAAAGCTGAGCCCCCAACTAATCAAAGAATGCACATAATGAGAGGATAAAGGCAAAGGCGCAGGCTACCAAATAAGGTGGTAGCCGCACCTTTCAGGGTGCGCTAATAATAGATCGCAAGAATTGTCTACAATTTCTAATTGACCGATGAATGCGAACAAATTAAAAAGAGAAAAACGTGGGCTAAAGTCCATTTGGATCCATAGGAAGTCAACTGATCTGCGACTACCAACGGATAAAGATTTGTAGTCGCAACCTTAAGGGTAACTTAAATTGTGTGTAATCTTCAATTAATTTGATAACAGGCGGAAAAAAGAGTTTGAGCAGAGCCAAAATGAAAAGAAATCGCTTTGTCGTAAAAAGAAAAAAGAGGTTGAGGCTAAAGTTTCTTTTGATTTTTCTTGTGCTGATTTTTTTGTCCTGCCTGTATATCTGGCAGAGGGTGACCGTAATCACCCTTTCTGCCAACACCAATGAGCTAAGACTTGAAATCAGGCAAAAGCAGAAGACTCGTAAATACCTGCAAATTGAGGTGACCAAACTCAGCTCGGTCCAGAGAATAGAAGAGATGGGCAAAAAGATGGGATTCGTTTATCCTGGCCCAGATCAGATGGGGCTGATTCGTGAATCATCTGACTCTACTTACCTGGAGACACCTGGCTTTGCCAAAAACATCTGGGCTAAGCTGAAAGCACTTCAGAAAGATCTCCTCTCCGGAGATGAAGCTATCGCAAAAGAGATCAAACATGAGCCATAAAGTCAGATCAGAAAGATTTCATCACTTGATTTCTAAGAGCCATAAACGGTCAAGGCCCCAAAAGCTCTCAAGAAGAAGAACACTTGCCGTTTTTGGGTTGGGAACTCTTGTATGGCTTCTAATTCTTTTCCGACTCTTCTACTTTCAGGTTCTCAAAGGGGCTGAATACACAAAAATCGCCTTAAGGCAACACCGGCAACACATCAAATTGGAAGCGAAAAGAGGAATAATTTACGACCGAAACGGAAAAGAACTAGTTATCAATTTGCCGGTGGAGTCTTTCTTTGCCATCCCGGAGAGCGTTAAAAATCCAGATCAGGTGGCAAAGGCATTTAGCTTGTCCCGTTCCAGCTATACTCAGATAAAAAAGAATCTGAGGACACGAAAGAATTTCGTCTGGCTAAAAAGAAAGATGGAAAAGGAAGAGAGTCAGAAGATAAAACAGAGAAAGTTGGAGGGGGTTTGGGCATTAAACGAAACTAAAAGGTATCATCTTTACGGTGATTTGGCCGGGGAGGTTTTGGGGTTTACGGATATTGACAATAAGGGACTGGCTGGAGTGGAATATCAATATGACCAACACCTAAAAGGCAAAGACGGAGAGGGAATTTTTCAGCGGGATGGACACAGAAATTCCTATCAGATCGCCGAGCATCCACTGCAGAAACCAGAAGATGGTAAAAGTTTGGTTCTGACCATCGACATAGAACTACAAAGCATCGTGGAAGAAGAGCTGAAAAAGGGCATAGAGTTGATCCAGGCGGATGGTGGAAGTGCCATCTTCATGAATCCCCAAACCGGGGAGATTCTAACAATGGCTTATTGCGGAAAAGATGATGGACTGCCCGTAAGAAACCGAACCATAAGTGACAATTTTGAGCCCGGCTCAACCTTCAAGATCATCACTGCTGCCGCCGCTCTGGAAGAGGTGATCTTAAGCCCACAGGATAGCATCTTCGGAGAAAAGGGGGAATTCAGAATTGGCAAAAGAATTATCCATGATGTTAAATCTTATGAATGGCTCACCTTCAAAGAGAGTGTGATGTATTCCTCCAACATCGCCCTCTCAAAGATAGCCATGATGGTGGGTAAAGAAAAATTACACCAATACGCCTGCGATTTTGGAATGGGCAAAAAGACAGGAATCGATCTGCCCGGCGAGGCAAAGGGCTTTATCCCCTCTCCCAAGAGGTGGTCTGACTTTGTCCTCTCCTGCGTCGGTTTTGGACAGGGAATTTCCCTCACTGCCTTGCAATTGGTATGTGCTTATGGTGCCATAGCCAATGATGGCATCCTTATGAAACCTTTCGTGGTTAAGGCGATCCTTGATGAAAATAAAGATACTTTGAAATCAAAAAGTCCTACCCAAATCAGACGGGTGGTGAGTGAAGAAACCGCCCATCTTCTGGTGGACTTCATGAAAGGGGTGGTGTGCTTTGGAACCGGACAGAGAGCAAAGATGGAAGGTCTGAGCGTCGGGGGAAAAACTGGCACTGCTCAAAAGGCAAAACCAGGTGGAGGAGGATATCAAAAGGACTGTTACATAACCTCCTTTGTAGGCTTCTTCCCAGCCGAGGATCCTCAGATGGTGGGCTTGATCACCCTGGATAGCCCCAGAAAGGAGCACTTGGGAGGATTAACTGCTGCTCCAGTATTCAAGAATGCCACCCAGCGAATCGTCTCTCTTACAGGAGAATCTCTGTTAACAGGGACAGCTAAGAATACGTTGTCCCTAGTTGCAGCAGGGATGCAAATTGGTTTTACCGAAGAAAAGGACTACCAACAGAACTGGCAGTCTTTCGATCTTTTCTCAGAGCCAGACCTGATCCTAAAAGAGGAGGCTTTGATTCCAGATGTGCGAGGGATGACCGCCAGAGAGGCGGTGAAGATCTTTGCACATAAAGACCTGCACTTTAAGCTTAAAGGAAGTGGAATAGTGGTTAAGCAGATTCCTGAGCCAAACACCCGAGTAAACAAAAATCAGGAGTGCATCATAGAATGTCAGTCAGAATGAGGTTTTTTAATTACCTATGGAGAGCGACCTTAAGAAAAAGCCGTATTTGAAAAAGTTTTATGTAGGGACAGGACTTGTCCTTCAGGATGAATCCCTGTCCTAATCCTAATGGAGAACAGCCATCCCGCCAACGGCGGGATCCCTACGATTTCTCAGAGATATCATTTAAGCCGTGGCTTTACCAATCATGAGTAAGAAAAACGTGCAAAATCTAAAAAAACTTTTAAATGCGCTCGCCTCCAAGAAGATCTCCGGAAAGTTAGATTTAGCCATAAAAAAAATTGAGTATGATTCCCGCAGGATTAATCCGGGTGATCTTTTTGTAGCCATTGAGGGATATTCAGACGATGGACATAAATATATTCATTCTGCCGTGAAAAAGGGTGCGGTAGCTGTGATAGCGCAGAAGGATGGTGATTACAAAGCAAAAGCTAAGATAATAGTCCCGAATGCCAGAGAAGCGTTAGCACTTGTGGCCACAAGATTTTTTGGTTTTCCCTTTAAAAAACTCAAAGTTGTAGGCATAACTGGCACCAATGGCAAAACCACCATCTCCTATCTGGTCAGGTCGATTCTGAAACAAAACCAAAACAAGGTTGGCTTGATTGGAACCATCGCCTACTGGATGGACGACCAGAAGATAAAAGCGCACAACACAACTCCTGAATCGCTGGATCTGCAGAAAATGCTTTCCCAGATGCTAAAAGAAGGAATATCTGCTGTGGTGATGGAGGTCTCCTCCCATGCCTTAGCTCTGCACCGGGTCGACGGGACCTTCTTCGATGTGGCGGTGTTTACCAATTTGAACCATGAGCATCTCGATTTTCACAAGACCATGGATGCATATCGACATGCAAAAGGCCTTTTATTCAAGAAGTTAAAAGAGGGGGGAAGTTGTGCGGTGATAAATTTGGATGACCCCAGCTGGAGATATTTTTCCCAAGAAGTCGAAACTAAATGCTTGACCTATTCCCTGAACGATCCTAATGCAGATTTCTTCACCACAAACTTTATCTGCACCCCGGAGAGATCCTTAATCAACATGGCAACACCAGCCGGGGAGATCAAATTGGATTTTAAACTCATCGGAGAGACAAATATCTATAATGCCTTAGCCAGTGCCGCGGTGGGATTTGCACAAGAGATAGATCCAGACACTATAAAATCAGGTCTGGAAGCGGTGGGTGGAATTCCCGGACGCATGGAGAGAATCCAGGCAGGACAGGATTTCAATATCTGGATAGATTACGGGCATACTCCCCACGCCCTTGAGGGGCTTTTGAAGACCGCCCGGAAGTTAACCAAAGGGAAATTGCTCTTCCTTTTCGGATGCGGCGGAGATCGGGATTGTGGCAAAAGACCTCTGATGGGAAAGGCAGCATCCCGGTATGCGGACCTCATCTTTCTGACAGAAGACAACCCCCGCTCAGAAGACCCCAGGGTAATTGTGCAGCAAATCCTGCATGGGATAGAAGAGAAGAGCAAAGTCCAGATTATAATCGACAGAGCGGAGGGCATCAAGAAAGCGTTGGAAATTGCCCGAGCTGGAGATACTCTGGTGCTGGCAGGCAAAGGGCATGAGGATTATCAGATAATCGGAGACAAAAAAATCCACTTCTCGGATAAGGAGACGGTGCTTGAACTGTTGTCTGCAGGAAGGGTCAAGGGTCAAGAAGAGTCAGAGGAGTATGGATAGCCAATAAAGTGGTAGCCGCCCATCTGGGCGCCGAAAGGTTTTATGCTTGAGATAAGATTAGATGAATTAACCAAGGTGGTTCACGGAGAAATTCAGTTCGGTCTTTACAAGGACGATCAGCTGATTCGGGGAATAAGCATCGACTCCCGGAACATAGAGAAGGGGAATCTTTTCGTTGCCATCCCTGGGGAGAGGTTCGATGGGCATCAGTTTATGAAACAGGCCGCGGAAAAAGGCGCAAAAGCGGCAGTTATGGCCAAAGATAAAAGGCATACAATAGATCAAGAAATTTTCAATAAAATAGCGGCGATTCTGGTGAAGGATACCAAGAAGGCTTTAAGAGATATGGCATCCTGGCACAGACGAAAGTTCGACATCCCCACCGTGGCGGTGACCGGAACAAATGGCAAAACCACTACCAAGGATATGATAGCAGAGGTCTTGTCCTCTCGATTCTGTGTGTTAAAATCACCCAAAAGTTATAATAACCTTATTGGGGTGCCGCTCACCCTGTTTCAACTTAACTCCCGTTCAGAGGCTCTGGTGATAGAATTGGGCATGAGCAGTCCGGGGGAAATCGGAATCCTAACCCAAATATCAAATCCCAGCATAGGAGTTATCACCAACATCGGACCGGCTCATCTGGAATCTATGCAGAGCACAGAAAAGATCGCCCAAGCTAAGTTTGAGCTCCCCGAGTGTATGTCCTCTCCTAAGACCATAATTCTAAACGCAGACGACAGCATTCTGGCAGACAGAATAAGACAAAAGAAAAAGGGTGAAAGGGTGATAAGCTTCGGCATCGAAAAGAGGGCGGATTTTAGCGCAGACAGAATAGAGGTTAACCGGGACGGCTACATCAGTTTCAGAGTAAACAAAGACTTGACCATAAATTTGGGGCTTTTGGGCAAACATAACATTTATAACGCCTTAGCCGCATTTACGGTGGGAGGTCTGTTGGGGGTGGACCCGCAAAAAATCAAACAAAAGTTAGAGAGATATACTCCTTCAGAGCTGAGAATGGAACTTGTCCAGATCAGGGACATAAGAGTCATCAATGATAGCTACAATGCTAATCCGGCCTCCACGCAGAAAGCTTTAGAAACTCTCAAAAAGATAAAGACCGCGGGAAGAAAAATTGCCGTATTGGGGGACATGCTGGAGCTGGGAGAGAAAGCCATAGATTTTCATTTAGAAGTGGGAAGAAAGGTGGCTTTCTTGGGTGTGGATATGCTTCTTGTTGTAGGAGAACTTGCCCGCTTCATTGCACAGGGAGCAAAAGAAGCAGGAATGAGCTCTCAGGATATTCTGACTTTTGAGAATAACCAACAGGTCAGCTTCTATCTTTTGGAGAATCTGAAAGGGGGCGAGCTGGTCCTGGTCAAAGGTTCCAGAAGAATGAAAACCGAAGAGGTGGTTTTGAGTCTAAAAAGCCTGTATGGACGACAGAATTAAGATGCCAGACGCCAGTATTCAGATGCCAGACATCTTGTGTCTGTTATCTGGAGTCTGGATACTTCAGAACACATAATTTCTCAATGGAGAGAATGGAAAATTTCTTTGCGGTGAAACGTTTATAAAAAGTCTAAAGGTTCAAAGGTTCAAGAGTTCAAAGTGATCTGAGGAATAGGATGCTTTACCATCTGCTTTATCCTTTAAGCGAAACTTTCATTCTTTTTAATCTTTTCAGATACATAACATTCAGAACAGCAGGTGCCACCCTCACCGCTCTTTTGATCAGCCTGATTTTAGGACCGATCATCATCCGGAAACTGAAGGAGAAGCAGGTATGTGAGAAGATAAGGGAGGAAGGTCCTTCCACCCATAAAGTCAAAGAGGGAACCCCCACCATGGGGGGAATAATCGTTTTGTTCGCGGTGGTTATTCCCACCCTTTTGTGGGCGGATTTGACCAATGCTTACATCCGACTGATACTTTTGGTCACCATATGGATGGGGCTTATCGGATTCATGGACGATTATCTTAAAGCCATCAGGCACCAACCCAAAGGGATGGTGGGAAAAAAGAAGCTGGCAGGTCAGGTGGCTTTGGGTCTGCTTTTGGGAGTTCTTTTGCGCACTTTTCCCCCTTCCCAGAACTTTGGCACTGCCTCGGACATCCTGTTCTTTAAAAACTACTTAGTAAACTTCGGAATATTTTATATCCCTCTGGTGATATTGGTGATCACCGGCGCCTCCAATGCGGTGAATCTGACCGATGGTCTGGATGGCCTGGCTATCGGGCTTGTCGGTCTGTGTGCGTTCGCCTTCGCCGGTCTGTGCTATATGACCGGACGGGTGGATTTCTCCCGATATCTCTCCATAATATATCTGGAGGGTTCGGGAGAACTGACCGTGTTCTGTGGGGCGGTGGTAGGAGCGGCTCTGGGATTTTTATGGTTCAACACTCATCCCGCTGAAGTATTCATGGGTGACACCGGAGCCTTAGCCTTGGGAGGAGCATTCGGTGCCATATCCATCCTCATAAAAAAGGAGGTGTTGCTCTTGATCGTGGGTGGAGTCTTCGTGGCAGAAGCTCTTTCTGTGATCATTCAGGTATTCGTCTTTCAGACCTGGGGAAGAAGGGTATTTAGAATGGCGCCTTTGCATCACCATTTTGAGCTTTCAGGCTGGAAGGAGCCTCAGGTGGTGGTGCGTTTCTGGATCGTTGGGGCGATTTTGGCACTTTTAACCCTAATTACTCTGAAAATCAGATGAGACAAAAGCGCCCCGCCAAAGGCGGGGCGGCTACTAATTATGAGAAAAGATAGAATTATAGGAAAAAGAATTTCTGTTTTGGGAATGGCAAGGTCTGGTCTAGCCTGCGCTAAGCTTCTGAAAAAAATTGGAGCAGAGGTGTTCGTATCTGAGATCAAGGGAAGAGAACTTTTAACCCCTGAGATAAATCAACTTAAGGAATTAGGCATAGATTTTGAAACCGGAGGCCACACCCCAAAGGCTATTCTGGACAAAGATTTCATAGTGGTAAGTCCGGGCATCCCTCTGAATATTCCCATATTGAGCCAGGCTGAAGATTTGGGGATCCCCGTCCTCTCTGAGATCGAGGTGGCATTCTGGCTCACCGATGCAAGGATTGTTGGAATCACCGGGTCCAACGGCAAAACCACCACCGTAACCCTGGTGGGTGAGATCTTAAAAGAGGACAAAAGGGAATGCCGGGTGGGAGGAAACATCGGCATTCCATTTTCTGATATAGTGGAAAAGGTCTCCCCTGAAGGTATTTTGGTTTTGGAGCTTTCCAGTTTTCAACTGGAACGAACCGAAGAGTTCAAACCTTATATCTCTTCAGTTCTGAACATCACTCCGGATCACCTGGATCGTCATCCGGATTTGAAATCATACATGGAGGCAAAGCTGCGCATTCTAGAAAACCAGACCGAGGACGATTTTGCCGTGTTGAATGCGGACGACGAAAACAGCTTTAAGCTTGCTTCGCACGGAAAAAGCAGAAAAGTCTTTTTTAGTGTTGATAAAGAATTAGAGGAGGGTGCTTTCATCCGGAAAGGAAACCTCGTCTTGCGAATAAATGACAAAGAAAGCGAAGTCATAGAAGCAAGTGGAATAGGTATCAAGGGTCCGCACAACCTTTCCAATGTCTCTGCCGCCTGCGCCATTTGTGGCATCTTAGGGGTTACTTCCCAGTCCATGCAGAAAGCTTTGAGAGACTTCAAAGGGGTAGAGCACAGATTGGAACAGGTGACAACCATATCCGGAGTGAGTTTTGTTAACGATTCCAAAGCCACCAATGTGGAGTCGGTGTGGTATGCTCTACAAAGCGTAAGTCCGCCAATTATCTTAATCGCGGGAGGAAAGGATAAGGGTGGGGATTTCTCCAGACTGAGGGAATTGGTGCAAAAAAATGTGAAGGCTTTGATTTTGATAGGGGAAGCAAAAGAAAAGCTCAAAGATGCATTAGGCGATCTGGTGCTTACTTCTTACTCAGACTCCCTAAAGGAAGCCGTGGGATTAGGTTTCAAAAAAGCTTCCCCCAAAGATGTGGTTTTGCTCTCCCCTGGTTGTGCCAGCTTCGATATGTTCAAAGATTATGAAGATCGAGGTAATGTTTTTAAATCGAGCGTTAGAGACTTAGCTGGAAAGGCATAACGCCACCATTAACGTTTAGGAAAAAGATCAAATGATCGATAGATCCAGACCCGATTATTTTTTGCTCTTGTTAGTTTTGATCTTGATAGCCGTCGGAGTGGTCATGGTTTACTCTGCCTCTGCCATACTTGCTTTGGAAAAATTTGGCAGCACCACCTTCTTTGCCAAAAGACAGACGATCTGGGCAATCATCTCTTTGTGTTTGATTTTGGTTTTAACTAAAGTCGATTACCACAGGTTCGAAAAACTTTCGCCTCTTATTTTACTGATATCCTTTTCTCTTCTGGTGGCGGTTTTGTTTGTTCCCTCCACCCGGGGAGCCAGCCGGTGGATAAAACTTGGACCTGTCTCTTTTCAGCCCTCTGAACTCTTCAAATACATCCTGATTTTGTTTATGGCACATTCTTTGAGCAAAAAAAAGGATAAAATAAAAGAGCTCAGGTTTGTTCTTCTGCCATATTTTGTGATTTTAGGCATAACCTCACTTTTGATTATGAAGCAACCTCATCTGGGCGCTGTTCTTCTCCTGTCCATAATTGTCCTGGGCATGTTATTTGTGGCGGGAGCAAGGATCAGACACCTTCTTTTGATCATTGCTCCCGTGGTTTTAAGTGTGTTCATCTTAGTCTTTTTCGTTGGTTATAAAAAGGCACGGGTGAATGATTATCTGAAGTCTTTGGAAAATCCGTTGGAAGGAAGCTATCAAATGAAGCAATCCGTTCTGGCTTTAAGCTCGGGTGAGATTTTGGGAGTGGGACCGGGAGAAGGGAAGGCAAAGCTTTTCTTCCTACCTGAGCCGCATACTGATTTCATCTTCGCCACCACCGGTGAGGAATTGGGATTTGTAGGAGCTTCAGCTATTTTGATCTTGTTTCTTCTTCTGACCGCCCGAGGAATGTCGATCGCCAGAGGTGCCTCAGATGATTTTGGTTACCTTCTGGCGTTCGGGATAACCTTTTGCATATTTGTGGGAGCTCTGATCAATGCGGGTGTGGTGGTGGGGCTCTTGCCCACCACCGGACTCCCCATGCCTTTTTTAAGCTATGGAGGCTCATCTTTAGTTTTTACCGCAGTGGGGATCGGAATACTTTTGAACATCTCCAGACAGACCAAGTATGTTCCGTCTCATGGCATTTTAGGTAGAATGAGAATATGATAAAGGTCATGTTCGCAGGAGGAAAGACCGGAGGACACATCTTCCCGGCAATAGCTATGGCAACAGAGTTTAAAAAGAGATTTCCCCAAAGCCAGCTTGTCTTTGTGGGAACCAAAGAGGGATTAGAAGAAAGGATCATCCCCAGCTATGGTTTCAGGTCGTTATTCATTCAGACCAGAGGACTCTCCAGAAGGTCCTATCTATCTAATCTTTTTCTGGTGTTCTATCTTTTGAGGGGATTCTATCAAGCCCTTAAAATACTGAACCAAAAGAGACCGAATCTGGTGGTGGGGACCGGGGGATATGTGAGCTTTCCGGTGGTTATGCTGGCCAGCTTAAAGAACATACCCACTCTGATCCAGGAACAGAACAGCTACCCCGGCATCACCACCCGATTTTTATCACATTTCGTGGACAAAGTGTGCCTCTCTTATTCAGAATCCGTTAAATATTTCTCCTCTGAGAAAAAGCTGGAGGTGATCGGCAATCCGGTGAGAGAAGATCTAATCCATAGGGAACGAAATCAGGCTCTGAAGAAATTTGGATTGGAAGAGGGTAAAAAAACCATATTCGTTTTTGGTGGAAGTCAGGGCGCTCATACTATAAATCAAGTGTTTCTGCAATGCCTGGACTTGCTCAAGTCCGAGTGGCAGATACTCTGGCAGACCGGAGAGGCTGATTTTCCGGAGATTTCTCGAAAGGTGAAAGGAAAGGAAATTGTATGTGCGGTGTGTGCATTTATCGAGGACATGGGATCAGCTTATGCGGCTTCAGATTTGGTAATCTCCCGAGCAGGAGCATTAACCTTAGCTGAGATCACCGCCTGCGGGAAACCTTCCGTACTTATCCCCTTCCCCTTTGCCACTGCGGATCACCAAAGACATAATGCCGAGGCTTTAGAAAAAAAAGGTGCCGCAACTGTGATTTTGCAAAAGGATTTGACCGCCCAGGTGCTTGCCGAAAAGATTTGCTCCCTTCTTTCTGACGAGACCGGATTAAAGCAAATGGCGGAAAAGAGCAAGACCATGGGAAGACCGGAGGCAACCTCACTTCTGGTGGATGAGATGGTGAAACTCTTGGAAAAGGGATAAAAAAACTGTCAATGGCAATCACATGTCTAAGAAATGATGAGAATTAACAAAGAAAAGGTAGCCGCAGGCTTCCTTCGGACTGAGTCCTTCAGGACGAATGTCAGCCTGCGTCAACGCAACCTAAAGGTTGCGGCTACAAATCTTTTGATATTGGAAATGGTAGCCGCAGGCTTTAGCCTGCGCTATCGAGAATTCAGTTAAACCATGAAGTTTAGTAAGATAAGACATATTCATTTAGTCGGGATTGGTGGAGCGGGGATGTCCGGTATTGCCGAGGTGCTTTTCAACCTGGGATATTTCGTCACCGGCTCAGACCTCAAATCATCTGAGACCACCCAAAGACTCAAGAACTTAGGGATAAAGATTCGATGTCAACACGTCGGAGAAAATGTGAAAGATGCTGATGTGGTGGTCATCTCCTCTGCGGTAAAGGAAGATAATTCAGAGGTGATCTGGGCAAAGGAGCGAAGAATTCCGGTGATAAGAAGGGCGGAGATGTTAGGTGAGCTGATGAGGATGAAATACGGAATCGGCATCGCCGGAACACATGGCAAAACAACCACTACCTCGATGGTGGGTGAAGTCCTGTCTGAGGGGGGACTGGACCCCACCATCGTGGTGGGAGGAAGGGTGGTCAACTTAGGTTCGCACGCCAGGTTAGGAAATGGCGAATTCATGGTAACAGAAGCGGATGAATATGACCGCTCCTTCTTACAACTCACCCCCACCATTGCGGTGGTGACCACCCTGGAGGCAGAACATCTGGACTATTACAAAGATTTCGCCGAGATAAGGGCCGCCTTCCTGGAGTTTGTAAATAAGGTTCCCTTTTACGGAAGGGTGATCTTGTGCTGGGATGAGAAGAATTTAAGAGAGTTAACCCCCCAGATAGAAAGACCCCTAACCACCTATGGACTCTCCTCTGAAGCTGACCTTAGAGCCCACTCTCTTCGTTTTGAAAAAAACCATAGCAGGTTTGAGGTTCAAATTAGAGGAGAAAATGTGGAAGAGGTGACTTTATCGGTTCCCGGAACTCACAACGTGAAAAACTCCCTGGCGGCAATCGGAGTGGCACTGGAGCTGGATATACCCTGGGATAGGATTCGAAGCGGGTTAGAGAAGTTTAAGGGGGTGCATAGAAGATTCGAGATCAAAGGAGAAACCAAAGGAGTGATGGTGGTGGATGATTATGCTCATCATCCCACAGAGATAGAGGCGACTTTAAAAGGGGCTAAGATGGGATGGAAAAGAAGAACAATCGCCGTATTTCAACCTCACCTCTATTCCCGCACCAGGGACTTTCATAAAGAATTTGGCGAAGCACTTCTTGAATCAGATGTACTGGTGGTGACTGACATATATCCGGCACGGGAGGAACCCATACCAGGCATAACGGGAGAGCTTGTTTGTGAATCTGCCAAAAAGTTAGGTCATAAGAATGTGTTCTATATTCTCCGAACCGAAGAGGTAGCTTCCTTTTTGAAAAAGATGACCAAAGAGAATGATATGGTGATCACCCTGGGTGCCGGGGACGTGTATAAGATCGGGACAGAACTTCTAAACTTACTGGAAGGATAATTCTGTGAAGGTGAACAAGCTTTTTCTGATCTCTACTGCAGTCATTTTGATATTCAGCGGAGCTTATATATACGCTTGCCACTCTCACAACTTCAATGTGACGGAAATCAAGATAAGAGGAAACAACAAAATCACTACTGATGAAATCAGAGGTAAGGCTGAATCTTCTCTGGGCAAAAACATCTTTAGCCTGAACTTAAAAAGAATTGAAGAAAGATTAAGAGAGGAGATAAGAATAAAGAATGTGCAGGTTAAAAGAAGATTGCCCCACTGCATTTTGATTGAGGTGGAAGAGAAGCTGCCCGTTCTCTGGATAAGCATCCCCACCAACTTCTCCCACTCAGGAAATTGCGGATTTTATGGTTTGTCGATTGATCAGGAGATCATTCCTCTGGATCAGAAAGACCTATACAACGATCTCCCGATAGTGAGCGGGATTAAGATCGAGATGGTTGATGGAAAATTAAGCCATACACCGGAACCTTTTCGGAGATGGTCTAATTTTAAAGTCAAAAAAGCTTTGGAATTTTATAAGACCCTGACTGCAATCGATCCCACCTCAGTGGAGCTGTTAGCTGAGATCAACCTGGAGGATATGTCCAATCTGATTCTGTATCTTCTGCCCACGGTCAAGGTGATGATGGGACAGGGAGATTTTGAGAGAAAATGGAGAAGAGTGCGCACCATCCTTGCCGGGGAGGAGAAAATTGAGGGAATTATATGTCTGGACCTTAGGTTTGAGGATCAGGTGGTGCTGACCAGATCGTCGAAAAGATTTCCTTCCCAGGGAGTTGATCCCGGGGATCAACCTTCAGATAAAAGAAGCAAAAACCTTTGAAGCCAAGAGGCAAGCATGGCGGATGAAAACAAAATTGTGGGCTTGGACATAGGGACCACCAAGATAGCAGCCATCATCTCGGAGATAGATGAGTCGGGGCAGCCTAAAATAATTGGAATTGGCACCAGCCCATCGGAAGGGCTTAAAAGAGGAGTGGTAATCAACCTGGAGAAGACCGTGGAGTCTGTCGCTTCCGCGGTGGAGGATGCGGAGACGATGGCAGGGGTGAAGGTGAACTCTGTTTATGCCGGCATAGCCGGAGATCACATCCGCAGCATCAACAGTCGAGGGGTGATTGCCGTGTCTCGTTCCGATCATGAAATCACCTCCGCAGATGTGGATAAAGTAATTGAAGCCGCCAAGACCGTCGCCCTGCCCATAGATAGAGAGATCATTCATGTTCTGCCTCAGGAGTTTACCGTGGATGATCAGTCCGGGATTAAAGATCCCGTTGGAATGGTGGGGGTGAGATTGGAGACTGAGGTTCACATTGTCACCGGCGCTGTCACGTCTGCCCAGAACATATACCGCAGTGTGAAAAAGGCAGGGCTGGAGGTATGGGACCTGGTGCTTCAGCCTCTTGCCTCCAGTTATGCACTTCTCTCTGCAGACGAGGAAGAATTAGGAGTGGCACTGATTGACTTGGGGGGTGGAACCACCGATTTCGCCATCTTCTATGATGGTTCTATCAGGCATACCGGAGTGGTCGGTTTAGGAGGAAAAAATG
>JAGMBK010000039.1 GCA_023129805.1 Candidatus Zixiibacteriota bacterium | reverse complement strand
TACGAAAATGCCATAAAGAAAGCCTCCAAGGTTTTGACCTTCCATCCTAAGAGCAAGTGGGCAGATGATGCTTTGTTCCTGATCGGAAGAGCCTACTTCAACATGGAGGAATATGTAAAGGCGAAAAGAAAATTTGAAGAGCTTGTGGCCAGCTTCCCCAAAAGCAAGCTGGTAAATGATTCGCGCTACTATATAAGCATGTGCTGCTACTATTCCGGTGAGGAAATAGAAGCCATAAGCTTGCTAAGGAACCTGATTGAGTCGGAAAAGGTGAAAAAGAAAAGAAAAGGAGAGGTCTCCTTTATGATAGGAGAGATTTATTTTCAAAGAAAAGAGTATGCTGATGCAATAACCTATTATGAGAAGACCCTAAATCAATTTGATCCCGACACCCTCTCCGCCATAACCCAGTTCCACATAGGAGAGTGTTTCTGGCTGAAAAAAGATTATACTAATGCCAAGGAGTCATTTGCCGGGGTGGAAGAACGCCACCCCACTCCGGATCTTTTGTTCGACTCGAAATTTAGAGAGGGCGAATGCTGGTATGTTTTAGGAGACCATCAGAAGGGGATGGAGATTTATGTTGAGCTGTCGGAGGATGAGAGATTCTCTGCCAAGCTCCCTTCGATTAAGCTGAAGATTGCCCAGGGGTATTATTTCTTGGATGAGCTTTCCCTTTCCATGGAAGAATTCTATCAGGTAATAGAAGACTATCCCAAGACGGAGGAGTCGGCAAAAGCCTATTTCCAACTAGCACAGATATATCAGGATAAGTTTGGTGATCTGGGGCAAGCCAAAGAGATGTATGAAAGCTGTAAGGGTCAAAACCCTCGATCAGAGACAGCTAAGGAGGCACTGGCTAAAAGTGCAAATATTTCTAAAATTGAGAAGTATCAAAAGGAGCTCTCGGATGAGGAGACGGATAAGTCCAGCAAAGCCTTATTTTTGCTGGGTGAACTATATCTTACCCAGATGAATCAGCCCGATTCAGCCTTAGCTGAGTATCTGGCTTTGGTGGACCAGTTTCCTCAATCCGAATACGCTGTCAAATCACTTTACGCTGCCGCCTGGATTCTGGAGAATGTAAAAGATGACTCTGCCGAAGCCGCAGGGATGTATAAAAGAATTCTGAATGAGTATCCCCAATCGGATTATCGGAAGCTGGCTTTGGAGTTTTTGGATGCATGGCTCTACTCTTTTGATGCGCTGAATGTAGAGAAGGTTTATCAGGAGGCGGAAAGGCTTCTTTTTGAGGAGAATCAGGTTGATTCTGCTTTGGCTTTGTATGGTCTGATAATGGAGGAATTTCCTCAGAGCCTGTATGCCAGCAAATCCGCTTATGCCAGAGCTTGGGCAATCGAGTATTTTGCCAATCCGGGCGATAGCACCGTGGTTTTAGCTTATCAAAGCGTGATAGATGAGTATCCAGGGTCAGAATATGCAGAGGGAGCCCGGATAAAATTGGGTCTTTCCCAAAGAGCCCGGCCAACCCTTCCTCCACCATCTGTAGATACTACTCTTCAGGAAGAGGAGGAAAAGGATACAACCATGATAGCTGAGCCCGACACCTCCGGACCCCAGATACCGAAAGCTCCTATACCACTGAAAAGGGGGGAGTTTGTGTATCCAGAGTCAGAGATCCTTTCCGGCATAAAAGGGGCGGTGGTACTCAAGATCAGAATTGACTTAGATGGAACCGTAAGCGACGCAGAGGTGGTGAATTCACTGGAAAACATGTGGATAGATGAGGCGGCAAGGGAGGCGGTTTTAAACACCACCTTCGATCTGGAAAAGATTGATCCGATGCAATTAGGCGAGTGGTTTATATATACAGTGGAGGTGAAGCCACCAAAACTGGATGAGGATTCGCACATAGACCCAACCATCGAACCGGATAAGTGGTAGGATTAACATGGTCTATCAGTTTTTAACTTCTGTGTTGTCCAAAGAAAACCTTCAAGAAAAGATCTTTAAGCTTACCCTTTCATCTTCTATTATTTCCAAAAAAGCAAAGCCAGGGAATTTCGTCCATATAAAAGTCAGTTCAAATGATCATCCTCTTCTACGAAGGGCATTTAGCATTCACAGTGTAGAAAGGAATAAAAAAAGCTTCGACATATTATTCAAAGTTGTGGGAAAGGGGACTGAGATTTTGTCAAGGAAATCCCCGGGCGATACACTTGATATCCTGGGACCAATCGGCAATAGCTTCTCCTTTCCTAAAAAAGGGAAGGAAATCATGCTGGTGGCAGGAGGAATGGGAATAGCTCCCTTGTGGTTTCTTTTTGCCCATCTAATCAGAAGAATCCACCCAAACAAATTAACCTTTTTTTTAGGTGCTAAAGACAAAGACGAGCTTTTGTATACTGAAAAGGTAAAAAGCATGGGAGCCAGATTTATAATGACCACAGATGATGGCAGTGTGGGAAGGAAAGGTTTGGTCACCGAAGTTTTCCTTAAAGAGATAAAGAGAAGAAATTATGATCATAAAAAGCTTGCCGTTTATTCCTGTGGACCTCAGATGATGCTGAAAAGGATGTCAGAGATAGCCAAAAGATTGAACCTTTCTTGCCAGATTTCCCTGGAGACACACATGGCATGTGGGGTGGGGGCTTGCTGGGGATGCGTGGTCAAACAAAAAAACGGAACTTACCAAAGAATCTGTGTGGATGGGCCGGTGTTTGATGCCAGAGAGGTAAATTGGGAATGAGCTCTTTTGAACTTTAGAAAAAATAAACTTGAAAAAGAAAGATAGAATATCTTGCTATCGCCATTAGCAATTCATATACACCATCTTGAGATTTGACTTCTCAAGGCTTTTTATAGCTGAAGTCGTGTAACCTCAGATTTCTTCGGGGAGTCGATTTGAGACAAAAACCTGATCTTTCGGTCAAAATTGCCAAAGTGAGATTTTCCAATCCGGTTCTGGTGGCATCCGGCACTTTCGGTTACGGTGAGGAATACGATGCTTTGATCGATCTTTCCAAACTTGGCGGCATCATCACCAAATCCATAACTTTAAGCCCCAGAGAGGGAAATCCACCTCCCCGAACAGTCGAGACCCCATGTGGAATGCTTAATGCCATTGGTCTGGCTAATGTGGGAGTGAACAGGTTTATCAAGGAAAAACTTCCCTTTTTGAGAAGGCTTGAGACCCGAATAATCGTTAATGTGGCAGGGAGCGCCATAAAGGAGTATGTTGAGGTGGTCAAGAGGCTGAACCGGTGTAAGGGAATCGACCTGCTGGAGATAAACATCTCCTGCCCTAATGTGAAGGAAGGTGGTTTGGCATTTGGCGCAAAGCCCGAATCAGCACATGCGTGTATAAAGCAAATCAAAGACCATACTTCATATCCCATAATTGCCAAGCTTTCCCCCAATGTGACAGACATCGTGGAGGTCGCTTGTGCGGTTCAGGAGGCTGGTGCAGATGCGGTCTCTCTGATCAACACCCTGATTGGAATGGCAATTGATGTGGAGGAAAGGAAACCGATCTTGGGAAACGTAACCGGTGGGCTTTCCGGTCCTGCCATAAAACCTGTGGCTCTGGCAATGGTGTGGAAGGTGGCAAAGGCGATAAATCTGCCCGTAATTGGGATTGGGGGGATCATGAACACGCAGGATGCTTTGGAATTTTTCTTAGCCGGTGCCTGCATGATCCAGATAGGAACCGCAAGTTTCGTCGACCCGCAGACATCTGTTAAAATTGTCAACGGATTGAACGGATACTTAAGGAAAAACAGGATAAAAAAAATCACTGATATTGTGGGAAAGCTGAACACCTGCTGACACCGCACTCAGCTTCCCGTTGGTGTTTCTCACCAACGGGATAACTCACGGTTGGTCAAGAAGACCAACCTTAAGCAAGTTAAACTATTCGTAGGTCAGAAATGTCCCCATTTGGGGACTTTCGGACAGAAATACTACCCTTCATACACCACTTTCCCATCCACTATGGTGCAGCAAACCTTTCCCTGAAGCTTTCTTCCGCCAAACGGGGAGTTCTTCGATTTGGATTGGAATTTGGATGGATCGACAGTCCAGGAGGCTTTAGGGTCTATGATGGTGATGTCGGCTGAAGAATTTTTCTTTATGGTTCCACCTTTAAGGTTCAGAATTCTTGCAGGATTGACAGTCATTTTGGCTATGGTTTGAGTCCAAGATAAAACCTTTTTGTTGACTAGCTCGGTGACCACCAATCCTAAAGCCGTCTCCAGCCCCACCATGCCGAACGGGGCGGAATCGAACTCCACTTCCTTCTCTTCAATCGAATGAGGAGCATGATCGGTGGCGATGCAATCGATGGTGCCATCCTTTAGCCCTTTTTTTATCGCCTCCACATCCCTCTTTGTCCTCAAAGGTGGATTTACCTTGGCATTGGTATCGAACGTTCTTATTATCTCATGGGTTAAGGTAAAATGGTGAGGAGTGGCTTCGCAGGTGACCTTTATCCCCTTCTTTTTGGCTTGACGAATCAAATCGACCGATCCTTCGGTGGAGACATGTGCAATATGAATTTTTGCCTTAGTGAACTCTGCCAATTCTATATCACGGGCGACCATTGTTTCCTCAGCGATGGAGGGAATCCCACACATTCCCAGAGTGGTGGAGACAAAACCTTCGTGCATAACCCCTCCGGCGGACAGGTTCAAATCCTCACAGTGAGATACCACCGGAAGGTTAAACATACGACTATATTCTAAGGCATTTCTCAAAACATGGGAATTGGTAACCGGCAACCCATCATCAGAGATAGCCACCACCCCAGAGCGAACCAGATCATAGATCTCGGTAAGCTCCTCCCCTTTCTGTCCTTTGGTTATACACCCCACGCAGTATATCTTACATTTAGCGTCTTTTGCCTTTTGGTAAATGAATTTTACCGTCTCCTGATTATCAATGGGGGGTTGGGTGTTGGGCATACAACAGATGGAGGTAAAACCGCCAGCTACTGCGGCACATGAGCCTGTATATATGGTCTCCTCATCCTCCCTTCCCGGCTCTCTTAAGTGAGTGTGTATATCTATCAAGCCGGGCACAACTATCTTCCCTTTGGCGTCAATTATTTCCCTTGCTTTGAGTTTGCCCTTGGATTTCTCTATACTTTTGATCACTCCATCCCGGATGAAAACATCGGCGATCCGATCCATTTTAGTCTCCGGATCGATTACCCTGCCGCCTATGATGGCAAGATCGAAATCCGAACCAGATTCCTTTTTTTCTTCTCCCGCCTGTTTAGAAATCCCGTCGTAGGCGGGAGACGGGATTTTCAATTCTTCTGATTTATTCAACTTTTCCCTCCCCTCCGCTTAAGAGGTAAAGCACCGCCATTCTTACCGCCACTCCATTGGTCACCTGATCCAGGATCACCGAATGGGGACCATCTGCCACCTCCGGGGTGATCTCCACCCCTCGGTTAATGGGTCCCGGATGCATGATGGTGAAATTTTCATTCAATCTTTTTAGTTTCTCTTTAGTGATTCCGAATTTGTTGGTATACTCCCGGAGCGAGGGCAAAAGTCCACCTCTTTGTCTTTCCAGTTGTATTCTCAAAACAATGACCACGTCCGTACCCTCCAGAGCTTTATCCAGATCAGTGTATACTTTCATCCCCATCTTCTCGATTTCCACAGGTAACAAGGTGGTGGGTCCGCACACGGATATATCCGCTCCCATGATGGAAAATCCCCAGATGTCCGATCTTGCCACCCGACTGTATTTTATATCTCCCACTATAACCACTTTCAAGCCTTTAATTTTTTTATATTTCTCTCGAATGGTAAAAAGATCTAAAAGTCCCTGGGTGGGATGTTCATGTGCCCCGTCTCCGGCATTGATTATGGAAGAGTCCAGGCATTGGGTCAAAAAATAGGGAACCCCGGAGGCTTGATGCCGCACCACCACCATGTCGGTCTTCATGGCTTCGATATTTTGCACCGTGTCTTTCAAAGTTTCTCCTTTTTGGGCACTGGAGATAGCTGCAGAAAAATTAACCACCTCTGCAGAAAGCCGTTTCTCCGCGAGCTCAAAGGAGATGCGGGTGCGGGTGGAGGCTTCATAAAATAAATTTACCACGGTAACGCCTCTCAGCGTGGGAACGATCCTTATAGGACGGGACAGGATCTCCTTAAACGTCTCCGCCGTGTCCAGAATCAGATTTATCTCCTTTCTGCTCATCCCCTCCAACCCCAGCAGATGTCTACTTTTCAGTTTCATCCATCCTCCGCCAATCATAGTTAACTGTTCACTGCCTACTGCCTACTGCCTACTGTTTTATTATAGACACGCTATCCTCTTTATCCACCTCTTTTATCTTCACCTTTACCCGGTCCTCTTTGGCTGTGGGGATGTTTTTGCCCACGTAATCTGCCCGGATGGGAAGCTCCCGGTGTCCTCTATCTACCAGGACTGCAAGCTGTATGTGTTTAGGTCGACCGAAATCTATAATCTGATCCAGTGCCGCCCTTATGGTTCTGCCGGTATACAATACATCATCTACCAAGATGATAACTTTATCCACTACGTCGAACAGAATCTCGGTCTTTTGAACCAGAGGTTGTTCTAACTTGGTCTGAACGTCATCCCGATACAATGTTATGTCCATCAGCCCCACCGGGATTTGGACCCCCTCGATCTCTTCGATTAGTTCGGCAACTCTTTCTGCCAGATACGCCCCCCGGTTTTGGATTCCGATGACCGCCATATTCTCTGCACCTTTGTTTTTCTCCACTATCTCGTGGGCAATACGAATCAAGGCTCTACCGATGGTCTTTGCATCCATGACCAAGATAGGTTTTTGTTTTCTGGGCAATTGATTCCTCCTTATAGCAAAAGGGAAGGCAAAAAAATACCCTCCCTCTATTCACGTGAGGGAGGGTAGATATTTCAGATTCTGTTATTTTCATCTCACCTTTTCTAGCTTCACAGAACTAGATTAAAAGGTCTTTGTTTTAACCCCAATTTATTCATCGATTTTTCTTTGTCAAGTCTTTTTTCGATCGCTTTTGAAAAAAATCGGAGATTCTGGCGGGTAGCCTATCCGCCCTGCGAGTTCTGAAGAAGCGAAAAAATGATGAGTGAACAGGTATCTAAACAAGAAATGGATAGGGTTATTCAGGGCATATCGGGGAGCAAAAACCCAGACAAAACGGATCAGGAAGCCTATGTAATTGCACCTCAATACCTTAAAGAATTAGAAGGATTTTACTAAAAAACACTTGACTTTTCGAGAAAGATTATTATAATAAAACTATAAATTGAATCTCTACTCATAATCTCTAATTGATTGACAGAAGAGACGGTGTTTTATTCTATCCCTCTCGACCTATCATTTATTCTTAGATGATAGGTTTTGCAGGAATCATCAGGTTTTTGGAAGGGTAAATCTTGAAGGAGGAGGTACCCCCTCGTTTTAATGGTTCATAGACCTGTAGGTTAACCATCCCGCAGGGTGGTTGACAATATACTATTTGTCGACCAGGCTTCGCCATGGTCGACCTACGAAGCTGGTTAATGGTTAAAACCTCTCGTTGGTAACGGACGCTCTTGTCCGTTCTCCCCCGCCTTTGGCGGGGGATCAGGATGAATCCGTTACCATCTATATCTCGGTCACGGACGAGGCGTCCGTGACGAACAAAGCTTTCCAAAAAACGCCAATAACTCCTCTTCCGTAAAGACTTGCTGTTCGATTTTGATCCCTTTTTCTCTCAACTTCCAGGTCAGCTCCACAACCTGGGGAAGATCAAGACCCACAGCTTTTATCCTGTTGATATCTTTGAAGAATTCCTCTTTGTCACAGAAGGTAAGCAATCTTCCCTGATCTAACAGGATGATCTTTTGCGCCAGTTGGGCGATCAAATCCATATTGTGGGAGATCAAGATTATGGTCACCCCTGCGGAATTCAATTCCTTAAGAAGCTTTTTTATCTCACCTGTGCTTTTGCTATCCAGACCACAGGTGGGTTCATCCAGAATCAAGATCTCAGGTTTTAATGCCAGTATTCCGGCGATAGCTACTTTTCTTTGCTCCCCACCGCTTAGGGAAAAAGGGGAGCGGAGAGCGAATTGGTCAAAATCCAGCCCCACCTTCTGCATCGATTCTCTCACCCGGCTGTCTATCTCCTCCTCCGAAAGCTCTAAATTCTTTGGACCAAAAGCGATGTCGTTATACACAGTCTCCTCAAACAACTGCAATTCCGGAAATTGAAACACCAGCCCTACTTTCTGCCTGATCTTCTTTAAATCAACATTCTTATTCTTTAAATTCTCTCCTTCAATCCATACTTCTCCGGAGGTGGGAAAAAGAAGCCCGTTTAAATGCTGAACCAGGGTGCTCTTTCCTGATCCGGTTGGTCCGATCAAACCAACAAACTTCCCTTTTTTTATCTGCAGGTTTATCCCATTTAGCGCCTTTCTCGCAGTTGGTAATCCCTGATCGTAAAGATAGCTTGCCTCATTCAGTGAAATTTGGAGGGATGGGTGGGCAGTCGTCGTCGGTCCGCCGTCCGCCGTCCTTCGACTTCGCTCAGGACAAGTCGGCCGACCGCTGACCGCCGCTACATCTCTCAATTTCATCTTGCAGCTTCCTACATTTTTTCCAATCTCATTCACCAGATCATCTAAGGTCAGACATTCCTCTAATGAAAGCCATCCTTTTTGTTTCAGTGCAGATGCTATCTTTATCGCAAAGGGCACCCCAAGACCGATCTTTTCCAGTTTTTCTTTTTGTTTGAATATCTCTACGGGAGGACCGTCCAGCATTATCTTCCCTTGGTGCATTACCAGAACTCTATCTGCAATTACCGCTTCCTCCGGAAACTGAGTAATGTGAATAACCGTCACGTTTTTTTCTTCAGATAATGTTTGAATCAGCGAAAGCACTTCTCTTTTCCCCTGTGGATCCAGAAGGGAGGTAGGCTCATCTAAAATCAGATATTGGGGTTGCATGGAAAGGACCGCGGCTAAAGCCACCCTTTGCTTTTCTCCACCGGATAATTTATGCGGAGGATGGTTTCTATATCTCCTCAGATGGAAATACTCCAGCGCCCACTCCACCCTTATTTTCATTTGCTGGTAAGGCAAAGCTAAATTCTCCAAGCCGAATGCTATTTCTCTTTCCACCGAGGTGGAGATTATCTGATTGTCCGGGTTTTGAAAGACCATTCCTACTTTCTGGCGAATCAACTTTTGTGAATTTTTGTCTTGGGTGTTTAAACCGTCCACCTGAACCTTTCCGGTCTCAGGCAGAATTAGTGCATTCAAAAGTTTGGCTAAGGTGGTTTTACCCGATCCGTTGGAGCCTATGATGGCAACAGATTCCCCCTCCTTCAGTTGCAGGCTGACATTATCTAAGGCTAAGACAGATCTTTTTTCATCAAGTCTGTACTGGTATGAAACCCGATTAAGTTCTATCACAATGAGGAATATAGAGGTAGGAAAAACCTTTGTCAAATGAATATGAAGACAGGATGTATCAAGTAAATTGTGAGAGCTCTGAAAAATCAAGTGAGGAAAGGTTTTTCAGGACTGCCAAGCTTTAGGGCTTGTTGAAAAAGCTATTTTATGGAGAATTTTTATGTAGAGACAGGGCTTGCTTCGCACAGTTCGTCCTGAGCTCACTGTCGAAGGACCGAGCGCTCAGCACGAGGTGCCCCTGTCCCAACCCTGACTTTTCAAAAGTTCCTTTAGCTTGACCGGTCCTATGGATCCTGCGGAAAACCTCTTGAGGAGATATCTCCTACTAATACAAACGCATTCTTTTCTGATACGAAGCTTCCTCCTCTCCCCCGTGGGGAGAGGGAATTCGTATGAATTCATACGAATTTTCGTGCGTTTGTATTAATTTCCCAAATTTACACAGGAGAATTTAAATTCCCAAGTTGCTTTTAGCTTGACTTTTCTGCTCAAATCCACAATTTTTTTCCCATGTCCAAGGCTGTCTTTTTTCTCTCAGATGCTCATCTGGGAGCAGAAGAGGAAGACAAAGAAAAGCTCAAAGAAGAAAAGCTTATCTTTTTGCTTGACAGAGTGAAGGAGGAGGGGGAATTTCTATACTTGGTGGGGGATATGTTTGAATTCTGGTTCGAGTATAAAAGTGTCATCCCCAAGGATCATTTCAAGGTTTTGACCAAGTTGAAGCAACTGGTAGATTGCGGAATAAAGATAAATTACCTGGTGGGAAACCATGATTTCTGGTTAGGAGATTTCCTGCCCAAGCACATTGGTATCCCCATCTTTAAGCAATCCATAGATGTGGTTCATCAAGGGAAAAGGATTTTTATCAGCCATGGGGATGGGCTGGCAAAAATGGATCTGGGATACAGGATCTTAAAAAGGATTCTTAGAAATAGGATAAACATTTTCCTTTACCGGCAGATTCCTCCCGGCATCAGCTATCCTCTGGCGAAGTTTGTTGCCCAAAGGAGTCGAAGCCAGGTTCAAAAGCGAGATAAAAGCTATCTGGAGGATTACAAGAATTTTGCTGCCGAAAAGATTAAGCAGGGCTTCGATGCGGTGATTTTAGCCCACACTCATGTCCCAATCTTGTGTGATTTGAGTGGAGGGATATATCTAAACTCAGGAGACTTATTTTGTCATTTCACCTATGGAAGGTTATGGGAAGGGAAGTTCTATCTGGAAAGTTATGCATAGCTGGTGGGGTTTCTCGTTCTCATTTGCCACCGTCTCATCGTTACCACAAAACATTGATCTTCCACATTTGCCAATTTTCTGCACGACTTGCTCTGAAAGAGCCTAAGACCGCGTCTCCTTATTTTAAGTTAATCTTGTATTCGTTTCGTTGATTTGCGAATAGAAATCACAAAACCCATAAAAACGGCGGCAGTTCCTCTTATGATGGAAGCAGTGATCTCATAAGTTTCGGAATATATATTTACTTCTTTTGCCACTAAATCCAGGGTTCCCTTCTCCGACGGTGCCTTGAATCTCTTTAGATCTAAACCTAATGTGTTCTGGATAGTTTCAACATCTGAGTTTTCTATCCTTAAAATCTTTCGAGTGATGCCATTTACCAACACCACCTCGAAATTTTCATCAATTATTATCGCCCCTTCGAGTATGCCCTCTGCCAGCTTATCCATCCTGCTCCGCTCTGCCGCCCTAATCTCATTAAGTCTCTGAGTGGCTGAAGGCACCTGACTGACAATGGTATAGATAAGCCGGATGTCATCCGGGCTGAAGAACCTGTCCCTGTGACTGCTGACGTTAATCATTCCCACTATGTTCCCGTCGTTCATCAGGGGGACATTTAGAAAGGAGTTCAGCTTTTGAGCGATCCTTCCTATGGATCTCATTTGACTTCCTGTAGACCCTCCTCTACACGATACTAATAAATTGTGGTGCCGCAGTTTTTTGTTGTCACAACCTTTCGGGTTCAAATTGCAGGGAAGTTCATAGGACCGAGGAAAGCGAAAGAGAAGAGAGATACTTTTCATTCTTTTCCAGCAATTGCTCGGGCTAAACGCTTCCTGACTTTATTGAAGAGGCTTTTTCTTTTCTCCATTTTGTCATCTATCTCTTTGATCTTGCTTTTGGTGGCTTCATATCCCTTCTGGATACATTCGTCCACTTTTCCGAAGTTCGCCCAGTGTATAGCTCTCACCTCCGGGGTAACCACCACGTCACACTCCTTTAGCATGAGTTTGTTCAGCTTCTCCCGGGTGAGGGCATCTGCCCTCAGGACAACCTCGATTCCGCTGGTAAATTTAGTTTCCTGCCTGACGGATTCTGGAATGCTCACCCCGATCACAAAATTGACGCCCAGCTCCCTCACCGCATCCACCGGCACCAATGAGGTAACCCCTCCATCAGATAAAAGTTGGTTGTCAATGCGCAGAGGAGGGAAGATTCCCTCAATGCTGGAGCTGGCGTAGAGAGCCTCTATCATGGATCCTTTTTTAAACACCACCTCCCTGCCGGAGACTAAATCGATGGCAACTGCTGCAAAGGGGATTTTTGCTTTCTCGATAGGCTCATCTTTCAGCGCCGTCCTCAGGGGATCCATCAACTTCTCTTGAGGCTCCAGAGAGATTCTGCTTGCCCCCACAACGTAGATCAGTCGCCTGCGAACAAAATAACCCAACTCCTTTAAAAGACTCTCCTTTTTCTCCTTGTTCTTCTCGCGCTCATCACAGAGGAATTTCATCCACCCGCTTTTCAGATCAAATTGATCTATCAAATCATGAGCCATGAGGATCAACTCGCGGGTATCACCCATTTGAGCATAGGCTCCGCCCACCACAGCACCCATGCTGGTTCCGGCGATGGCGTCGATGGGGATTTTTTCCTCCTCTAACGCCTTCAATACCCCGATATGAACCAGGCCCCGTGCTCCACCACCACCGAGCGCCAATCCCACTTTGATCTTTTGTTTCATCTTTAAGCTTTCTATATAGAGTGAAATAGTTACTTGAATTGTCAATGTGCTGAGGTGGGGACACTCTTAATATCGTCATTTCTTGCTCAAACTAAAATTATCCCCCCAGTTGGTGTTCCTCAGCAACGAGAAAAAGCGGTAGGTGAAGAACACTCACCTTAAGCGAAAAGACGGTTGTCATGCTGAGCGAAGCGAAGCATCCCCGCCGCTGGCGGGGCCCAGAATGACACGAGCACTGTCACCCTGAACGAAGTGAAGGGTCTTCTACTCGTTGGTCGAGGGTGCCCCCACCCTCGACCAAAAACTATGTGGCAGGGCAAGGTACCCTGCCACAAAATTGATGCACTTCAAATTTTATGAGAAGATTTTTCCTGGATTAATGATATTATCTGGATCGAAGGCGGATTTGATCTTTTTCATCATACCGATGCCTTCCCTCCCCACTTCCCATTCCAGATATTTCGCTTTGGTTACTCCGATTCCGTGTTCTCCTGAGAGTGTCCCTCCCAATTTCAGGGTGTGTTCAAATAGCTCGTCCACGGCTTTCTCCACCCTCTCCATCTGCTCGGTGTTTCGGGAATCGCACATAAAGGTGACGTGCAGGTTACCATCTCCTGCATGACCGAAGTTATTTATCCTTACCTGATGTTTCTTTGATATCTCTTTTATCTTCTCTATCATGGCGGGTAATTTGCTGGCGGGGACACAAATATCCTCGTTAACCTTGGTGGGTGCGACCTTCAAAAGTGAGGCGCCGATGGATCTCCGCAGCTTCCACAAATTATCCTTGTCTTCCTGGATCTGAGCAATTTGCAGAGTTTTTGACTTTTTCTCCTTACATATATTCAGCACCTCTTCAAATTCTTGATCCACCTCCTCTTTGTTGTTTCCGTCCACCTCGATTAAAAGCACTGCCTCAGATTTCTCAATGTTGTCCAGTTTTACATATTCTAACACGCACTGCAGAGTATCTCCGTCGATGAATTCTAAGACAGAGGGGATCATCCCGGATGTGGTTATGGCCGCCACCACACGAGCGGCATCCTCCATCTGGTCAAAAGTGGCTAAAACCGTCTTCTCATATTCGGGTTTATCCATTAGCCGGAAGGCTATCTTTGTGACCAAAGCCAAAGTTCCCTCGGATCCGATCAAAAGCGATTCCAGATCATACGAGTTTCCGTTCTGCTCATCCAGGATACCGGTTCTAATGATTTCTCCATTCACCAGCACCGCTTCCACCCCTAAAACATAGTTTTTGGTCACGCCATATTTTCGTCCTTTCAGCCCTCCAGCACACTCAGCTACGTTTCCTCCTAATGTGGAAAACTTCAGGCTGGCGGGATCCGGTGGGTAGAGAAGCCCGAATTTTTCTACATAATCGGCGAATTCCTGGGTGACCAATCCTGGCTCAACGATGGCATATTTTTTCTCTTTGTCCAAGTGCAAAACTTTGGTCATCTGCTCGAA
>JAGMBK010000038.1 GCA_023129805.1 Candidatus Zixiibacteriota bacterium | reverse complement strand
TTTATAATCCCCCTCAATCCCCCTTTTATAAAGGGGGACAAAGGGGGATTAAAGGAGGAAAGAAAGATCTTCCATTGCTTACGCGTAACTCAATAAGACACAAAAGGAGAAAAATGATGCCTAAAAAATTGATTGCAATAATAGCCCTTGTCTTCGTGGTCTTTAGCGTGAGATCTCTGGATGCTGTGGAGGGAAAGGGGGGACAGGGAGGTGCATTCCTGCGAATTCCGGTTGGTGCTCGACCTGCTGGGATGGGGAATGCTTTTGTATCGATCTCTGATGATGCCAACGCTATGTATTTCAACCCGGGTGCTCTTTACCAAATCAAAGGATTCACCTTCGGTACTATGTGGTCTTTGATGTCCATGGATCGGAACCATTATCAGGGAAGTTTCATCTACTCCAATAAAAGATTTGGCTCATTTGGATTGATGATCGGTGGATTTCAAGTATCCAATATAGACGGAAGAGATAAGGAAGGAAAGCCCACTGGAGAGTTTAAGGACTCGGAAATGGCTTTCTCAGTTGGCTATGGAAGACAACTTTTCCGTTTTCTTGGGCTCGGTGCTAGTTTCAAATATCTCAACCATTCCCTGAAAGACAAGGATGCAAATGGTTTAGGTTTTGATCTGGGTGCGCATTCGCGAATTGAGATCGCGAATTCTTCTCTTAGCTTAATCCGTGTTGGAATCAGCATTAGTAATTTAGGGGCTAAATTAAAATGGAACACGGATTCATCCCATGAGGATGAAATCCCAACAACTCTCCGCTTTGGTGCCGGTTTTGATTTAACTTTCGATAGAGTCAGAATACTTTTAGCTTTGGAGGGTTCACAAACCACGGATGAATCTTTTAAGTTCCATGGTGGTATCGAGACTTATCTTTACAAGACTTTAGGACTTCGATTTGGTTTGAATGCTGAGGATATTAGTTTTGGAGCATCCCTGAAGTATAACCTACTTCAATTCGACTATGCCTTTTGTCCGGATGTGCTTGAAGAAGGTGCAACAAGTAAAATAGGAATCCAGGTGGAGTTCTAAACAAACCCAAAGAGGAGGTTTTAAATGTTCAAAAGATGCTTTTGTTTGCCGGTAGCACTCTTGCTTGTCCTTCTTGTGACAAGTTCTGCTTTTGCCATTGAAATAGGTGGCGAAAAAGAGAAAAAACAGCCAAAAAAACAGAAGGTGGTTCAGACTCGCATGAAATATGGAATAGGATTTCAGAGTTCTTTCCCTGCATACGGTGTGAGCGGGATGTATAATGTGAATGAGAAGACTTCAATCCAGCTGGTTCTGGGACCATTGGGCTATTTAAAGACATTTGCTGGTAGGGTCCTCTATAGGTTTAACAGAAAGACCATCCCGCACAAATACAATATATACGGATATGGAATGTTAGGTTTCTGGAGTTATACGTGGCGTGGATGGTGGAGGGAAAATAAGACTGAGACTGTTCCCGGCTTTGGAGCAGGTGCTGGAATAGAATATTTCTTCAACGATTTTTTACCAGAAGTTGGCTGGAATCTTGAAATTGGTCTTGGGTTTGTGGATTTTAAAGAAGTTCATTATACCTTTTCAACCTTTATGTTTGGAATTGGCGCCCATTACTATTTCTAATTTTTTGCGCTATTATAATCCTTATGATGCTTTGGGAATTGGAATTCCCGAAGCTGACCTAAGAGATACCTCGGCATTTCCTTTGGGATGATCCCTAATGCTAATACATCAAGAGAACTTTATTAAAAATTCCTATATAGTAAAAAAGAACTAGTGTTTTCGGATCGAATAATTTAACTTAAATTAACAAAGAAAGGAGGTAAAAAATGGCACAAAAGATTAATGTTGCCGGAGTGGTGCTTGTGGTGGTGCTGGTAAGTTTGGTGTTGGGGGTGAGCCAGGGGTTTTCTGCAGATTGGTCAAGCATCCTTAAAGAAGCAAAGGCAAAGTATGCCAAGTTCGAAAAGGAAGTCAAAGATATGACTATTATGCAGGAGACGAAAATGGTTATATCTGAGAAAGACAAGAAGGAGATGACTTCAGAGATGAAGATACTAAGAAAGGGTGAAAAATTCAGGATGGAGACCAAAATGCAGATGCCCGACATGCCCAAAGGAATGGGCGAAATGGAGACTGTTATCATTTATGATGGCGAAGATTTGTGGATGATCTCATCTTTTTCGGGAAAGAAAAAACTTTCAGATGAAGAGGCGCATGAGTATCAGACGGAAAGGAATTGGTGGGATTTGATCTCAGAAAAGGCGAAGATTGTGGGAACTGAAAAAGTTGACAAACGTGAATGTTATGTGGTCGAGACTAAAGAAGAAAAAGAGTTTCCATTTACCAGGATATGGTTAGATAAGAAAAGCCTTGATTTAATCAAAGGTGAGCGCAAGCAGCCAAAAGAAGAAACCATGCTTTGGGTTCACTCAGATTTCAAGAAGGTAAAGGGTGATTGGGAGATGCCTTACAAGACTGAGATATACACAGGTGAAAAGCTTGTGTCCACTTTCCTTGTCAAGTCCCTTGAGATAAACAAAGGACTATCTGATGAGTTGTTTGACCCGAATAAGGTGAAGGTGAAAGAATTCGATATGCAGGAAATGATGAAAAAGATGATGCAGGAGGAAGAAGAGGAGGAAGACTAAGAGCGAAGATAAAAAACAGTTGACCCAGAAAATGCATCGGCATTTCCTAATGCTGATGCATCAGAGAAGCGGATTGTGCAACACAAGCAGGAATATCCATACAATCTCTTTGAAAAGCAAAAGAGAGGTCGAGCAAGGTCGGTAAAAGTAAAAAAAGCGGTTCGACTCCGTTTATCCTGAACGAAGTTGAAGGGCTCACCACATAGCCGAACCTCTGATTTAGAGGCTCGGCTTGTGGTGAGAGTAGTCGAACCGCCGGGTCTCTGATAAAGTGAATATTTTTTGTGGCTAACAGGACGGTGGGTCTCCACCTCTGTAAAGATAGTTAATGAGATAGACCACGTCTCCGATGTCAACCACTTCGTCGCAATTGCAATCTCCAGCCTCTAAGGGGTCAGGAGCAGGACCGTTTTTATATAGATAATTTATCAAATGGACCACGTCTCCAATGTCTATTATCCCATCGCCATTGCAATCACCACGGGTAAGTTGGAAAACTCCTTCTCTGACTAACGCCGGATCGCCGTATAGGTTGTATGTAAACATGTTCCAGTATTCAGCATAATGATCGAAGCCGTAATTCTGGTTGCAGAAGAACTTGGAATCGTAGAGCGCGTCTCCCACCTTCTCAGGCCCGCTGGGGCCGTTGATCATGAAACGGTTGAATTCGTAACACATGGATTCGCCACCGCCCGGATTTGTGGGCCATCCTGACGTCCCATAGACTGTCCGGGTTGCGGCGACAACTCCGACACACGCGCCATATGAGGGTTTTGTCAAAAGGTCAATCCCAATGTTGCCCCATGCGTTAGGCTCCGGATAGTTGATCACACATGAGATGGGGAACAAGATGGATGGGTGATCGTCATCCAAGCTGGAGAAGGTGCCGATGAAATAGGGCCACGACATCTCATTGGGATTGGAGTTTTCCGGGACTCCATCCCCGTCGTCCCATGCCCACACCTTTCGGGCTGCGCCGTCTGTCCATCCGTGGGCACCCCAGTTCACAATACTGTATTGCCCGGTGCGCCAATCGCCTGCGAATGCCGCTTCACTCAGCGCAGGCCAAGGAAAAGCAGAAAGCTCTAAACCCGCCTGCTCGCTATAGTGACTGATGGTCCAACCACTCATAAGATTGATCTCGATTTCGTTCATGCAGGTGGCACCATCATAGGCCGCCATGCCGCTGTGGTCCTCGTTGGCATGATACCAAAATGCCCCGGCATGCAGGGCTCCGTTCTTCCAAGCCCCGGTATCCTGTTCAAAAGTGACCAGTTTGTTTAAGGTATAGGTTATTCGGGTGGGGTCGTTGATGGGAATCCGGCCAACATAAACTTCGGCTAATAAGTCAGGGCTATCCTGGCCGTATTCACCACAGAAGCCATCGCCATCTGAATCCCAGGAGAGGGTGTCTGGACTGGACAAATCTGCATAGTAATAGTCAGTGGGTACGTCACCGCTCCAGGGCCAAGCCGACGGGTCGCCAGCACCATTTGCATGGTTGCTGGAATCTGGATAACAGTAGCGCATGGGGATGGTGGCATAATCGCCCACCAGAAGGACATACTCGATACCCCAGGGCATGTAGTAGCTTCTGAGGAAATTGCGCACCTGCTCGGCAAGATCAATTCCTGGTTGACTGCTGATCTCGGGATCGGTAGTTAAGACAAATCTGACACTGTATCCCAAAGAGATCTTCCAGTCCAGGAAGTTGGAAGCCACTACCGTGCTCTGAAGTACACTGGTGGTGATGATCACATAGTTATGTGTCTGTTGCAAACCTTTGGGCCGTAATCCGGCGGGCTGGTACAGACCTCTTACCTCTTCAAAGTTCGTGAACAGCCTGGAGGCCCGTTCATCCGCGGCAGTATCCCACATCAACTCCTCAGCTTTTTGAGCTTCAGGACTGCCAGGAGATGGCAAGTCATATTTGATGCTGACTTGCGCACCATCATAATGTGTCAACTTCCCTGACTGAGGATGGTAGCTGAAAGGATAGAAGGAGACCGAAGCATATGCGTACTTGCGCAGACCACCTGAACCTGTCAGTTTTCCTCTTTCACTCGGGTAAGCCTCATCTGATAAGTAAACTGCCTGGTTGTTTCTCTGCCATTCATCCCGCGCTTTGTTAACACACTCCGGAAACTGCCGGGGATCAACTAAAGGCATAATTGGTGGGGTCGGCATGATTCGATATGTGCCCGGCAATTGAGAAGCATCCATGCCTTTTACCTCAACAGATATAACCGAAGCTCCCGGCGGCAGGACAATCAAAAAGTTCTTGGCAGGAAGCATGGGCTTGCCAGGAACCGCCAAATAGCCAAATCCCTCCACCTCGATTACCTGCCCTTCGTCCCTGTTGACGATTTGATATTCTCCAGCAGTCAATTGCGTGGTCAAAACATGTGACGCTGCGGTTGGTGAAGTTGCCATCGAAACCACAAACGCCGCCACGATTCCAAATGCAAAAGCATTTCTGAATAGACTAGGTTCATTCATCTCCTCATCTCCTGTTTTCAATACCTATATCAAATAAGTGTTCATCGCAAATTGGCAGCTTTCGATTCAGAATGATCTGAACCGGAGATGTTTTTTTCCGATGAGCATCCAACTCAGCAGCCGCCTGGCGAAGCACCCTCCTTGAAAAGGTAGTTTATCAGATAGACCACGTCACCCAGGTCAACAATCTCGTCGCAGTTACAGTCTCCGGCTTGTAACGGATCGGGAGCAGAACCCTCCTTATACAGGTAGTTTATCAAATAGATCACGTCTCCAATCTCGACTATTCCATCACCATTGCAATCGCCGCAGGTGAATGGGATGATTCCCTCCCTTACCAGCGACGGGTCGCCATAAAGGTTATAGCCAAACATATTCCAGTATTCAGAATAGTGGTTCCAGGTGTAGTTCTGGTTGCAGAAGAATTTCGAGTCGTACAGGGCGTCACCGACCCTTTCGGGTCCGGCAGGACCATCTATCATGAAACGATTGAATTCATAAGCCATCAATTCTCCGCCCCCCTTGGATACCCAGACCACCCGAGTACCGCTCAGGATTCCGACCGAGGCCCCATATGAGGGCTTGGTCAGAAGGTCGATTCCCATGTTGCCCCAAGCATTGGGCTCCGGATAGCCCACCATGCAGGAGATGGCGTAAACGATGGAGGGGTAATCGTCGTCTAGGTTGGAATAAATGCTGATCATGTTGGGATGAGACATCTCGCCGCCTTCCGGTACACCGTCTCCGTCGTCCCATGCCCAGACCTTCCGGGCTACTCGGTCGGACCAACCGTGAGCGCACCAGTTTACTATCCCGTATTGGCCGTCCCGCCAATCACCGATGAAGGCGGCTTCGGTCAACGCAGGCCAGTCGTAGTTGGATGTTCCCAGGCCTCCTTGCTCGCTGTAGTGGCTTATGGTCCAACCGCTCATAATATCGGTCTCGATTGAATCCAAGATCGTTGCGCCGTCGATCAAATCCCGGCCGCTGTGGTCTTCGTTCTCAAAATAGGCTATCGCACCAGCATGCAGGACTTGCTGCTTCCAGGCATCGGTGTTCTGTTCAAAAGCGACCAGTTTATTGAGCGTGTAAGTTATTCGGGAGCCGATGCTGGTGGGAATGCGGCCGACATAAACCTCGGCTAAGAAATCGGGGTTGTCCTGCCCGTATTCGCCGCAGAAACCGTCGCCGTCCGAGTCCCAGGAGGCTGCGTCCGGATCAGACAGATCTGCATAGTAATAATCAGTGGGTACGTCACCGGTCCAGGGCCAAGACGACGGGTCACCGGCACCATTTACGTGGTTGGTGGAATCTGGGTAACAGTAGCGCATGGGTATGGTCGCATGATCGCCGACTAAAAGAACATATTCCATGCCCCAGGGAATGTAGTTATATCTGAGGAAGTTGCGAATCTTCTCCGCGAGGTCGCCACCAGCCTGACCGGCTATCTCAGTGTCGGTGGTTAAGACGATCCTGGCGCTATACTCTAAGGAAGCCTTCCAGTCCAAGAAATTGGAGGCGATTACGGCGCTCTGAAGTGCGCTGGTGGTGATGATTACGTAGTCGTATGTATCCTGCCAAGCCTTGGGCTGCGATCCTGTGGGTTGATACAGATCCTTTACCTCTGGATAGTTGACAAACAACCTTGAGGCTCTTTCGTCAGCCAAGTTGTCCCACTTGAGTTCCTCTGCTCTTTGAGCATCCAAGCTGCCTGGAGTTGGTAGATCGTAGCTGATGACGATCTGAGCGGCACCATAATGGATTAGTCTGCCAGATTGCGGGTGATAGCTAAAAGGGCAGAAGGAGACGGAAGCGTAGGAGTATTTTCGCAGGCTTCCCGAACCTTTGAGTTCTCCGCGTTCTCCTGGATAGGCCTCGTCGGATGAGTAAGTGGCTTGGTTGTCGTCTTCCCACTCATGCTGTAACCGTTTGATGAATTCCCGCTCTTGCAGAGACTCAATCATAGGCCGAATCAGTGGAGTTGGCACGATTCGGTATGCACCCGGTAACTGCTCCGCACCAATCCCCCTGACCTCAACTGATTGAACCCTGGCACCAGGCGGTAAGGCGATCAGGAAGTTCTTGGAGGGAAGCATCGGCTTCCCAGGGACCATCAAGTAGCCAAAACCTTCCATTTCAATCGTCTGTCCGGTACCCTTGTTGACGATTCGATAATGGCCAGCGCTTACGTCTATCGTCAAAATGTCGGAGGCAACCGCTATTGGAGTCAGGGCTGAAATCACAAGCACTGGAATGATCCCAATCGCCAAACCATGTTTCAAGTGGTTACTCATACTCATCTGTTGATCTCCTCCTTTTTGAGAATGCAGGCGTCTCCTGGAGCCGCCAGGCTCAACAGCCACCTGGAGGCGAGCCCTGCCTGAACAGGTAGTTAATCAGATAGACGACATCCCCGAGGTCAACCGTGGCATCGCAGTTGCAATCTCCGGCTAGCAAGGGGTCTGGAGCAGAGCCATCCTTGTACAGATAATTCACCAGATACACCACATCCCCAATATCTATCGTTCCATCGCTGTTGCAGTCACCGCGTGGGAGTGGGACAGCTCCTTCTCTAGCAAGTGAGGGATCGCCATAAAGGTTGAAGCCAAACATATTCATGTATTCGTAGTAATGGTCCCATGCATAGTTTTGATTGCAATAGAATTTGGAGTCATAAAGGGCATTGCCAACCTTCTCAGGTCCATTGGGGCCATTGATCATGTAACGATTGAATTCATAGCACATTGATTCGGCACCGCCACCTACCGAATCCCAATACACAGCTGCGGCAGCCCCCCGAGTGGCACTGATCACGCCAACGGAAGAGCCAAATCCAGGTTTGGTCAACAGATCGATGCCCAGATTGCCCTGGACATTAGGTTCTGGATAGCCCACATTACACGAAATGGCGAAAACGATCGAAGGGTGATCATCCTCTAAGTCAGAATAGATGCTGATGAAAGCATAGTGCGTAATCTCGCTTGGATCATGTGTTTCCGGAACGCCATCTCCGTCATCCCAAAACCATACAATCCGGCCTGCACCACTTGGCGAGCCATGGCCAGCCCAATTAACCACCGCATATTGCCCATTTCGCCAATCATCGGTAAAGGTCACTTCGCTCAGCGCGGGCCAAGGACAAGTAGAAGATGCCAAACCTGCCTGCTCACTGTAGTGGCTTACCATCCAGCCATTCATAAGGTCGGTCTCGATTGAGTGTAGACTGCGGCAACCGTCTACCAAGGGCAAATCACTATAGTCTTGGTTGGCAAAAGCCAAGATGGCACCGGCATGCAGAGCCTGATTTTTCCATGCTCCTGTGTCCTGTTCAAAGGCGACCAGTTTGTTCAAAGTATAAGTTATCCGTGACGTGTTGTTTGTTGGAATGCGACCTACGGATACTTCGGCTAAGAAGTCAGGGCTGTCCTGGCCGTATTCACCGTAGACCCCATCGCCATCAGAATCCCAAGACGCAGTATCGGGGTGGGAGAGGTCTGCATAGTAGTAGTCAGTGGGCACCTCACTGCCGCCAGGATAGCAGTACCGCATGGGGATGGTTACATAATCGCCGACCAGAAGGACATATTCAATTCCCCAAGGAATGTAATTGTATCGGAGGAAGTTACGAATCTTCTCCGCGAGGTCGCCCCCAGGTTGACTAGTAATCTCGGAATCAGTAGTTAACACAAATCTGACACTGTATCCCAGAGAAGCCTTCCAGTCCGGGAAGTCCGAAGAGGTTATGGCGCTGGAAAGATCACTGGTAGTAATTATGACGTAATCGTATGTCTGTTGCCAGGCCTTGGGCTCAGGTCCTGTGGGCTGGTAGAGGTCTTTTATCTGGTGATAATTGACAAACAGCCTTGAGGCGCGTTCATCAGCCAAGGTGTCCCACTTAAACTCCTCCATTTCTTCCGCTTCTACGCTGCCCGGAGATGGCAATTCATATTTGACATTGATTTGGGCAGCATCATAATGGATCAGTCTGCCTGATTGAGGATGGTAGCTGAAGGGGTAGAAGGAGACAGAAGCATATGAGTATTTCCGCAGGCTGCCTGAGCTTGTCAGTTTTCCCCTTTCTTTTGGATAGGCCTGATCTGAGGAGTAGACTGCCTGGGTGTTCCTTTCCCACTCAAGTCGCATCTCCTCCACAAGCTCCTGGTACTGGTGTGGATCAGCCAAAGGCATGATCGGAGGGGTTGGCATAATCTGATAAGTGCCCGGCAACAGCTTAGCACCGATCCCTTTGACTTCAACGGACCGAACCCGAGCGCCAGGGGGCAGGGCAATCAAGAAGTTCTTGGCGGGAAGCATGGGCTTACCCGGAACCATCAAGTAACCAAATCCTTCCATTTCGATTACCTGCCCTTGAGTCGTGTTGACGATCTGATATTCCCCACCTCTTACCTTTGTCGACACAGCATCAGATGCATTTGCCATTGGGGTCACTGCTGAAACTATAAACATGAGCATGATTCCAATTGCCAAACCATCTTTCAGTAGACTGTTTTTACACACTTGTTTGTCTCTTTGCTCTAATGTTATATTTTCTATTACTATGGGACGTTACGATATATAAACGTTTATAGCAAATAACCACACTTTTCCAAAACCATCTCCCAGAGACCCTCTTTTCCTCTGTAAAGGTTAACCGCATCAGCAACCTGGCGGCGGTCCATTCTTATAGAGATAGTTTATCAGGTAGACCACATCATCAATGTCAACCACGTAGTCACAATTAGCATCTCCAGTCCATAAAGGGTCAGGAGCAGGACCGCCTTTATAGAGATAGTTTATCAAATAAACCACATCGCCCAGGTCTATGATGCCGTCACGGTTGACATCCCCACGCACGAGGCTATAAATCAGATTCTTTAGAACTGAGACATTGTGGTTATGAACATTTGCCGCAGCCAGATCCATATCCATATCCTGATCCAGATCAGCGCAGAAAATAGAGTGGGGTCCATCTCCTGCTCCATAGTTCACAGCGCTCTGGAAGGTTCCATCCCCGTTGTTCAAAAGAATGGAGACGTTGTCGCTCGCATAATTTGCCACTGCCAGATCCAGATCTGTGTCGGTATCCAGATCAGCGCAGAAAACAGAATTGGGACTATCGCCTGCTGGATAGTTCACCGAGCCCTGGAAGGTTCCATCCCCGTTGTTAAAAAGGATGGAGACATCATGGCTCCAAAAGTTTGCCACCGCTAGGTCCATATCCATATCTTGATCCAGATCAGCACAGAAAACAGAGCTGGGACTATCTCCTGCTTCATAGTTCACAGCGCTCTGGAAGGTTCCATCGCCGTTGTTCAAAAGAATGGAGACATTGTTGCTTCCATCATTTGCTACGGCCAGATCGAGATCCATATCCTGATCCAGATCAGCGCAGAAAACAGAGAACGGCATATCTCCTGCTCCATAGTTCACAGCGCTCTGAAAGGTTCCATCCCCGTTGTTCAAAAGAATGGAGACATTGTCGCTCGCATAATTTGCCACCGCCAGATCCAGATCCGTGTCTGCATCCAGATCAGCACAGAAAACAGAAGTGGGAAAATCTCCTGCTTCATAGTTCACAGCGCTCTGGAAGGTTCCATCGCCGTTGTTCAAAAGAATGGAGACACATCCAGGAGGAAGGTCCCATCCAGAATTTGCCACAGCCAAATCCAAGTCCATATCTTGATCCAGATCAGCGCAGAAAATAGAATAGGGATGATCTCCTGCTCCATAATTCACAGCGCTCTGAAAGGTTCCATCCCCGTTGTTCAAAAGAATGGAGACATCGTCGGTCGCATAATTTGCCACCGCCAGATCCAGATCCGTGTCTGTATCCAGATCAGCACAAAAAACAGAAGTGGGAAAATCTCCTGCTCCATAGTTTTCTGCAGGAGCGAAGGGGATGGAATCAGGAGTTACGTTGGGTGTCTGAGCTGAGATCGGCAGTGCCGAGAATGCAAGGAGCCCAATCCAGACCGGGAGAACCAATATCTTACACCTTAGCATAAATGCCTCCTGTTTTGAAGGCTCATAGATACTTCGCTATGGTTCGCATGGTGGCGGGCCACCTCTGTAAAGATAGTTAATGAGATAGACGATGTCACCGAGGTCAACGATTTCATCGCAGTTGGCATCTCCAGCCTCTATGGGATCAGGCAAATCACCGCCTCTATATAGATAGTTTATTAAATAAACTACATCCCCAAGGTCTATCATCTCATCTGCATTGACGTCGCCGCAGAGATACGTTCGCACCATAAATGACAAAGTGTCGGCGTTGCAATAGTCTTGCGCTGCCACTGTCAATGCTTCCAAAAATACCGTATCGGGAGCAGTACCAATAACCGAATCGTTCTGAACCCAGCACCAGTGCGGATACTCCAGGTACGTTATCGTGTGAGTATCATCATCCGGGTCGACTATGGTGGGATAATAGACAAAGCTGTTATGGAAGGCAATGAGCACAGTATCTCCTACGGGCGTTATTGATGGAGCGACATTTGAATGGTCAATCACCAAAGTCACTTCCAGGGTATCAGCCAGATCGTCATCAGAGACTATCACTTTGAATGAGGTGTCGGCATGATCGCAGTCCACCGATCCAGAGAGAGTATCATCCGAAACAGTGCACCAGGACGGGATATCAAAAAAGCTTATGTCAAGTTCAGTTCCGTCGCAGTTTGGATCAGAGGCAGTAGCGATATACACAAACAAAACATCAGGGGACGGAGTTGCGGTCGCGTCAGGGGAAGAGGTAATGTGGGGCGGGAGGTTGGACCCAACTGGATTACAGCAATCATCGTCCGGGTGATTAGGACAAATGTCACAGGAATCACCTGCACCGTCGCTGTCGGAGTCCTCCTGATCCGGATTGTAAGCAAAGGGGCAGTTATCATCATCGCATGTGTTTGCAGGGAAGCCGGGATCGCCGTAGCCGTCACCGTCGGTGTCGGTGCAGTCGTCGCAAACGTCACCTGCTCCATCACCATCAGCATCCGCTTGATCTGGATTGTAAACAGTGGGGCAATTATCGTCAGGGCAGGTGTTTTCAGGGTGACCCGGGTCGCCGTAACCGTCGCCATCAGAATCCACACAAATATACTCACCACACTCGAAGACGGAAACGGTGAAGTCGTCGATACCTGCTTCCACCACAGATCCAGCACCCAGATCTGAGGCTTCGAAACGAACTTTGATCTGGTTAGTGGGCGTGACAAAATCACTTACCGTAAAGCTTTTCTCTTTCCAACCACCAGAGGTTTGAGGCCCAATTGTCTCAACCAAAATCCAGCTTGCACCATCGTTATTGGAGACATATACCTTAAATAGATCGTTGTTAGGATCATTCCCATAGTTGTTGGTATACCACAAGGCGTAATGGATTTCGGCGTCCATATCCGCGCTAAGATCAAAAGATGGTGAGATTAACCAGGTGATCCCACCGTCCACATCAGAATCGCCATCTTCATTACATGTGAGATAGCAATTACCTGAGCCATCGAAATCAGTAGGTGGATCACCACGATCGCCACCGCCAACCGGAACGCCGCGCTCCCAGGCACCATCGGTGAGAGAAGGGCTGTTTTCAACAGTCCAGCCAAGATCAGTCTCGAAGTTGTCAACGAACAGAGTGATAAGTTCTCCTACAAGCGAAGAGTAGACAGTGGCAGGAGCATCATATGGGTTGTATATCACCCCAGAGGCAACTCCCTCGGCGCTGAAATAGTATTCCGGCACATCCTCACATTCCGCTGAAGGCAATGTGGCTTCGTAAAGATCGCCACCCAAAGAGACCAGCGGCGAGGTAAGATAGGTCCCACCATCGTAACGATAATGAAGCATACCTGTACCTGGTATATAAGAATCGTCGATTTCCTTGATCCGTACCGTGATCGTGGCAGGGACACCCAGATCGATGTAATCGGGCACTCCGTCAGGGAGAAGGATGCTCAAAGACGCAGAAGCGGTCATTCCGAGATCAGGATTGCCCCACAATGCGCCCCACTCAAACGTTTCATACTTCAGATAAGACCACAACCCGTTGATGTACATTTGTCTAAGCGCCCATTGAAGAGCTTCACCCTGGGTGTAATCTCCGGAAGTAACACATGTGGTAAAGTAGTAGTCTAACGACTGACTGGAGCCGTCTAATGGATCGTCCCAGCCCGGACATCCAAGGGCAACCTTAGTGGCACCTACAAAGCCCACCGCACCCTGCTGTAACATAGCTTGACCTAAGTTCAGATGATCGGTATCCGAATTGCTGCAGGCATCAGCGAAGCAGATTGCCGGATAGTCGTCGTTGAGATTGGGGCAGGTGGACGTCGAGACAAAAGCTTCGCCAGTGCCGTGGTAGATATGACTGGAGGTGGGCGACCCGTGACCAGCCCAGTTCACAAAGGCGAATGTGCCGGATGACCACACCGAGAGAACGTTGCTATACCTCAGATTATAGTCCATGGGGTAGGTGGAGTAGCCCTCTTCATACATCCGGGTCATGGTCCAATCAGACATCCATGGCTGATCAACCTTGGCTTCCATAAGCACTGCATTATCAGTACGCGGATTCGGATCATTATCCCAGAAGAAAGCTCCTAAAAGAAGTATGTTCTTCTTAAATGTTGGGTCGTCGTTCTGCTCATAAGCAACAGACTTCTCACAAATGTGTAAAACAGTCGAAGCCTCGCTCCATGGGATTCTTCCGACGTTTACCTCATTATAGAAATCAA
>JAGMBK010000037.1 GCA_023129805.1 Candidatus Zixiibacteriota bacterium | reverse complement strand
ACCCTGAAGGGCATTTAGCCCTGTCCAAAGGGCTTAAGGAGATGTAGTCGATGAAAAGACCGGTATATTTTTTTGTTTCCGTTTTGTTGGTTCTTTTGATTTCAAGAGTTGAGTGGGGCAACTGGTTTCCGGATTTAAACAAACAAAAAGCCGCAGATCCGATCCAAGATAGAGAGATTCCCCTCCAAACCATTTATGTAGGTTCAAGGGCTTTGGAAAGTCATAAGCTCTCCCTAAGGTCTAAAGCCGCAGTGGTGTTGGATACAAAAAAAGGAGAAGTTCTGTTTGAGAAAAACATAGAGACGGAGCTTCCCATCGCCAGTCTGACCAAGCTGATGAGTGCGCTTGTTTTTCTGGAGACCAACCCTGATCTGGATAATATCGTCACCATCACCATAGCTCACGCCAATGGGTCGGGAAGGTCTCAGCTAAGAGTGGGAGAAACTTTCACCTTGCGTGATCTTCTGCACGCCAGTTTGATGAGCTCAAGTAATCGAGCCACCAGAGCCTTAGCCCGTGCCTCTGGTCTTCCACCTTTAGAATTTGTAGTCCGTATGAACCAGAAGGCTAAAGAGCTGGGCTTGGAGAATACTTTTTTCTACGAGCCCACCGGCCTGGATGAGAAGAATAGATCCACCGCCTTGGATTGTGCCAGGCTTTTGTATTTTGCTTTGCAGGACAGTGTCATCGCTTCCATCTCCGGAAAAACTACTTATGAGTTTGTTTCGCTGGATAAGGGAAAAAGAAGGCACCGAATCGGGAGCACCAATAAATTGCTGTTCAGCTCCCTGAATGTAAAGGGAGGAAAGACCGGCTATAACGGGGCATCCGGATGGTGTCTGGGAACTTTGGTTCAAAGAAAAGATGGGAAAGAGATCGTAGCGGTGATTTTGGGCGCACCTACAAAGCATACCAGATTCAAGGAGATCAGATCCATAGTGGAATGGAGTATTGAGGAAAATAAGAAAGGAAGTTGAAAAACTTAATCTGCTTGGAGAATCAGATGGTATTGCAAAGAAGGGATATCGAAGAGGTAGGGGAGGCGGTGGAAACATTGGGGATAATGCTGGAAAAAGAGCTGGGGGCGATCAAGCAGGGTCTGGCGGAACTATATCGATTTGTTGCCCAGATGAAAGAGGAGGAGAGAAATTTCAGCCAGGAGGTGCAAAAGCTCAAAGATGAGATGATGAGCACCCAAAAGCTTCTGCAGGGTTTTGAAACCATAATATCTCGAACCGAATCAAGGCTGCTTGATCTGCAAAAAGACACCTCCGATGAAGAGGATTTTACCGGAGAGATCAAAAGCGATCTTTTGATCATCAAAAGGGATCTGCAATTTACCAGAAGCGACCTGAGGGAGCTTTTGAAGCGGCAGGATGATGTGGAGAAAAAGTTCGAGTGTTTGGAAGAGAGAAAACAGAGACAGGAAAAACAAAACGGATAGTCACCATGAGACGGTTGTCCCATTTGAAAGGTCTATAAAGGAAGAGTGAAATGAGAACCTATGAAATTAGAGATCCAGTTTATGGTTTCATTCCGTTAAATGAGTGGGAGATGCAAATAATAGATCAGCCTGCTTTCCAAAGATTGAGGAGAATACGACAATTAGCTCTTACGGAGATGGTTTATCCGGGGGCAACTCATTCACGATTTGAACATTCACTTGGAGTAATGCACCTTGCAACCCTAATGTATGATGCGATAGTAAACAACGATAGTAATAGGAGGATATTGGAAGAGAAATTAAGTTATAAGAAAGAGGGTTTGAAAAAAGACAAACAGCTAATCAGGTTAGCGGCGTTACTGCACGATGTGGGACATGCGCCTTTTTCTCACCCCTCTGAGGAAATAATGCCCACCAACCCTCGGACGCGTAAACCGTACAAACACGAAGATTACACCACGGCTATTATACGGGGCTCTTTAAAGGATGCCATAGAAAGCCATCAGATAAATAAAACAAATTATCAGACAACAGCAGAACAGGTGGCAGCACTGATCGAAGGTAACGCTAATGTCTTAGGGAATAGGATTTTCTGGAAGGTCATTATTTCAAGTCAGTTAGACGCAGATAAGGGGGATTATCTTTTGCGGGATTCTCATCATATAGGGGTTAAGTATGGTATTTATGACCACTCGAGATTAATGAATACTCTGGCTCTTGGTATAGAGCCTGAATCTGGAGATGTGATTCTTGGTGTGGATGAAGGTGGATGGCATGTGGCAGAGTCAATTGTGATCGCACGTTATCAAATATTCACGCAAGTCTACTTTCACAAAACCAGAAGAGCGTACGATTACCACCTTAAAGAAACGATGAGAGAGGTTTTAAAAAATAATAAGTTACCAACACCAAAAGAGATTGACAAATATTTGAAATTAGACGATATTATCATCTGGTCGCGCATGTTGAGAAAGAAAAAGGTAAACCGTGATTGCTCCTCTATAATTCATAGGGATCACATCAGAGTGATACATTGGACACCAGAAACACCTACTCCTGAGGATGAGAAAGAGAAAGACAAGTGCAAAAGGAAATTGAAGAGAAGAAGTATTTGGTTTTATGAAGACAAGGCTGAGCATTCATGGTATAAACTGGACACCGATGATAAAGAAGACAAAGAAATAATGATAATATGTGATCCTGATAGAATGGCTCGTCCGTTATCCCAGTTTTCTTCAATTGTAAACCATATGGGTAAGATAAAACAGATAAGAATCTATGTACGACCTGAAGATAGAAAGAAAGCACAGGAGGCGCTAAAATGAAAGAAAAAAGCATATTTGAGTATCCTGCGATAATAGGTTATCTAGTAAAGAGGTTACTAGAAAAACACCCGAATAAACAGGTTGGGAAAACTCTCGTGCAAAAAATGATGTACTTGCTTTCTCGCCAGGGAGCCGTGAATTTTGATTATTCGATGTATCACTATGGACCTTACTCTTCCGAGGTAGCTGGAGAATTGGATTTTGCTAAAAGCGCTGACATTGTTGATGTGACTTGGAAAGAGGAAAAAGGGTACTTCATAAAAAGAGGTTCGAACATGGCGATGTTTGACCTACTCTTGAACAGGAAGAAAAAACAAGCTCTTGATAAGTTGGTCGATAAGTATGGTCACTTTAATGCGATCGAGCTATCGATAATTACTACGGCTTACTTTCTAAGAGATAATTTTGGAGTACCAGAGGGCAAGTTAGCTGAAGTTGTTCATGATGTCAAACCGAATCATCGTCTTGAGGTTATTCAAGAGAAGTTACGAGATGCGGGGGTAATCAAGAATTAACAGCTATCTAAAACGATCCGCAGGATCAATGATCTGATGCTTGGGTGTTGCTGTTTGATGGTTGCGTTTTGATCTCTCTTGAAAGATTTGATCCCACTTTTTGAGATAGATAAAAATAGCATCTTGTTACCCTCACCGTTAAAGCAAAACCCTCTATCTGTTCCTGTTAGGAAGACCCTCCCGCTAAGACCTTTTCGGATAGAGCCTCAAGAGTAGTTCCTACCTCAAACTGGCAATAAAAAAACACTCAAAGTAGTGCTTTCCAATTGCCAAGATATAGGAGTAATGATGTCGGGATTGTTTAGATAAGAGAGAATTTTCGCTCCAAATTCCTCATTAGTTTAGCTTGACAAAAGCAAAAAAGCTCATATAATAATAGGACAATTTGCTTAGCCCGATCTTTAAGGCGATACGAAATTAACTTTGAAATGGAAAGAAATGGCGCCAGTTGAAGCGGTCAATGTTTAGAGTGAAAGTAACCGGAGAAAAAGAGGAGTGAAGAAACCTAAAACATCACAGAAAAGGATAGAGATGAATAACCAAAACCCATTTGAGATTGCCCAGAGGCAATTAGATGAGGCCGCTGAGAAGTTGGGCCTGGATGAGGCTACCCATGAGCTTTTGCGTTGGCCTCAGAGAGAATTTCACGTCACCCTGCCGGTGAAAATGGATGACGGTACCACCAAAATTTTTCACGGCTTCCGTGTTCAATACAACTCAGCGCTGGGACCGACAAAGGGTGGCTTACGCTGGTGTCCTGAGGAAACCATCGATACTGTTCGTGCTTTAGCCGCTTGGATGACGTGGAAGTGTGCCCTCATAGACATACCTCTGGGCGGAGGCAAAGGTGGGATCATCTGCGATCCCTTAAAGATGTCAGAAGGGGAGAAAGAACGCCTGGCAAGAACATACATCCGAGCCATCGGTCCTTATCTGGGGGTACACAAGGACGTGCCAGCCCCGGATGTCTTCACCACCCCTCAAATCATGGCCTGGATGATGGACGAATACGAGGCGGTTATGCATGAATCGCACCCGGGGGTGATCACTGGAAAGCCTCTTATCTTAGGGGGCAGTGAAGGACGTATGGATGCAACCGGTCGCGGCGGTATCTACACCGTCCGTGAAGCCTGCAAGGCTTTAGGATTCGATCCCACGGGTAAATTTGCGGTGCAGGGATTTGGGAATGTGGGCAGTTTCGCCGCCTTACTACATGCGGATATCTTGGGCGGTGGTAAAATGGTGGGAGTATCCGACATCACCGGAGGTGTCTATAATGAGGCGGGCATTGATCCCAAAGAAATGGCAGAGCATGTTCGAAAGACCGGAGGGGTAAAAGGTTTTCTGAAAGGAACGCCCAAAACCAATGAGGAAATCCTTGAGCTCGATGTTGACATTCTTTACCCGGCGGCGGTTGAGAACGTAATTACCAAGGATAACGCCCCGAAAATCAAGGCAAAGATAGTATGTGAGCTGGCGAATGGGCCCACAACGCCGGAAGCAGATATCATCTTACATGAGAAGGGCATCCATGTCATCCCCGATATCCTGGCCAACGCAGGAGGGGTGACGGTCAGCTACTTCGAGCAGGTTCAGAACACCTATAACTACTACTGGTCTCTGGAGGACGTTCAGAGGCAACTGGACGACAAAATGACCTCTGCCTATGGCAAGGTGTATGAGATGCACAAGGAGAAGAACGTCCACATGCGGATGGCGGCTTATATGGTCGCAGTCGCACGGGTAGCCGAAGCGGTGAAACTCCGGGGTTGGGTTTCCTAAAAAGCCGTGTCACAAAGGAAAGGAGATTTGAAATGAAAACAGTCGGGTATCTGGAAGGAACTCACGCATTATACCTTACCAGACTGGTGGCCAAGGGGATAGATACTCTTCCTCTGAGCAACGGAGCGGACAACCATGGGAAATACATAGGACTTCTCAGCAAGAGCGACAATATCTCGCTGGTGGTTGGATACCTGCACAAGGTTATTCCCACCGCCGAACACGGCATTGCGCCAAAGGATATGCTGTACTCCTGCAAGCTGCACAAGATCCCGGTGATGCTCATCGTTCCCAAGGAGCTTCAGGAGGATGCTAAAAAGATCCTCAAGGAGGCGGCAGACGACGTGATGTTGGTAGACCCGCATGAAGTAGATGTGTGGGAGGAGACCATGAAGATTCTGGGCTATACTTAGTTTTCCTCGCAGGCAAGCCAGATAATGAAACTCACGAGGAGTCCATAGGCAAGGACAAATAACTTGTGCTTGAGGCGACGAAATCTTTTTATTAGGAAGGGGTGGGAATTTTCGTATGAATGTATACGCATCTCCCGTCCTTTTGCACTTAAGATAAACAAAGTGAAAGGATTCGTTCTTTAAGACTGCTTTTTCACAAATCAGATATTATTGTCTTGACAACCATTCCATGGTTTCGTATTTTCCGAATAACTTGAAACCATAAAAACTATCTCTTACCGGGAGGTGATAAAAAAACTGCCTTTTTGACCATTTTGGAACATAAATCCGGAACTTTTTAAATTAAAGGAGAAAAGATGAAAAGGATTTTGATTCTATCTGTCTTATTAGTTTTCTTCCTATTTGGTTGTGGGAAAAAAGAGGAGGCACAAACTGAAAAGGTAGAGGAGCAACCCGAAGAGGTGACCGAAGCTGAAGAAGCCACCAAACCCATATCCGAAGAACCGATTGTAAGGGAGAAAAACCCCATCGTGGTGATGGAGACAAACTTTGGCACCATCGAATTGGAGCTATTCTGGGACAAAACCCCCAAGACTGCCGAAAATTTACTGAGATTGGTCATCAGTGAGTTTTATGATGGTCTCACCTTCCATCGCATCATACCGAATTTCGTTATTCAGGGGGGTTGCCCTGTGGGTGATGGAACCGGAGGTCCGGGATATTCTATAGATTTTGAGAAGGCAGATACCAAGCATCTCAAAGGTTTTTTAGCTATGGCCCGTTCTCAGGATCCGAACTCAGCCGGGAGTCAGTTTTATATTTGTTTAAAGGCTCTTCCGAATTTGGACGGAAATTACGTGGTCTTCGGTAAGGTGGTTAAAGGTATGGATGTGGTAGACAAAATCGCTGGGGTTGAGACCGGTTCCAGAGATATGCCCAAAGAGAAAGTGATAATGACCAAAGTCTATGAAAAGACCCAGTAAAAAAATTCCGGTTTTGCACAAAGCCCCACCTTTCTGGCGGGGCTTTTTTTATGAATGGAATTAGACATAACCTTAATTTGCATCGGGGTAAGGTACCCCGATGCAACGGCCAAACATAATTTCTCTGCAATAATGGAAAAGACTTTTTTGCGGAATTATGTTTTAAGCGTTGGGGAAAAACCTCTCCCCCGCCTCTGGCGGGATTTTCAACATAAAATGGAGAGGGGTTCACCCTGAAGGATTTACCCTGAAGGGGAACAAAAGGGGATGAGGTGGAAAAGCACAAAAAAACAACCCCGATCTCTTTTGGAGAGATCGGGGCAGGATTGTCCCCCTTATGTTAGTTTTATGGTTCACAGTTCATGGTTCACAGACCCACCTTGCCCACCACTAAAAAAGCGGTGGACAGCGGACGGTCAACGGTCCTAACAGGGTGGCGGACCATCTCTGAACAGGTAATTAATCAGATAGACCACGTCTCCCAGATCTATTATGCCATCACAATTCACATCCCCCGTTTCCCAGGGCATAGGTTCAGGGCCATACCTATAAAGATAATCGATTAGATATATCGCATCCCCCAGATCTACCACGGAGTCGTTGTTGACATCTCCCCGTATGAACTCTCCCACTATGACGTAAAGCTCCTGTGTGTCAATCTCGTCAGGTGCACTCGAATCGGTCACCTTGATGGTAAAGTCGAAGCTGTCAAGAACGGTGGGGATGCCGGAGATGATTCCGGTTAAGGAGTCCAACTCCAGTCCGTCCGGGAGATTACCACTTTCCACTTTCCATATGTATGGAGCCGTTCCTCCTTTAGCCAAAAGAGTCTCTGCGTAAGCGGCGAACTGGGGACCAGAAGGTAAATCTGTGGTCACGATGTTCATGCCGTAAGAGGCGGTGTAGACCTTTCTCAAAATCCACTTATCCGGATCCAGATCTACATCAATGCCAGCCGAGAGTACCTGAATGGTAAAATCTTTGTGTCGGGGATCGTTAAAGACCACCACTGTGGTGTCCATGGAGTAAGTGCTGATTTCTATATCAATAGGCATGGTGAAATGAGTGGGATCTGTGGTCTGGATTTGATCTATGTGAATGAACACGTCGTACTCATCTTTCCCCACAGATTCATAGGTATAAGAATACTGATATTTGGGATAATAAGTGCCATAAATCCATTGTTGGTAAAAATAATCCAAATCCATGCCCGAGACCGTCTCGCAAACCTCCTGAAAATCCTCAATCTCGGCTACCCCATGAGCAAAACGGGGATCAGAATAATATGCTCTCATTATGGCAAAGTAGACAGAATCCTCTACCACGTGTCTTAACATATGATGAACCCATCCCCCTTTGTCATACACTATGGTAGCAAAGATGTTCCAGGCGTCGGTGGTGTCCTCAACAAAGATAGTCCCGCCGCCGAAGAATTGGAAACCATTCATATAAGTGTGATAATAACTTTCTCCATAACTATATTCCATCCAGAGTGCCTCGCAGTAAACGGCAAATCCTTCATTCAGCCAGATATGGTGCCAGTTGTGACAGGTGATATAGTCTCCCCACCACTGGTGCGCCAGCTCATGAGCTATCACCCATTCGGCGTACCAGGTGGAGGAAAAGCTGGTGTTGGTCTGGTGTTCCATGGCACCACCCCAGGTGAAATGTGCCATCCCGTATTTTTCCTCCACAAACGGATATTCGCCAAAGGTGTTGGCAAAGTACTCGATCATGGAGGGAGTTATAGGATACAGGGCTTGAGCCTGAGAGAGTTTCTCTGGATATACATAGTATATCACCTCCATGGAGTCTCCCGAAATGGGATGATACCAGTTAGAGAATATGGTATAGTTGGTGGCGGCGATGGAGATCAGATAGGTGGTGATGGGATATTTCTCATGCCATTTGTAGGTTTTGGTGGAGCCGTGGTCCACTATCTCTCTCAAAAGCCCGTTAGACGCCACATACAGATCCGAGCGGACGGTTATGTTGATGTCTGCTGAATCCGCCTTATCCCGGGGAAGGTCCTTACAGGGCCACCAGGTTTGGGCAAAATATGGCTCACTGAGCGTGCACATGATCGGTTTGGAGGGACTTCCGTGGTATCCCCAATCAAAGGATTGAAGCCCTCCCTCTAAGGGATGCCCGTGGTAGTAAACAGTTACGTCAAAAGGTTCATGGTCATAAATGTCATTCAGAAAAATCTGGATGATATCGTTGTTCCAGAAAAAGGAGAGAAGAGCATCATTGCTTTTGATCGAATCCACATACATCTGGGGGTTGTCAAAAAAGTTAAGCTCCACCACGTTGAAGCCATCAATCAAGGCTTGAGCATACATGTAAACCGAACCGGATACGATCTCAGTGGCATCATCTAAATTTAGATCCAACCGGTAATATTGGGCATCATAGTGACTCTGAGCCACTGTCCCCTTCATGGGGATGGTTATTCCCAACTCACGCAGTTGGTTTAGCCTTTTCTGCTTCATCTCCGCCAGCATCTGGTGGAACTGGCTGGGGGTGGTGTTCTGGTCCGTGAATAATTCCTCCTCTGGTTGATCACTTAACTTCTGGGCAAGAGGATCTTGAGCCCAAAATCCAGAGGAGAATAAAAAAAGACCAAAAACCAAAATAGATACAAAGCGTTTCATGAAAAACCTCCTTGGAAAGATTAGAAATTTTAACTCATGCAAAACAGCCGACCCAAAAAGCCAAACTCGTTTGCGGTTGTGAGTTTGGCTTATTTATAATTTAACACGAAATCCGCTTTTGTCAATGATTTTGTTGCTTTTTTGGACAACATACTTCACATCCTAAAAAATTCAGAAACCTAAATTAGAATACGATTGACATTGTCGTAGAGTTCACTTAAATTTCGCAAAGCCATAGAAAATGTAGAGAAAGTAGGTATCATATGCTATGGACAAAGCTGATGAAGAAAAGAATCTGGCCATCCTTTACGGTGGTTCTGGTTTTTCTTTTATTTTCTTCACCTGTGTTTTCAGAAGTTGGATTTCAGTCGGATGTTACTTTAGTCTCCAGATACATCTGGAGAGGATTTGATACCATCGCCAACGATCGTCCTGCGATTCAGCCTTCTATTACTTTTGCTTTCGGCAAAAGCGGAGTATGGCTTAATCTCTGGTCTGCGATTGCGTTAGCCGATAAAGATTTTGTCGAGCTCGATCTGATCGCAGGTTATGATAAGGTCTGCTCCAAAGACATAACTTTTTCTGCAGGAGTGGGTTATTTTACCTTTCCCAACATGCCCCATTATCCGGATAAGAATTCAACCTCACCTGAAGCATATACCGGAATAACCTTAAGCTCACCTCCTCTTACGGCTTGTTTAACTCTTTATTATGATTTCAACGTGGGCGATGGTTTCTATGCTACACTTTCCCTGAATCAGAGTATTCCCGTTAAAAGCAAAGTTCTTTGTTTTACCTTTGTTATTGGTTACACCACCCAATATCGGGATTTTGGAGTTGATCCCGGTTTCTCAGATATATGTCTGGGTATCTCCACAGATTTTGGTTTTAAGAAAATAACATTGACGCCGAGCCTCAATTATGTCATCGTGCCCAATGAAACCATCAACGACGAAAATGAAATCTGGGTGGGTCTGTCGATAGGTTGGTCAACGGATTAAACGGAGTAGTCAACGGATGTAACGGATTGAACGGACGGGTTAACGGATGAAGCGGATTAAACGGATAAATCAGGTAATAGAAATTCTCAAGTGGGATAAAACCAGAATCGGGTGGTCAACTTATGAATTACGAAGAGATAGTTTTTTATCTATATAATTTAGAGCGCTTTGGTATAAAGTTAGATCTGTCGAATATCACCACCATTCTGAACCGGTTGGGGAATCCTCATCTGGAGTTTCCCTCCATTCATATCGCCGGAACCAACGGGAAGGGTTCGGTTGCGGCCATGCTTCACTCCATCCTTTGCGAATCAGGTTATAGAGCGGGTCTTTATACCTCCCCCCATCTGGTGGATTTCAGAGAGAGGATCAGAGTAGGACCGGAGTTGATAGAAAAAGATTTCGTATTCGATTTTGTGCAAAGGTTAAAAGATGAGATTGACCGGAAAGGCTTCACCTTCTTTGAGGTGACCACCGCTATGGCATTTGCGTATTTTGCTTGCCAGAAGGTGGATGTGGCGATCGTGGAAACCGGTTTGGGAGGGAGGCTGGACGCCACCAACATGATAAATCCCTTAATTTCGGTAATCACTAATATAAGTCTGGAACACACCAAGCATCTGGGAGATGCCATTCCCCAGATAGCCGCAGAAAAGGCGGGGATCATCAAAGATGGGATTCCCACCATCACCGCAGTAAGTCAGCCCGAAGCTTTGGATGCTATAAGATCGGTTTGTGCTGAAAAAAACTCAGAGTTCATCCATGTTCAGGAAGGATCAAGTTACACTGTGCTGGATTCTTTAATTCATGGAACGAAATTCAATTTCTCCTCAAATTCTTTCAGTTATGAAAACCTTGAATTGAGCCTGGCTGGGGAACATCAGGTTCTAAATGCTGTCACCTGCTTGACTGCAATTCAAAAGCTGAGGGAGTTGGGCTGGAGAGTGGAGGAGCAGGCGATAACGGATGGTTTGAAAAAGGTAAACTGGCGAGCAAGATTGGAAGTTTTTAAGAAAGAACCCTTGGTATTGTTGGATGTAGCTCACAATCCAGTTGGAATGACAGCTTTGGTTCAGGCTCTGGACCAGCTTTTCCCCGAAAGACAAATTATCTTTATCTTTGGCGTGCTGGAGGACAAAGATCACCGCTCCATGTTAAGAGAGATATGCAAGAAAACCAAGTTCATGGTGCTCACCAAACCGGATTACAAAAGAGCGGCGGAGCCGGAAGCGTTAGAAGAAGAGGTTGTAAAGGCAAGCATCTCTTATAAAATCATTCCCCAGGTTAAGCAAGCTTACCTCTTTGCTCTGAAGAAAGCTGAAACAGACGACATAATCTGCATAACTGGATCTCACTTCACAGTCGGTGAATTCTTGAGTATGTGCCAGCCTGACTAATATAGAATTGGTTCTTAACCGAAATGAAGCAAAGTAAAAAGGGGATCCACCCTTCTGCGTAGAGGCTGGCAGTAAATAATTGATCCTGTTAGGACACTTCTCTTCTGGTCTACCTCTTCTGCAGGATTCCCGAATTATGGAAACCACAGGAGTAGATCCCCATTTATATTTTTATAGCGAAGAAAATTGAACGAAGAGAAGGTAAATAATCATCTGACAAATTTGAGTAATTTTTGTCACACCTGTCACAAAACGTTTCCTTCTCCATCTAACCCTTTGACTCCAAGGATGTATTCTTTAAAGAGTTTGTCACGGAATGCAAGACTGTCGTTATACCAAATGCCCAAAACTGTGGTTTGACCACAATTTTCGTCAGGGGACTCCCACCTGATGCCGGCATCATTGCTTACATAAAGAGTGTGGTAAACAGTTTTTGTCAAAACAATATCATATTGTTTATCTGAGCCTGAAATATAAACGTTTCCTGTAAAGGAATTGTAATCCGGATGGGTGCAGGTTATGGTTCGAGTACCCTGTGGTACATCTGGTAGCTGATAGTGTCCATTGGAATCGGTATAATCCGCGATTTGTTGTGTACGGACTTCAACCCCCTGTATTGGGCCATCGATAGCGTGAGTTATATAACCGAAAAGATTTGAAGTTGTAATTGGACCACTACCCTTATCACCACATCCACAAATTAACAGTGGGACGAGTAATGTCCCGAATATGGCCGAAATTCCCAGTTTCTGTTTCATGGCCCCTCCTCAGAAACAAATCAACTGAACTCCATGGATTAATCATAATATAAAAATTAGAAAAAGCAATCAAAATAAACCTTCCCTTTCTTACTCGCCTTCAGCTCTCCACTTTTCAGTCATTCCTTTCTTGTTTCCCATTTTTATCTGGATTAGGGTTGATAAGTTTAGTTGACAAAGGGCTGTTCAGAGAGTATACTTACCTCATAAACAAAATGGACTTTTTCCTCACCTGGAGAAAAAAATGAGATTCATAGCTGATTTTCACGTGCATTCCAAATACAGTCGAGCCACATCCAAAGAAATGGATGTGGAAAATATGGCTCGATGGGCAAACTTCAAAGGGGTTAGTTTGCTTGGGACTGGGGACTGGACCCATCCTTTCTATTTTGCCGGGTTAAAGCAGAAATTACAGCCTTTAGGCAACGGTCTTTTCACTTTGAAGAAGGAGTTCAAAAGCTCCGTAGGAAATGCCGCCCAGAATGAGGTTTATTTCATGCTCACCACCGAGGTGAGCAATATGTTTCAACAGGGCGGATCGTCCAGAAGAATTCACACCATGATCTTTGCCCCCAGCTTTGAGGTGGTGGAAAAGATAAATGAGGAGCTTTCTCAGTTCGGCAAGTTAAGCTCGGATGGCAGACCCATCTTCGGATTCCCCACCAAGGAGCTGGTGGAGATAATCACGGACATTACGGATGAGTGTTTCATCGTACCTGCTCATGCCTGGACCCCCTGGTTTTCCGTGTTCGGAGCTAATTCCGGTTTTGATTCCATAGAGGAATGTTTTGAGGAACAAACCAAACACATCTTTTGCATTGAGACCGGCTTATCCTCCGATCCGCAGATGAACTGGCGGCTTTCCGCATTAGATAAAATCGCCCTGATCTCCAACTCTGATGCCCATTCTCCTAATCGCATCGGCAGGGAGGCAAATGTATTTGATTGTGAAATGGGCTACAAGGAGATAATAAAGGCTATCAGAACCAGAGATAGAAATAAGTTTCTTTTCACCATAGAATTTTTTCCGGAGGAGGGGAAATATCATTATGACGGACACCGTAACTGCGGGATACTTTTTTCGCCAGCCGAATCCAGAAAGAACAAAAACATCTGTCCGGTATGTGGCAGGAAATTAACCGTGGGAGTGATGCACCGGGTAGAAAGCCTGGCAGATCGCCCGGAGGGATTTACTCTAGATGGGGCAATTCCCTGTAAGCATCTCATCCCCTTACAGGAGATAATCGCAGAAGCATTGAATCAAGGCGTTGATACCAAAGGAGTTCAAAATGAATATCTGAGGCTGGTCTCTATCTTTGGTTCAGAGTTCAGGATATTGCTTGATCTTCCTTTGGAGGAGTTGGAAAAATCCACCCCGCCTAAGATTCTTGAGGGGATTAAAAGAGTAAAGGAAGAAGATTTGCACATAACTCCCGGCCATGATGGAGTGTATGGCAAAATTCAGATTTTTGCGCAAAAAGAGAAAGAACCGACCGAACAATTGGGTTTGTTTTGATTATTCAGAAATCCTCTCAGTTCGGACAGGGGTTGTACCCCTGTCCGCCCAGACGCCCCCTGTACGGGTGGGGGCGATCGTCTAACCGTAACAAGGGTGGGGGTGCAACCCCCACCCTAACGGGAGGCGATGAAATAACGGAGAATTGAATGAGGTCGTGGGTCGGGTTTCCCCCGTAGGGGTTCATCCTGAAGAGATTTCCCTCGATCCTG
>JAGMBK010000036.1 GCA_023129805.1 Candidatus Zixiibacteriota bacterium | reverse complement strand
GTGAACCATCCTCCGGCGATCAATTCGGAGTGATAGACGGCCAGGGCGCGAACCGTATTATTAACTCCCGCTCCCAGGGTCGACCAGGAAGAGCCGTCCCAGGAAGCAATATAATCGGTTGCAACTCCGCCCGCGGCGGTAAACCATCCTCCGGCGATCAACTCAGAATCATAGACGGTCAGGACATCAACCCGATCATTCGTTCCCGACCCCAGGGCCGACCAGGAAAAGCCGTCCCAGGAAGCAATATTATTAGCCCGGGTATCTCCCACAACGCTGAAAGAGCCGCCGATAATGAGAAGACCATTATAGGTTGTCATGGCACTGACATATCCATCAACTCCGGGAATTGATGGTGACACCGTGTTGTCCCAATAGATGTCATCCGGGTGATCCATGCTTGATGTGATCTGTTGGGAGCGTATCATTGGCTCGCCGGTAATCGGATCAAGTTGAATATGGTATCCTTCCCAATTCAACGGGCCCTGGTAACCCGATTTACGAATCTTTTCCAGATCAAAGCGGTACTCCGGCGTTAAGAAATCGCCAACGCTCTTGCCCTTTTTATCAGCTACAGATGGCGTATTCCCGTGGTCAATAGAAGACTTGCCGGTTAACGGCTCAGCAGATGCAGCTGTCTTAAGAACCAGGGCAAATGCGGGCATAGCCCAGAAGCCATAGTTGGACAGGCTAACCACACTAACCAACAGAAGCATTAAGATTTTTTTGTGCATTACGCACTTCCGGAAAAAAGTTAAGCGTTTAAGGTCTAAAATGAGTTTGCATTCGGAGGTAAAGGGTTCAAGGTTTAAGACTCATATACCACCTGCATTATCGTGGAGAGTCTCATCTCGGATGTCCTGAATGTGATAAAAGTTTCTGCTACAATAATAATGATTTTTTCTGGGATGTCAAGAAAAATTTTGCTTGACAGAGGGGTGGTTTGGAGTGTCCCGCCAAAGGCGGGACACTTGGCTTTTGGTCAAGCTGAAGTCGAAGATCCCGCCCTGGCGGGGCTTGACACTCCAGACACATACCGAACCCTCAAGTTAGAGGTCCGGCTTGGTCTTTGACAACTGAGGATTTCTTACCGGGGCCAGCAGGCTTATAATGGCTTGCCACTTCAGGCTATACGGATCTATGTGGTTCAATGATCACTTTAATACATTCCTTAGCCTCTGCCACAAGCTTAAAGCCTAAGGCTGTCTCTTCCAGAGACAAACGATGGGTGATCATTTTGCTCACCGGGACACGACCGGCACGAATCAACTCTATTGCCTGAACACAATCCAGAGGGCTAGCACCGTAGGATGGCAAAAGTGTGATTCCGTTGCGCCAAAAATCATTGACCGGCACGGGCAACTCGACGCCCGGATCTGTGGGCGCAAAAAACAAAACCGTGCCACCTCGGTCCACGCACTGCAACGCTTGAGTGAAAACAGATAGAACTCCTGCGCATATGATCACCAGATCGACAAGTCTGCCATCATTGGCTTCACGCAGGCGGGCTGGCACATCCTCTTGGGCATGTATCACCGCATCTGCTCCGAACTCTTTTGCCGCCTTCAGACGATAATCATTAATATCCGTGGTAATCACTCGTCCCGCGCCCAGGGCGCGAGCCAGAAGCAGATGAAGCAATCCGGAAATACCACTGCCCAGGATAAGCACACTCTGACCTGGCTTGAGTCCTGCCATCCTCTGTCCACGGATAACACACCCCAACGGCTCAACAAACGTTCCCTCTTCAAAAGAAACCTCATCAGGCAACACAAATGTCCCTCGATCCACGTTAAGTTGAGGTGCACGTAAGTATTCAGCGAAGCCGCCAGGATCGAAATTCGTAGTATGTAAGGTGTCGCACACGGTATGATAACCGTTTAGGCAGTAGCGACAGGTATTGCAAGGGATATGATGGGAGACGAAAACCCTATCACCGATTTTATAATGCTTTACCCCCTCACCGACTTCCACAATCTCTCCCGCCATCTCATGTCCCAGCACTATGGGGGCTTTTTTAATACGATACCATTCCATAACGTCACTGCCGCAGATGCCACTGGCCAACACTTTTACCAATATCTCGCCGGGACCGATCTTTGGCGTCGGTAGCTCTTCTATTCTCACATCCTTGTTGTTGTAATACATTGCCACCCGCATGATATTTTCTCCTTTAATGGATAACTTTCTAACTGATTTAGGTAGCCGCACCCTTCAGGGTGCGCATACAGCGCAGGCTAAAGCCTGCGGCTACCTTCTTACAGAATCAATAAAGTCGATATTTGAAAACCTCTCCCCTTTGTCCCCCTCTCCATAAAATGGAGAGGGGGAGTTAGGGGGTGAGGTCAGCTCTTCTTCGCACCATTGAATATTTGGTGAGCTTCTTTTGCTGTAGCATTTTCATGTACGATGGCACGCAAGGCTTTTGCCATAGCCACAGGATGAGGATTTTGCCACACATTTCTTCCCAGATTTATTCCGATAGAGCCTTTTTGCATACCGTCATAGACGAACTCGAACACCTCCAGCTCTGTTTCACATTTGGGTCCACCAGCCATAACTATGGGAACCGGGCACCCACCTACAACTTTATCAAAATCTTTTTCACACCAGTAGGTTTTTACCACCCGTGCGCCCAACTCTGCGGCAATACGACAGGCTAAGGCGAGGTAGCGGGCATCCTTTTGACCCACCTCTTTGCCCACAGCCGTAACTGCCATCACCGGAATGCCATAATCTTCGCAGTCATTAACCAGCTTTGTTAGATTTAAAAGCGTCTGGCGTTCGTAACCTGTACCTACAAAGATGGAGATACCGACCGCAGAGGCATTAAGACGGATAATTTCTTGTATGGAGGTGGTGATTCCCTCATTTGCCAGGTCTTGACCCACCATGCTGGTGCCGCCGGATACCCTCAAGATAATTGGTTTGCCCAAGCTGGAATCTATTGAGGAGCGCAATACTCCTCTGGTAACGAAGAGCGCATCGCAATAAGGCAGAAGTGGTTTTATGGTCTCACCCGGCTTTTCTAAACACTTGGTCGGTCCTTGAAAATACCCATGATCTATGGGCAAAAAGAAACAATGTCCATCAGGTCCAATCAATTGACTCAGTCGGTTTTTCATTCCCCAATCCATATTTGGCACCTCCTTAACATATGGGAAAGCGTGTTTTCTTGTGTAATATTTATCACAAGAGATTTTGGAAGCAATCCTGGTCTTCAGTCCAAGTTTGGTTTTTGGTTTATCGATGTCGAGGCTCGTTTAGCTTTGATGTTATGGCTAAGCAGTATTAAATAAAGAGCATTTCATCTTCTCTCCATATAATGAAAGCACCATTTTTAAGATTTTCGGTAGCCGCAGGCTTTAGCCTGCGCATCTTCTTCGCACCCTGTCTGCCATAGGCAGATCCACCTCTGGCGGAAAGGGTGCGGCTACATCTATTTTTCAGGCCTGACGATCAAATAGCCTCTCTCTATCAACCAATGATGAAACTGGTATGTGGTATATCTGCAATTGGTTTTACACGTTTGCCTAATTCTTTCATATTCTTCAGAGCCTTCGTCTTGTGCATCCAACTCCAACTGGACCGGACACTTTACGTCTTTACAGAATTCTCTCCGTTTATACTCTACATATCCCTCAATTGACATAACTCATCTTCTTTCATTCTTTAGATTCCGCCTGAGTCCATCATTTGTGGGGGGATCATTTGCTCTTCTCTTAAGCTTTTCTAAGACACACCCTCATTTAAGGAATACAATAAAGAAAAATGTTTTTAGTTTGTCAAATGAAAATCAGAAGGGAGGTGTAGCAATTATGATCTCAGTCTAAACTTCTATTCTCCAGGTATTCAGGATGGCTTCTCACAAACAAAGACAGGACCCTCTTTTGTATATTTCTTTCCGGAAAAATCTAAATCAAAAAGATGGGTTTTCAAGCTCAATTTTTCGCAAATCTCTAACATTTTATCCAGCTCAAAGAGTCCCATGCGGTGTTTGTCAACTTCTATCTGTAATCTCCCTTCCTTACGGATTAAAAAAATAAGATGGCATTCAAACTCGGTGTCATCCGGATTGGTGTCATAGTCATTTTCGATCAAAACGATCTCTATGTTTCCTTTTTTGTGTTTTTTGAATCTGGTCTTGTTTTGTTCAAACTTTCCCTTGAGATTTTCAACAAAGAACACCATCACCCCGCCCGCCTTGAGGTGGTTGGAAAGATTTGTCAAAGTTTTTTCCAAGTCAGGATAGGTCAAATTATACATGATCATATCCATTGCCATGACCACATCGAATTTTCTGTTAAGTTGAAATGTTCGCATGTCCCTCAGATGATACTCAAGCTCGGGATTGCGTCTTTTCGCAAGCTCAAGCATCTTTTCGCTTCCGTCAATTCCCACCACTTTATAATCATCTTTTAGAAAAAGATCGTGGTGTCCTGCACCACAGCCCACGTCAAGAAGCTCGTTTCCCGGTGTTTTTTTATATTTCTTAATCATCTTTTTAACGAACTCCACCTCCGGACGATATTCTTCCTCAGAGACTAAAATCTCCCAGGTCCAGGCAAATTCATCATAAAGTCTGGCAGCACTCATTTGTTCACCTGTGAATCCGATTTCCTCGAAACAGTATGGGGTGATTTTATTACCTTCCCCCTTTAAAGTCAAGTTTTTTCTGATATTTTTAGAAATGTTCTCTGCAACCGACATTGCGATTAAAATTTATTGGGCAGAATCTCGATACAACAGAGAAGATAGGGACGAACCGTTTAGGACTGTTGAGGAAGTGTTTTTTGGAGTGCGAAAGCTTGTCGGAGCGAAGCGTAAATCCCGCTTCGCGGGGCTTTCGCGATCTTTAAAACTCATGAAGAAGTAGCAAGGGTCAAAAGGACAAACAACTTAAATATAAAGCTCATGACTGTCGAAGAAGTCAGAAAACAACTTCAATCTTCCAATTAGGACAATACCCATTTGGGGTAGTGGGACATTTTGAAAAAGAGCCGTAAACCGGGTCGAGTTTCCCAGCGTGATTTAGCCCCAAAGGACACCCCCAAGTTTTTTTGAGAAAAAGCAAATATTTGGGTCAACAAACTTGGACTTGGTGCGTATTGATATTGGAAGCACTAAACAAAGGAGGTTTCATGAGTGATTCCGATCACAACCAACTGAAGACTCAACTCAGAGAGTTTGTTGGGAAGGAAAGCAAGGAAGTAGAACAACTAAAGAAAGAGATACACAAGCTTGAGGTAAAGCTGATTAGAAGGTTGGCTAAATTCGAGCCAGCGATTAGGTTGTTGGAGCAATTGGAAGGTGCCCGTAAGATAGAGGCAGCAGCGGAACAATCTGCCTCGTCATCTAAAGAGGAGTTTGCTAAGCTTTCAGTTAGGGGTGCCGGCGAGAGTGTTTTGAGAGAAACAAGAAAAGGGTTTTCTTCCCGCCAGTTGGTAGAAGAGATCAAGAAACGTGGAAAGCCCATCAAAAGCAAACACTCGGCCACCATGGTTTCGCAGGCACTAACCGACGTCCCGGACGTCGAAAAAACTAAAGAAGGACAGGTTAATATCTTCAGGTGGAAGTTTGAGTCAGTGGAGGAACCAGAATAAAAAGTGACCGCATGAGCTTGTCCCTCATGCGGTCATCAAAACTTTCCGGGTGTGGCGAAATTGGAATACGCACTATCCCTGGAAGATAGTAGGCTATAGCCTATGCGGGTTCAAACCCCGCCGCCCGGAACAAACAACCGAGGAACGCGAGAGACCGACAAGATCACCTCGTGTTCCGGCAACCATAACCCTTGACAGAGCTATGGCACTTATCCTTTTGTTATACGATTCTATATCGGAAGTCGTTGACAGAAATCTTAGCTCTTGTCAAGGAGAGTCAGAAAGGCAGGTGCTAAGATGAACGTTCTCTCGAAAGAAAGGAAGGCTTTGGTCTTGTCGTCTCTTGTTGAGGGCAACAGCATTAGGTGCATACAGCGTATAACGGGCGTTCACAAAACCACAATCCTGAGACTCTTGGAAGAAGTCGCGAACAGATGTAATGAGCTTTCGGCCTCCATGATTCACAATGTCCAAGTGCGGTATCTCCAAGTTGATGAGATTTGGACATTCGTAAAGAAGAAGCAGAAAAGAGTTACGGCCGAAGAGCAACAGATTGGAGAATTCGGCGATCAATATGTTTTTGTAGCTATTGACGCAGAGAGCAAACTGGTTCCGACCTGGGTTGTCGGAAAACGGAACGGTCAGACGGCTTATCAGTTTATGCAAATTCTGAGCAAACGCATAGCGGGGAAATTCCAATTGACGACTGACGCATTCCGGGGCTATCTGGACGCCGTAGACTTTACTTTTGGATCTGGGGGGAACTGTTAACCTTAAACTAAGAGAGAGGGGGTGAAAAATGGCGATCTCTAAAGTTACCCGTCAGTTGCTTTCTGACCGAGCTGAGGGACAATGTGAATGCAAGATGAGTGTTTGCAGTCATCATTCTGCGGGCGTACGATGTCCGCGCCCGCTGGTTGAAGGAGACTGGGAAGCTCACCATAAAAGCAGAGACGGAGGCGACACTCTGAGCAATCTGATTGCTATGTGCAGCGAGTGTCATGAGAATACTCGCACATATGGGAAACCTTAATCCGTGAAGTTGCGTGCGAGTAACTTGACCACCCTGACAGCCCTGGCCAAGCTGTCGGGGTGAATGAATAATTCAGCTGCTCGCCATATTTAAAGGATACGCGGACCCAGCTATTTCTCCACTCTCCCGATCCCCCTTGACAACTCCCTATCGTCTGGAGTTTAGGAAAAAGGCTCAAAGCCTCAATTAGTTCTGCAATCTTCCTGTCTACATGCGTGTTTACTCTCCTCCAGGTTTGTTCATCACCCTCTTTCTCACCCATACGTGAAATCCTTTCCCAGAAAAATCAAAATGCCCCACTACCCCATTTTTTACTTGACACGGGTGCGCTATTCCATATATTTTCCATTGTAAAACAGACGATAAGTAAAGAAAGTAGTACGCAATAGAAATCCGTCGAAGGTTTTTCTATTGGAAACCTTAGAATTGTAACCTTAAAAAAGGAGGTATGTTATGTTTACTTGCCGATTTCTGACGGTTTTGGTTATGATAAGTCTAATCTGCTGTGTGATCGGCTGTAGCTGCGGTAAACGCGGGAGCGTTCCGACGTCATCGCAGACTCAAGATTTTTCCGACTCTCCCGATTCTCCAGACACTCCGGAGTACCCCGGTTTTTCAAACGATACACTCTATGTGTATTGCATTGACGTAGGTCAAGGCGACGCGACGTTAATTGTCTCTCCGACTAACAAGACTGTGCTCATTGATGCCGGCGATGCAAACAAGGGGTATGATGAAGTATTCCCGTTCTTGGATAGTCTGGGGATAACCAGTTTGGATTACATCATAGCTACACACTACCACGAGGACCACATTGGCGGAATTGACGAGGTCATCAATAGCATAGGTCTGGATTCGATCAAAGAGTGTGTGTATGATCGAGGCTGGGGATATCACGGCACTCAGTATGATCAGTATGTGACTGCAGCTGGTTCAAAAAGAATGGAAATCGAGGACAGCACCGTCATTAACCTTGGCATAGGAATTACTCTTACGTGCGTCGCAGTGAATGGCAACGGAGTGCTGCCCGGGCCTTTTTCAGATGGTGAGTATGATGAAAACGATCTTTGTGTCGCTTTGAAGCTTTCAAATGGATACTGCGACTTTTTCGTTGCCGGTGATTTAAGTGGACAGAATACAAGTAAATACAAAGATATTGAAACCTCGGTAGCCCCGGAAGTAGGCAAAGTTGAAATATATCAGGTTAATCATCATGGAAGCAAGTACAGTAGTAATGAGTACTTTGTCAGCACACTACACCCTATAGTGTCTATCCTCTCTGTAGGAGACAACTCTTACGGCCATCCGGACACAGGAGTGATTGCAAGACTAGAATCAGTGGCTAGTGTTATTTATCAGACAGAAGACCCAGATGGGAATGTGATAGATGGAGACATCTCGATCAAATTTTATCTAAAGGATTTTTTGGTTAATAACGATCTATACACTTGCACCTATGTACGTCCATAAGTGCAGCGTGTAATCCGCAGTAGCCAACGTAAGATAGAGCACCAGAAATGTTCCAGGGTAATGTTACCCAGCAACGACGATATAAAAGAAAAAAGCGATAAACTTGCCCGCCCTACAGCATAAAGAAAGCAATCATCTCCTTATTTTTTCTTCTCATCTCATGGGTGTCGACTTCTGCGGATGATCTTCTCCCACCCACTTTTTTGACCGCAGTCAGTGATCAGGATGGAAAGGTTTCTCTTTTCTGGTTCAGTCCACATCCGGAGACTTTAGAAATAGCTTACCATGGAGATGAAATGTTAAACGGGTTTTATGTGCCACTCCCCTGGCATGAGAATTGTGTAGCAGTCAGGATGAGTTCACCATCTCTTCCTTTCTATCTATTGAAGTCAAGAATCTACATCTCCCATCAAGGAGTCCTCAATGACACCAATTACAATTTCAAAGCCCCCTTCTTTGTGACGGTTAATCAGGATTCGGGAGGTATCCCTCAAAATAGCTTTCTGGATTCGGTTTCAGCCGCCGCCAGCGGTGAAGAGGGTCCATCTGAAGGAGAATGGGTGGACGTAGAACATAATCTTTTGATGGAAGATTCGGTTTTCTGGATCGTTTTTCACTGGATGGAGGATTCGCCTGCCTCTCCTCTGGTGGGAGTGGACAGCATGACAAATGGGGGCAACTCCTTCTGGGGAAAAAGAACGTTTTTCCATTTTGAATGGCATCCTAGTTATTACAATCTCATGATCCGAGCAGAGATTACGACAAATTGTGACACCACATCAGAAGTGGATAGCTTCAAAGTTTATGGTTCCACCGATTCGATTGGGTTGGTAGATCCAAGTAATTTAATCGCTCAGGTTCCGGAGTCACAATTCCAATATTGGGATGGGAATGTGATTGAGGATCAAACTTACTTTTACCAGGTCACTTCCATTAACCCACCAACTGAAAGCCCGGGATCTAACCAGTCACAAGCAACTCCTAAAAGAAAAGCTGTGCTGGATGTGGATAGAGACGAGTTTTTTGTCCACTCAAGTTCCGGTGAGCAGGTTCCTGATAATCTGACGTTGACTAATTCCGGTGGATTGCCTTTGAAGTTTAGGATTCAAATCAGCATTGAGGAGGCAGAGTGGATGGGTGGCTCAGATCCTTACGGCTACATCTGGACAGACAACGCTCATCAACCGGGTTTGGAGTTTACATGGGTGGATATTGATACCAGTGGAATATGCTTCGGCGATAGTGGAGACGATAAGGAAGATTATGGATTTTTCGATCTGGGCTTCGCTTTTCCTCAATATGGCAATACGTTCGATAGTGTAAGAATCGCTTCCGATGGATGGCTAAGCTTTTCCAATATCATACCCTGCTACACAGACACGTTTCAATGCTTTGCCAACCACAGCCTTCCCTGGCTATGGGGCCCTTACTGCTTGGTGGCGCCTTTCTGGGACGATTTAAAACTTACAGATAGCTCTGCCATCTACTTTTATTCCAACAGCGACTCTGCCATTATATCATATCTCAATCTTTATCATTTTGGTTCGAGCGGCGGAGGTCCCTACACTTTCCAGACCATTCTCACCCCGGATGGTGAGATCACCTTTCACTATCTTCATATCGATGATTCTGATTACTCTGCCACCGTTGGTATACAGAATTACAATGGCACCATCGGGCTGGAGGTACTTTACAATGAAGATCATCTCCACGACTCGCTGGCGATAAAGATAAGACCGAGCTGGGTTAAAGTAGATTCTATGGAGGGGACAATTTTACCAGAGGAAGACAAAACATTGAATTTGACTTTTGACCCGCTCACCTATCCTAAGAGGATTTATCATGCTGATCTGTTAATCGATAGCTGGGACAAGAATCATCAACTGGAAACGAAAGTTATACCATTGACTCTGTGCATTGACACCACCACTTCTGTCGAGTGGACCGAGACCCAAAAGCCAGAAAAGATCACGCTCTTTCAGAATTATCCTAATCCGTTTAATCCGGCAACGATCATTCAGTTTGCAGTGGTGGGCGGGGATGGGAAAGCTGTGGACGGTGGACCGTGGACTGTGTACGTCTCCCTCAGGATCTACAACCTTCTGGGGCAATTGGTGAGGATTTTGGTAAATGAGCCGATGATGTCTGGAAATTATCAGGTTATCTGGGATGGAAAAGATGATAAGGGAAAAGAAGTGGCAAGCGGGATATATTTCTGTAAGCTGAAAGCAGGCTCTTACCAAAAGATACGGAAGATGGTTTTATTGAAGTAGCAGTCGAATTCATGCGTAAATCGCATTTAGCGGAACTTGAAACTCCTCTGGAAGATTCACACACAAAAAAATAAATTTTTTTCTTGACAAGTAATTAGTGGTAGCGTATAATGGTGTAAATAGTAAGGGATATCATATAGAATATAATATAAGGTACATAATAGAAGATTATGCCACAGAACGATACAGAAGACGTGATATTGAAGTTCATGAAAGTAAAAGCGACCAAAGGACATTTACAGCTGACTGCTCCTGAAATCGCAAAAGGAGCCGATATTACGTATAACGAGGTAGTCAAGGCACTGGAGCGATTAACAACTAAGAAGCTGATTGGTGTCATTGAGAGAGGTACACCTAAGAAATCTGTCCCTTATTACCATCTATTGGAGTTAGAGCAATTCTCACGATTAAAATGGGCTAAGACTTAAAAAGCTCTGAATCACAATTAACATGGCAGACCAAGACACAAGCACAGAGGAAAGGCTGCAAAAGATTATTAACGATATCAAAAGCTCTGCGAGGGGATTGGAAGATGGAAACATTGATAGTTTATTTCTCCTCAGGGGGAGTGTTTTGGATATTGACCTACCGTCGGTAGCCAAACAACTCAATGACCGTGAGGTGGCAGTTCTATATGTGACCAAGAAATTAGTGCGTGACCTTTTCGGTAATTTTGCCACTGATGCAGGCTTTGGATTCCCTTCCGAGGTTATTATAAGATCAAACTTCCTCCAGAGCCTTGGTCATTTTTTGATTTCTTCGCTATTCTCGGAACCGAGAGAAAATTTAGAGATGCTTGAAGCACTTTTCACAACTATCAAGTCTTATTATATCATAGTATCAGAAGTCGATGAGAATATAGAGCAATTCCTATCATAACTTTAATCCAGGGGTGAACATGAAACTAGCAAGGAAACAAAGAATTAATGAGATTTACGAGATGGCTAGAGATTACTTCACGCTGGAAGGGGTCGTGAAAAGGAGCACACATCGATATAGGAGTGGCCGAGAAGCGCCTTGGTATGTGGACTTTGACAATATAGCTAATGACCCGGTGAGATGCAGGGTGACGACTCAGCTATATGCTGACAGAATTGAGGAAATAACTAAACAACGGAATATCGATTTTCTGGGATTCATCGACAAATCTGAGGGGGGTACAGTAGGAACCATCAGACTCGCTGGAGCAATATCTATCCTTACAGATACCCCCAACGTGGCGATTAGACCGGGCAAAGATATTAGCCACGAAAGACTCAAGATTCCTTTACAGAAGGGGAGGATAGGTGAAAATAGAGCTTGCCAAGCAACTTGCATTATCCTTACGGATCATTGCACGACTGGTTCAGAGGTCTTAGAAGCCGTAAGAGCAGCTGAATCCAATGGTGTGAAGGTAACAGACATTATTGCTTATACTCGTAGCAGTGAATTTGATTCACAGGAGTTTACACAAAAGGGAATCAAGTTTCACTGGTTCTATGAGACTCCTCGTGATCTTGAGAAGGTTGGAATAGACGAACTCGAATAGCAAGAGGGGCAATAGGAATTGACACAATCCCTGCTTACACAGGTAAGGTGGACCGTTGAATTTGTCAACAGAGACAAAGCTAATCACCATATCACGATCGAGGTCTTCTTTCTTGACTGTGCGGTCCCCACAATTCATGACAGTATCCTGCTATTGTTGCCCGAGACAAATTTCAGGGATTTCACCACATGGGTAGAAAAAAAGCAACTCCCGCAAAACTATGGGCTGGACGGCGAAAATATGCTATATTGTCTGGAACTGAAGGATATTCGAAAGCATGTAAATGAAGGTCAATCACCTGTCATCGTAGATATAAAATTTCAGCAGTCCAACATGGTACGAAAGATATTTGGTGCAAATTCTTTAGACTTCGGTTTTAAGTCACATTTTCTTAATCCGGTATCGACTGAGTTTTTAATCCACCTTCCTAGAATAACTTCGCCAGTTAAGAGAGTTGTTTCCACTATAATCGGCTGGTTGACACGACGCAGATCCCCCTATGAGATATTGACCATCGGCACGGAGAGTGACTCTGATGAGACCAAAGGGACTATCCGCATTCCTTTCAGAGATGTCTTCCCAGATTTCAGAATTGCCTACAAAGTTGTGGGAGCGATTAATCTCGCATCTCTGGTTGCTGGATTCATTCTAGGCGTCATAGTGTCGGCCTTAGGAAGCTGGCTATACGACATTCTGTCGAGGTAGGAGCCATAAGATGAATCTTTTCCATAGAAAGAATGGCATTATAGTTGCGTGTGACTTGGATACAATAGAAGACTTATCTTCTCTAGTTGAAATGACATGCGAGTTGGATTTTATTCAGGGTTATAAAATTGGTATTAGTCTTACCATCCCATTCGGAGTGAAGAAAGTCACCAAGGCAATTAGAAATTCAACTTCGCTTCCGATCTTATACGATCATCAAAAGTTTGGCACTGACATTCCGGAGATATGTGGCGGAAGGATTCTAGACAACCTGAAACAAAATGGAATTTCAGGAATAATCATATTTCCACAATCTGGCCCCAAAACGTTAACAGCGATAGTGGAAGGTTGCAGGAGAACGGAATTGACTCCAATTGTGGGTGGCGAGATGACACACCAAGGATACCTTGAAAAAGAGGGTGGGTATATAACGGATAACGGAACTGATAGAATGTATAAAGACGCTACCCAACTCGGAGTCGAATATTATGTTATTCCTGGAACCAGACTTGAGAGCATGAAAAGATATTGTGCCGACATTGAAAAGGTGCTAAAAGAACCCAAGTTCTTGTTCCCCGGTATTGGAAAAGGGCAGGGTGGTGATATCATCGCTGCATTCAACGCAGTGAAGCCGCATAGTAGTTATGCTATCGTGGGAAGAGGGATTTACGCCGAAAGAGACAGGAGGAGAGCAGCTCAGATATTGTGGGAAAATGTGAGTCTAATGCAGTAATAGACCTTGAGGTTTCTTTCAGTATGGGTCCAAGCTGTTGCGCCATTTGCTTCTCGATCTTTCTCCTCTTCGCTTGAATCAACTAGGTCAGATACTACTCCGCACGCTACAATGAAAGCAATTACAGCAACAATGATTAAGATTGACTCCATATCAAATACTCATTAGTGATGCTTTGGGAACCGGAATTCCCGAAGCTGGTTGAGGAACCGCATCGGCATTTCCTAATGTCGATGCATCAGAGGACACTTCCCAAAATCACCATAACTTCAATGGTCAAAAGGATAGCTCCACCGTTTATGGGAGATGAATATATGATGTATGCACAGAAACTCCCCCTGACGGAGTCGAAAGTTTTGTAGACATTCTACGTTGTGCGGAAAAGATGTGCGTATGCACTCATACGAGTTTGATATGAACCATATAATTGATACCGATCCACAGGCTCCAAATTCGGACGACAAAAAGGTCGCAGACCCTGAGCTTTGTTCATGCGAAGAGCCTAAGGACTTGAAGCTCTTAGAAATACTAATCGACAAGAGCATTAAAACACTGGAAGAGAACTCCTGTAAGCCGAAAATCCGGGATGCCTTAAAAGCTATCCAACTTAAACAGAAAGTGGTTAAAAACTCGGAAGCCGAAAAAATCTTTTGGCAAGAGATAGACGCAATAAGAAGTGAAGAATTGCCAAAACT
>JAGMBK010000035.1 GCA_023129805.1 Candidatus Zixiibacteriota bacterium | reverse complement strand
AGATCATGGCGCTTTTCTGGCTGGTCAAAATTTGGGGAAGGATGCTTCGCCACACCGGTTCGTCGGTCTCTTACCTCAAGCTTTTCAAGGTGTGGTTTTTTTCCAATCTGGGCAGATATCTTCCGGGAAAGGTGTGGCAGTTTCTGGGGATGATCTATATGTTGGAAAAACGGGGGGTTCCCAAAAAGAACAGCTTTTCTACGGCAGTTGTAGCCCAATTCTTCTCGGTCATCTCCGGTTTATTGATCGCCGCTCTTTTTCTGGGCGCCGATTTGTATTCTCAATTTCTCTCTAAAAGTCCTGGCTTGATTGTGGTCATCGCCATGTTCTTTTTGGCGGTCATAGTCATGGCCTGCTATCCGAAGCTATTGCAGAAGATTGTGAATTTCGGCCTGGGAATATTGAAAAAGGAAAAAATTAGTCTTGATATTACAGGTAAGGATGTTATTATTTACCTTTTGTGTTACTCTGTGTCCTGGCTTCTTTTTGGACTGGCATTTCTGGTATTCATCAAGGCGATGGCTCAGGCTTCTTTTGCCATGTATCCCAGCTTAACCGGAGCATTTGCGTTCTCGGTGAACATTGGTTTTCTGGCGCTTTTCGTCCCGGGCGGGATAGGAGTCAGAGAGGGGCTTTTAGTCCTTCTGCTTTCATCCCTGTTCCCGGCCTTCTTTCCCGTTCCGGTGGCAACCTTGATTTCGCTTCTTGCCCGGTTGTGGGTAACCGTGGCGGAGCTTTTATGTTTTTTAATTGCGGTGCCTTTGAAATGATATTAAAATCAATGAATTCAGCGTAGCCCATGGTTCACCCCTGGGTGGCAAGCCATAAAGGCTTGCCTGCGTTTTCGCATTTGACGATGAAAAAAGGAAAAATTAAAAAAGACAAGAAGATCGAAAAAAGCAAAACAAAGCCGATAATCGATCCTCGGTTCCATAATCTTATCATCATAGTTATTTTTGCTCTACTTACCATCATACTTTTCAGGGAGCCGCTTTTTAATCCCTCCCTGATGCTTTATGGCACCGATACCATGAGTGCCGGGCCCTTCTTCCGCGGCTTCTATGCCGATTTCTGGAAGACCTATCACACCATGCCTCTTTGGGAACCTTACATTCATGGGGGGATGCCTTTTGTGGATGGCATGCATGGTGACATTTTTTACCCTGCGGCGTTGTTACAATTTATTCTTCCGGTCACCTACGCCATAGGCTTGAAGCTGATTCTTCACGTCTTTCTTGCGGGCGTATTCATGTTTTACTTCTTAAGGGGTTTAAATCTGAGACTGTGGGTCTGTTTTTTGGGCGGGTTGCTTTACATGTTCTCCTCCTGCTTGGTCTCTTTAGTTTATCCGGGTCATGACGGCAAGATGTATGTGATGGCTCTTACCCCCTTGGCTTTTTTGATCCTAAATCGAGCTTGCAAAAGTGTACGGCTCATTCACTTTCTCCTTTTCAGTTTGGTCTTCGCCCTACTCATCCTTTCTGCTCATGTGCAGATGGCCTATTTTGCTTGCTGGGGGTTAGGTTTGTTCTTCTTGTTCCAGATATGGAACCTTTACCGAAAAGAGACCAGAAAAATCCTCAAAATTATTGCTTATTTTGTGATCTCCATCATCTTGGGTCTCTCCCTCTCCATGGTTCAACTGCTCTCCCCTTATCTTTATCTTGAGACCCATTCCATGCGCACCATGCATACGGACGCCAAGGGGGGATATGAGTATGCCAGCTCCTGGTCCATGAATCTGGAGGAGGCAGGTTCGCAGATCGTTCCGGAATTTTCTGGAGACAACATTCACACCCAGGGAAATTTCTACTGGGGGCGGAATCCTTTCAAGCTGAACAGCGAGTATATTGGGCTTTTTGCCCTTTTCCTGGCGGTGGTGACCATTATTTATCGACGCAACCGCTTGGTCGGGTTTTTCGCAGGGTTAGGTGTTTTGGCCTTCCTTTACGCTCTGGGAGGGACGACTCCGTTCTTTAGAATCTTTTATCATTTAGTTCCTGGAGTCAAAAGCTTCCGGGGACCCAGCATGATAAACTTTCTGTTCTGTTTCTCCGCAGTAACCATCGCCATGTTGGGTTTGGAGAATTTCTTCAAATTGAAAGATACCCCGGATGAGGCCAATAAATTTCTTAAGATAGCTCTCATTTTTGCAATAGCTTATTCGGGTCTTACAATCTTGGTAACCCTGTTAGGTAAATCATTCTTTGATGTCTGGATTGCCATACTTTATAGCGGAATCGAACCTGCAAAAAGAGCCGCCTTAGAGCTTAATATTCCCAAGATCATTGGTGGACTGTGGATCTCCACATCTCTTCTGTGGCTGGGTTACGGCGTCTTACGACTCCATCTAAAGGGGGTTTTAAAGGAAGGTCTGGTTGTGGGAGCTTTAGCAGTTATCGCCTTAGTCGATCTTTTTCGGTTCGACTCTCGCTTCATCAGTGTTGTCGATCCCAACCAATACTACCGAAAATCTTCGGTGGTCGATTTTATAAAAGAAAGACAGAAGGAGGAACCCTTCCGGGTTTTCATGCTTCCAAAAACCTACCAGGATAATTACCTGGCTCTGTACGGGATTGAGGAGGTCTCACTTACTGCTATGCACGGCAACCACCTGCGCATCTACGACGAGTTCGTGGGACGTCATCAACAAAATCCCAATCTGCCCCATCCGAATTTTCTGAACCTTTTAAATGTCAAATACCTTCTTAGCCCTTCGCGGCTAAATACTCCTTGGACCAAACAGGTTTTCGAAGCCGAAGGAATATATGTTTATCAGAATCTTGATTGTCTTCCCCGGGCATTTCCTATATATTCCTGGGAAGTGGAGAAGGATGAGGCAAAAATTCTTTCGCATTTAAAAGATTCGCAATTTGACGTTCGGCAGAAAATCTTCTTAGCCCAGGCACCTCCAAATGTTCCACTCGATACTGTGGAGATTCCTTCTGACCGTATTATTCCAGCTAAGGTGTATGATAACAGAATAAACAATTTTAAGGTGGATGTGGAAATGCAGAAATCTGGCTTTCTTTTGTTAAGCGAAAATTATTATCCTGCCTGGAAAGCTTATGTGGACGGGAAACAGACTAAAATCTATCGGGCAAATTATCTGTTCCGAGCGGTTTATCTGGACAAAGGGGAGCATGAGGTAAGGTTTGTTTTCGATTCAGTTCCCTATCGAGTCGGGAAGATCTCCACTCTGTTGACATCTGTTCTTCTTTTGATTATGTTTGGGTTCTATTTGATTGGGCGAGCTCTTCCCAAGAAGGAGAGATCAAGAACATGAGTTGGCTGGATCCTTAGATGAGTTAAGATGAGATGAAGACTCTGGTGATCATCCCTACGTATAATGAACGCGAAAACATCGAGAGGATCGTTCCTTTAGTTTTAGACAAGGACCCATCCATCCATGTTTTGATCGTGGATGATGGCTCTCCAGATGGCACCGGCCAGATAGCTGACTTCTTGGCTAAAGAAGATGATCGCATCTTTGTGATTCATCGCAAAAATAAAAGTGGGTTAGGAACCGCCTACATAACCGGGTTCAAGTTTGCTCTGCAAAGAAGTTACGACTTGATATTTGAGATGGATTGCGATTTCTCGCATGATCCCAAATATATTCCTCACTTTCTGGAAGCTGTTCGGGATTCGGATTTGGTTTTAGGATCACGATATATAAGCGGGGTGAATGTGATCAACTGGCCCATGTCCCGACTGCTCCTCTCCTATTACGCCAACATCTACTCCCGGATCATCACCGGTCTTCCGGTCAAGGACGCCACCGGCGGGTTCAAATGTTACCGCCGGGAGGTTCTGGAGACCGTCGACTTGGATAAGGTTAAATCCAATGGATATTCCTTTCAGATAGAGATGAGTTTCCGCGCCTGGAAAAAGGGATTTAAGATAAAGGAGATACCCATCGTATTTGAGGATAGAAAGTTGGGTCAGTCCAAGATGTCCAAAAAGATCGTGAGGGAAGCTGTCTGGATGGTGTGGAGATTGAGACTGTGGAGTCTTCTGGGTAAATTGTGATTAGTTTGCATCAAATTGTCATGTTGGCTATTAGTCTTCTCGACCAACGCCTGATAACTTGTGAAATCTCTCTGTTGGTGAGGAACACCAACAGAGAGCGAGGCAGAAGCGAACATAAACGATTATGGTTTTCTCCTTTGAGCCAGATATAGACCTTTCTATCATCATAGTTAACTACAATGTGAAAGATCTGTTAAGGAGATGCTTAAGCTCGATTTTTGGTTTTCAAAAGGATGTGAATTTCGAGGTGATGGTGATAGACAACAACTCAGAGGATCAGAGCACAAAGATGGTAAGCGGAAAGTTTCCCCAAGTTAAGCTTTTAGAAAACAAACGAAATTTGGGGTTTTCCGCTGCCTGCAATCAAGGGATAAAAAAGAGTCGGGGGCGGCATATTTTGCTTCTAAATCCGGACACGGAGTTCACCGCCGGGGGAATAACAAAGATGGTTGAGTTTATGGATGCTCATCCTCAAGTGGGGATTTGCGGTCCCCGGATGATTGATCCGCAGGGAAAGGTTCATTTCTCCTGCCGCTCTTTTCCCTCCTATCTGACCGCCATCTCGTCTGATCAATCCATCTTAAACAGGCTTTTCCCTGGCAATCCCTTGTCGAGAAAATATCTTCTAATAAAAGATCAAGATCAGAGCCAGATAAAAGAGGTGGATTGGGTGTCCGGTTCCTGTCTTCTGACGAAAAGGGAGGTGTTTGAGAAAATAGGACTCTTGGATGAACTTTTCTTTATGTACGTGGAGGATGTGGATTTTTGCTATCGGGCTAAAAATGCTGGCTTTTCGGTTTATTATTTTCCCAATGTGGAAATCGTTCACTATATTGGTGAAAGCACAAAAAAAAGAAGGCTTTGGATGCAGACAGAACATCACCGGAGCATGTATCATTTTTTCAGGAAGCACCACCATCCCAACGTTGTCCTGAAAGGGATCGTTTTTCTTAGCATCTGGATTCGCCTGTGGTTTGCCATCTGGACAAGTTTTTTTCGTAACACGTAGAAAACTGAGTTTGCTGTTAGTATTACACAAAATAAGGAGTGCATGAATGGCAACTCGTTTGATCGAAATATTCGAAGACCATGTCCTTGTAGAAAAGATAAAAAGGAAACTCCCCTACTTCTTCACACTGGCAGAGCTTGAGAGTTCCCGGGCAGGGAAGGTTGGTATGGAGGTTGGTTCGCTTCGTGAAAGAATCATAGTCGCTTTACTTATTTATAAATTCGGTGAAGCAAATGTGGAGACCGAAATTCCTATAACCGAGCCAGAAGTGGATGCAAAATTATTTGGAGTACCTGTATCCGTTAAAACGATTACAGGTAAAAGTTTCAGTGGCGTCAAACTGATATGGACTGTTGATGCCAAGAAGGCAAAAGAATTTCGTGAAAGCTATTATCCGCATTGTGATATTTTGCTTGTTCAAATTAACTGGAATGACCTTGGAGGATTTTATTACATCCCCTTAGAGGTTCAAAAGAGACTTTTTGATCAAATAGGCAGACAAAATTATATCAAACTTCCTAAACCAGGGACAAATCCCAGAGGCGTTGAAATTACTAAAGAAGCATTATCCAAGTTAGTTGAAGATAGCGAGTCCCAGAGCATCATAATAAACTGGCGAAAAACAAAAATATATTTCAATTCTTACAAGAGATGGGTTGATCTCTGGAGGGAGGAGTAAAATGGGATTTAACCGAAGAAAGACGGGCACAAAAACGAGTGCTTTTGGCTCTCCTGGAAGAATCAACCATGACTCCGCTTCTTTCTATGCAAGCAAGTTGTATGAGGGATTACCCAAGGAAGAAGTAGTCAAGTATTTGGAAAATCCAATTCCATCTAAGTTTCTGGATAAAATCTTCTGTAAAACAAGCGAACGGATGGACGAATTACCAGATAATAGCGTTCATCTGATGATTACTTCGCCACCTTACAATGTAGGAAAATTATATGATAAAGATCTTACCTTGAGTGAATACAAAGCATTTTTGAAAAGGGTGTGGAGCGAAGTTAAGAGACTCCTTGTTCCAGGTGGAAGGGTATGCATCAATATTGCCAATCTTGGGAGAAAGCCTTATATCCCTCTTCATGCTTTTATTGTTGAGGATATGCTAGATTTAGGATTTTTAATGAGAGGCGAGATTATCTGGAATAAATCCTCAAGCGGTAGTCCCTCCACTGCCTGGGGTAGCTGGCTTTCTGCTAAGAATCCGACACTGCGAGATATTCACGAATACATTTTGATTTTCTCTAAAGGTATGTTTGCAAGAGGAGGTCACGGAAGAAAAAGCACAATTTCAAAGGGCGAGTTTCTTGAGTTCACAAAAAGCGTCTGGACATTTTCAGCAGAACCAGCAACAAAGATCGGACATCCTGCTCCTTTCCCGGTTGAACTACCTTACAGACTGATTCAGCTTTACACTTTTGAGGGAGATGTTGTGTTAGACCCATTTATCGGAAGTGGTCAAACAGCAATTGCCGCCATAAAAACCAAACGCCATTATGTTGGGTATGACATTAGTGAAGAGTATGTGAAATTGGCGGAGAGACGAATAAAGGGATTCCTCTCAGTTTTCAATGCTCCTAAACTATTTGAATCGGCGGAAAAAAGGTGAAGGGAGTGACCAAAGAGAGATAAAAAAGCTTAAATCCTTCTACAGCCCTGGTTTGGGTGGAGGGCACCCTAGAACAATAATGTGTCTTTTTAGAACTTTAGGCTCTGAGGGATTTCTACTAAAAGGAAAGATGAACGGACCTTACTTAGATTTTGAAAAGCCAATTTATGAATTGGAAAAGAGGATAAACGACTTAAAGGAGCTGGCAGGTCGGGAGGGAGAGGACACTCTGGAGAAACTGGAGCTTTCCCGGGAGATTGAATCTTTGGAGTCGAAGCTGGATAAGCTCACCCGGGAGATTTACTCCAAGCTTTCTCGCTGGCAGAGGGTGCAGTTAGCCCGTCATCCTCGCCGCCCCTGTGCTCTGGATTTCATCTCACTTATGACCACGGATTTTGTAGAACTGCACGGGGACAGAAATTTTGCAGATGATAAAGCCATAGTGGGTGGGTTCGCCAAAATGGATGGGAAGCCGGTCTTAGTGGTGGGACAGCAGAAGGGAAAGGATACCAAACAGAAACTGTATCGAAATTTCGGCATGCCCCATCCGGAAGGATACAGAAAGGCGCTGAGATTGATGCAGTTGGCTTCTCGATTTGGCAAACCGGTGGTGATTCTGGTTGATACTCCGGGAGCGTTCCCTGGGATAGGGGCGGAGGAGAGGGGACAGGCAGAAGCCATAGCCCGAAACTTAAGGGAAATGACGCGTCTTTCGGTGCCCATCATCATCAACATCATCGGCGAAGGAGCCAGCGGAGGAGCTTTGGGAATCGGGGTGGGAGACAGAGTCTTCATGCTGGAGAACGCCTGGTATTCGGTGATCTCCCCCGAAGGATGTGCCGCCATCTTATGGAGGGATGCCGCCAAAGCTCCTGAGGCAGCGGAAGCTTTGAAACTATCTGCTCCCGATCTTGTGAGGCTTAAAGTCATTGATAAGATCATCCCTGAGCCAGGAGGGGGGGCACATCGGGACCCCAAAAGACAGGCTGAAATCCTTAAAAAGGAGATACTTTCTGCTATAAATGAATTGGAAGGGCTAAGCCCGGAGGAATTAATCGAGAGACGAATCGGTAAGTTCCGGGCGATGGGAGAATACTTAGAAAGGGAGTGAGGTTTGAATCTCTGTTGCGTCGGGATATTGTTCCATATGGATTCCATACGGATTATCCCGACGCTAAGTCATTGTCTATCAGACGAAAGCATCGAGACTACAAAGTTCCCCATGCAAAGAGATACAACGAAAGATACGCAGGTGGATGCCAAAATAATATCAAATGGCTTCAGGCTCGCCCGAAGATTAAGGAAGCCAGAAGCTTGGTCGGAATACATTTTCGCCAAGGTTAAATTGCCTGGGTTAAGAGCGTGTTTAAGAATATAAGAGATGGTAGTGGCCCATTTGGACCTGGTCTTGTACCCTGAAGGGTGCGGCTACCATGTTATTCAGGAGCCGTAAGTCCGCAGGACAACAAGATAAGTAGAGTCAAGCAAACTTTTAGCCTGTGTTTTTGTTTTCATCATGCAGTTAAGTACATTCTTGAGTTAAATAAGTTTGGCAAAAAGGAGTAGGAAGATGATCGATCCAAAACTTCTGGAGATTTTAGCCTGTCCTGCCTGCAAAGGAGATTTGATCTACGATGAGAAGAATCAGAAACTTGTCTGTGAAAAATGTCGGCTGAGATATTCTGTAAAAGATGATATACCTATAATGCTGGTGGATCAGGCGGAAAGGTTTTGAAGGAAACCGATATGAATATAAACGGAACAGGAGGAATCCAAGGATGAAGCTCTCAAAATTTTGTGGAGAGGATTTGATATCTTTCGAACTTAAGACACAGACCAAAGATGAGATAATCAAGGAGCTAGTGGATTTAGCATCGAAATCCAAACTGGTCAAAGATTCAGGTCAGCTTTTGCAGGATATTCTGGAAAGGGAGAAATTGGTCACCACCGGGGTGGGCTATGAGGTAGCATTTCCTCACGCCAAGTCCAGAGCCATCCGGGGTATCATCATCGCCTTCGGCAGATCCAAAAAGGGGATCGATTTCGATTCCATGGACAAAAAACCGGTTCATCTTTTCTTCTTGATCGCCGCCCCGGAGGATGCCATTGGAGCCCATTTAAATGTGATGGCTCGGCTCTCTTATCTTATGAAAAGCGAAAAGAACCGAGACAAATTGATGAAAATCAGAAGCCCCAAAGAGCTTTTGGAGGTGCTGGATTCAGTGGAGTAGTAAGACTGAGACTGAGACGGAGAGTTGAGACTGAGAGTTGAGACGGAGACTGAGAAAAGACCAAAACCCAGTCTCAGTCCCAGTCTCAGTCTGGAAAAGAAGGTAATAAATGTTTGGATTTGAAAAATTAGATGTGTGGCATAAGGCTGTCGATCTGACCCTGCAGATAGATGAAGTCCTTAAGAAGTTGCCAAAGAATGAATTCTATTTTTTTGGTGGTCAGATAAAGAGGGCGGTTTTAGCTATCTCAACTAATATTGCAGAGGGAACCGGGAGGAATTCTAAAAAGGAGGCCAGCTATTTTTTCAATGTAGCAAGAGGATCTACCTATGAAGTAGCCAGCCTGTCAAAAGTTTTGAACATAAAAGGATACTTAAATGAGGAGAGACTTGAAAAGTTATATTCGAGTTGTGAGGAAATTTCCAAAATGTTATCTGGAATGATTAAACGGTCTCAGTCACAGTCTCAGTCACAGTCTCAAATCTGAAGAGACTGAGACGGAGAAGTGAGACTGAGAAAAAACCAAAACTCAGTCACCGTCACAGTCTCAATCCCAGTCTCAAATCTCAAGACTGAATTTTATGGATAAACTCTTTTTTCTGATTCATATAAGAAGGGAAACATTTCGGCACTTAATGATATTTGTTCTCCTATCCTTTTTGCTTTTGATTCTTCCTCAAAAGATCAAGTCAGATCTTTCCACCTTCATCTTCAGATTTACCTATGGCCCATTTTATGCTTTTAGCAATCATATTAAAGGGTTAGAAGGGGTACGGGAGGAGAACGAAAGGCTACATCAGAAGGTGATGGAGCTTTCCTTAAGAAACTTCCGGCTATATGAGGAGCATCTGGAAAACTTAAGATTGCGGGAACTTTTGGGCTTCCGGTTACAACTTGAGCATAAGGTGATTCCGGCCCACGTGGTGGCAAAAGATCCGAACCGAAGATATTTTTCGGTTTTGATAAACAAAGGATCACAAGAAGGGGTAAAAAGAAACATGCCGGCGGTTAATATGCACGGACTGGTGGGCAAGATTGTGGATGTCTCGCCTCACAGTTCGGTGGTTCAGCTTATGATCGATCCGAGGTTCAGAGCCTCAGCTAAAGATCAGAGAAGCCGGGCATTCGGAATCATAAAGCCTGAATCTGGTTTCACCCTACGACTGGACAACGTCCCTTTGCGGGAGGATGTGAGGGTGGGAGATTTTGTGATCTCCTCCGGCCTGGGTGGTATCTTTCCTCCCGGGATAAAAATCGGGGTGGTAACCGCCGTGGAAAGCTCAGAAACTTTTAGCAAAGAAGAGCGCTGCTTTGGAATATTCAAAATGATACAGGTTAAGCCCTCAGTCGATTTCAGCAGTTTGGAGGAGCTTTTCGTATTGGAGGTGGTGAAGGGAGGAGGGGACGAATAACTCAATTGGAGATGAGCCTTGTCAATATAATTTTTGCCTTTTGAAAGATAATTTAAACAAAAAATCAAAGCGCCAAGCATATGTTCTGGGGAAGTGCCATATATTCTAAGATCCTTTCCGGAGCAGCGATCCTCTTTATACTGATATTGTTTCAAAGTCTGCTCTCTGGGGTGGTGACCATAATGGGAGTTAAATTTGACCTGGCTATCGTTATCCTGGTGTATATCGCTTTAACCCGAGGTCCTACCTATGGAGTGATCTTTGGTTTTTTGATCGGGTTCCTGTTGGATGTTTTTACCCCCCAAACATTGGGATGGGGGGCTTTGGTCAAATGCTTGATCGGATTTACCGTGGGCAGTTTCAAAGACAACTTGTATCTGGAGAGCTTATACTCGAAAGGGGTGGTGATATTTTTTGCCCTCATTCTAAATGATTCTCTTTATTATCTCTTTGCCAGCGGAGTGAACGCCACAACTTTCAGAATATTGAGCAATACTTCTGTGCCATCGGCTTTTTATACCTCGATCGTTGGAATGTTAATCTTTCTTGGTGTGACTCGGATTCGATGGGAGCGATGGGGCATTCAAAAAGGTTCTGGTTGAATTGATATATAGAATAGATTTATACCTTTCCACGGATCTCGCGTGGCCAAGCCTTCATGGCTTGGCTTTAGGGATGAACGTGATTCACGAAAGAACAAGATGTTTTGTTATAAAATACTTGAAAGAAAATTGTGGCCTCTGGATCCAAAGGAAAGGAGATAAGCTCCTCACATGCACCAATCCGTTAACCCTAAGTGCAGGGGCGCGTCTTCAGGTTTGCCCGAAATGGGCTTTTACTAAAACTAAGGTAAAATGGCAGAAAAAATCAGATCCATTAAACATTCACTCAGCCCATACCGGAGCTCCAGCCAATCTTTTTTGAGGAGATCTCTCACCGGATTTATACCCAGAGATGAGAGAGCGAAGGTTTTAGTTGGTCTTCTGGGAGTGATTATCTTTATGCTCATCGGGAGACTGCTTTTCTTGCAGGTGGTGAAGGGGGCCTATTATAGTCGAATCTCTGAGGAGAACCGAATACGGCTTTTGACTTTGCCCGCTTCACGAGGCATAGTAAAAGATAGAAATGGCAAAGTTGTCGCCTCCAATCGCCCTTCTTACACCGTTTTTCTCATTCCCTATGAAGTCTTGGAGGCTTTTACTGAAAACAGATCCCAAAAATCAACTGTTAAAAGCCAGGATCTAACTTCTCTGGTGGAAAAGCTTGCTCTTTGTCTGAAATTGGATGCTCTCTCATTAGAGGAGAAGATAAGATCCAATTTGACCAAAAGTTACCGGCCCATCAAACTCAAAAAGGATGTGGACTTCAACACCATCTGTGTTATTGAAGAGCAGAATGAGGATCTGCCCGGAGTGATTTACCAGGTGGAGCCAGTCCGAAAATACTTGGAAGCTGACTGGGTAGGTCATGTTCTGGGATATGTGAATGAGCTTACTAAAGAGGAGCTTTCCGAAGGATCCTCCAAGAGAGGGTTTCGTCTGGGAGGGGTTATCGGAAGAAAAGGAATAGAGAAACAATATGATGATCTGTTGAGAGGAAAAGATGGGGTGACTTTTCTGGAGGTGACCGCCCGGGGCAAAATCTTAGGTCCTTTGGAGGAGAGAAAGCCAGATCTTCCTCTCAGCGGTTCTGATATTAAGTTAACCATCGATTCAGATCTTCAGGCTGTGGCTGAATCGGCTCTAACAGATTACATGAGTGCAGTAGTGGTGGCTTTAGATCCCGGGAATGGACAGATTCTAGCCCTGGTGAGCAAGCCCGGATTGGATGCTAATCTCTTTGCCGGGGCTATGTCTACGGACGAATGGAATAATATAAAAGACAATCCCCTCCACCCTCTTCTCACCCGTCCGGTTCAAGCAACCTATCCTCCAGCCTCCACCTTAAAGCTTCTTACTGCGGCAATAGCACTGGAAACAAAAATCGCAGACAGAAATACTTATCTTTCTCCCTGTGGCGGGTTTTTCCGGTTTGGAAGAAAAACATTCGGATGCTGGAGACCTGAAGGACACGGGAGATTAAACCTGGTGGATGCCACTATTCAGTCCTGCGACGTATACTTTTATCAGTTGGGACTGAAGGTGGGGCTTGAAAGATGGAGTCACTATGCCCAATTGTGTGGCTTCGGACAAAAGACCGGTTTAGATCTTCCCGAAGAAGCAAAAGGTTTGGTTCCCACCCTAAAGTATTATCACAAAAGATATGGAAAAGGTGAATGGGTCAAAAATCTTATAATCAATCTGGCAATCGGACAGGGAGAGATTCTAATCACCCCTCTTCAACTGGTGGTCTTCTTTGGTGGTCTGGCTACAGATGGCAAACTCTACAAGCCTCATCTTCTAAAAGAGATAAATAACCCTGATGGAAGGATCATCATCACGCAACCAGAAGAGATTGGTTCTCTTCCTTTCTCTTCGTCCACTTTAAAGGTGTTACAAGATGCTATGATAGGAGTGGTGAATGATCCCCACGGAACCGGCGTCTTGGCTCAGATTCCTGATGTCATGGTGGCTGGAAAGACCGGCACTGCCCAGAACCCACACGGGAAAGATCACGCCTTATTTGTGGGCTATGCGCCGGCTGAAGATCCGCAGATAGTGGTGGTGGTTTTAATCGAGAATGTCGGACATGGGGGCACCTTCGCCGCACCGGTGGCGAAAAAGATCATAGAAAAATACTTAAGAAAAGATTTTGCGCAAAGTCAAGAATATAGCACCACCAAAATGAGTAATCACTGATTTCACAGATTGAAAGTTCAAAGAACGGTTTTTAAAAATCATGCTCAAATTTCGTTCAAGAGAAATTGATCTCACGCTTATAATCGTCGCTTTGATCCTCTCGGCAATCGGGATCCTATTGATTTATAGTGCCAAACATCATAGCGATAATCCGGTGGAGAGAGCAATCTATATCAAGCAGATCATCTGGGTTTTGGTAGGGCTTTTCGTTTGTGCTCTCACCTTCTCTATACCTTTGAGATTTTACGATATCTTTTCTTATGTTATATACTTCCTCTGCCTTCTCACCCTGGTTTTGATTTTGTTGATCGGTTCATCCAAGATGGGAGCCTCCCGGTGGATCTCCATAGGCGGCTTTAATATTCAACCCGCAGAGTTTGCCAAGATCGCCACCATCTTCCCCCTAGCCAGATACTTGGCTTATTCCAAGCGTTCCATTTATAGCTTCAGATGGCTGGCAAGTGTAGTGGGTATGGCACTTTTGCCCGCACTTCTCATTCTGAAGCAACCCGATCTGGGAACCTCACTGGTTTTCTTTGCCATTTTAATCTCCATGCTTTTCTGGTCGGGAGTTCCACTTTTTTATCTTTTTCTGATAATCTCTCCCGTGATCAGCTTAATCTGCGCTTTCCACTGGCTGTCCTGGGCTTTGTTTTTCTTAATTTTAGTTCTGCTTCTCATCCGTTTGAGACCAACCGCTGTCTTTTCTGTAGGCTTTCTTTTGCTTAACTTGGCCTTCGGAATGATCACCCCCTTAGTCTGGAACAAACTGCACCATTATCAAAAAGATCGCATCATCGTATTTTTAGATCCGGGACGGGATCCACAGGGGGCAGGTTACCAGATAATTCAATCCAAGATAGCCATTGGATCGGGTGGGCTTACGGGAAAAGGATATTTAGAGGGGAGTCAGACAAAACTGGCTTTTCTTCCCCATCAACATACCGATTTTGTCTTCTCCGTGCTGGGGGAGGAATTTGGACTGTTGGGGGGAATCATTCTGCTCGGATTATTCACATTTCTTATAATCAAGGGAATCCTAATAGCCCAGAAAACCAGGAACACCTTTGCCAGCAACGTGGCTGTAGGGCTTTCTGCCATAATTGGCTTTCAGATGCTGGTCAATATCGGGATGACCCTTGGGGTGATGCCGGTTACCGGTCTCCCCTTGCCTTTTGTCAGTTATGGCGGCTCCTCCATGCTTCTTTGTTGGGTGATTTTAGGAATCCTTTTGGCAATTAATTCCAGATGGTATGAGTATTAACGATGTAGGGGTCGGATTTGCGTATGCATTCATACGAACATCCGACCCGAAGAGAATCGAATCCTTTGACCTTTCCCCCTATCCATTTCATGGAGAGGGGTTCACC
>JAGMBK010000034.1 GCA_023129805.1 Candidatus Zixiibacteriota bacterium | reverse complement strand
GGTTCCGCTTCACTCCTGATTTTACTCAGGGCGATTCCACCTACGAGGTATGGTTTGTTGCCCAAAGCAGGGGTCTGGCTGATACAGAATATGTCCACATAACTGTGTTCAATTGGGGAAATCACGCTCCGGTTTTGGATTCCATAGGTCCCCAGGTAGTAGGGGAGGAACAGGTGTTAAGCTTCCGCATACATGCCAGCGATGTGGATGGCGATTCCATCGTCTTGGATACCCTGAGTGTGCCAACAAACGCCACCTTTGTTGATTCAGGAAATGGTGCTGGCTCTTTTGTCTTCCATCCGGATTGGACTCAGGCAGGGGTTTACCATGTTACCTTCTTTGCCAAAGATACCCTTGGAGCCATCGACAGTGAGGTGGTAGAGATCACCGTAACGAATGTGGATCAGCCGCCGGTTCTGGATTTAATCGGAGCAAAAACTGTGGCAGAGGGGGAGACGCTGCAATTCAGAGTGCATGCTACGGATGTGGACAGCGACAGTTTGGTCTTGGGTGCGGCTCCACTGCCCGAGCATGCCACCTTTGTGGACTCCGGTAATGGAGCAGGATCATTTACCCTCACACCTGACTATTACCAGGCGGGAGTCTACTCGGTTTACTTCACGGTAAGCGATTTAGTTTCACCTGACATGGAGAATGTGCCCATTACCATAACCAATGTGCCACAGCCTCCAGATTTGGATTCTATAGGACCTCAGAGCGTAATGGAGGGTGATACCCTCGAGTTCAGGATTTTCGCCACCGATCCGGATGGGGATCCATTTGTCTTCAGCGTGGAGAACAATCCGCCCAATTCATCCTTAATTGATTCGGGGAATGGTGCAGGATCATTCTGGTTCGCTCCCACCTACCTCCAGACAGGGCAATATCTGGTCACCTTCAAGGCCACCGATACCACCGGGGCAGTGGATAGTGAGATGGTGGAGTTAACTGTAAATGAGGCAGGAAATCAGCCTCCGGTCCTGATTTCCCTGCCCGATAGCGTGCAACCGGTAGTGGGGGTAACCTGTAGCTTACATGTTTATGCCATCGATCCAGATGGGCCCAGCATCACCTTAAGCGTCGCCGGTGCACCTCCAAATTCCGATTTCGTGGACTCAGGCAATGGAGGCGGAGCTTTTACCTTCACCCCGGATAGCACCCAGGAGGATTCGGTCTATCTGGTGAGCTTTATCGCCTCGGATGGATCTTTAGCTGATACCCAGATTGTGGTAATGCACGTGATTTCCTATATCCCGGGAGATGTTAACGGTGATGGGGGGGTGGATTTGGGGGATGTGGTTTATCTTTTAAATTACCTGTTCCGTGGTGGTTCCCCTCCCGATCCTTTGGTTGCAGGCGATGTTAATTGCGATGGAAGCATTAATTTAGGAGATGTGGTTTATCTGTTGAACTATCTATACCGTGATGGTCCCCCTCCGGGCTGCCTGTGATTGGATTTTTAGATTTACGGAACGGGATTACCATAACCGTCAGGGAGAGATGAAAAAATGTTCAGGCATAACGACCTTTTGACGATATTATGTTTGGGAATTCTGAGTCTGGGGGCATTTGGCTCTCTTGCTTTCGCCCAGGGGGACTTTTCCATCTCTCTTGGTTCCGGGATTGTGGCAGACCCAGGACAAGAAGTAGCACTCCATTTTTTCCGGAGCTCCCCCGACTCAATAGCTGGCGTGGATATGCTTTTGGAGTTTGATCCGGATATTTTGACCTTCAGTTGGGTGGAGTTGCCTCCTCGCTTTCAATACGCCAGTTATGATAACCTGGTGCCGGGAAGATTAAGAATTGTACTCAGAAGACATCATTCAGATTCGACCTATCTTCCACCCCTACCCCCGGGGACTGACATCTTGGGCTTCATCTGGTGGGAGGTAACCACTCAGGATCTTCTGACGGACTTAGAGGCGGGGGTAAGCTTTTTTGAAGATCCGACAACTCCTTTTGCTGACAACAGGTTAGTGAGACCCGACAGCAGTTTCGTAACTCCACCAGAATTGAAGCTGACCCATGGAGGTGTTCTCATCAGGCATCCTTTGTATGGCGATGTGAACGATGATGAATATCCATACACCATTGCGGATGCCATATTCTTCTTTAATTTTCTGGCGGGGAGCCAGGAACTCACTCCCCGGCAAAGGGCTAACTCGGATGTGAATAAAGATGGGGTACAGGCGAGCATGGCGGACTTTATCCAATTGCTTCGAGTTATAGTGGAACAGTAAGGATTTGTTTCGATAGGGGGAAGGGAGAGCTGCCCGACAAACCCGTCTCTATTCTCAGAGAACTCAAAAGCTGGTAGGGAGGGCATCTTGCCACCGGAACTCGTTTGTATTCCTGAAGATCTCAAAGAAGAAGATTTTGTAAAAAATTTAAAAAAAACACTTGACAAAAGAGGATTAGTGTCTTTTATTATTATGGTTGCATGGTTAGTAGCCGGAGCGGGAAAGATTAAAGGAAAACTCTTTCTTCTCTTCTCTTCCTTTATCTTTGAGCCGGATTCGAGTCTTTCTTTTACTTTGGCAGAATCCCATTCACAGGTGTAGAACCCAAATTCAACTGGTGTCAGAAAGCAGAAGATCTATTAAGCTTACTTAAGCTTTCTAACTTAAGCTCCCGTCTTAGTGCGGGATTTTGAGACCGGAAGGAGGTGAGGGGAAAGACTTTGGGGCAAAATCTTTTTTAGATTTTGTCTTGAAGCAGGGCAGTCTAAAAATCACCCAGTCAAAAGCTTTTAGTTTTTCTTGTGAGGAAAGGAGGTGGGTATTCGCAAGCAAGTTGCAGAAACTCAATCTGCCTCGGGGCTTTTTATGTGTTTTAACTTGCCTTTTATTACTTGAAAGGAGTGAAAAATGATAAAAAGGCTGACAGCAATTTTTGTGATTTCTCTGTTTGTTGTGTTCATCTTCGCCGGGGGAGCTTTTGGTGCCACTGACGCCAGAACAGCAAAAAAGGATGTGCATTGGACCAGACACATCTCTGAGGATATCAATATAGATGGCTCTGGATGGGAGTTATACCGGGCACCTTCAAAACCCATCTCCAAATATTACATTCCTTCGGGAGCAAAGTTAACTTGCGACGATATCAGTCCCAGCGTTGGGATCATAATTAATCATCTGGAGATTGGAGACACCTGGTATGACTTTCAGAAAAACGGCTCCATGGGTCGGTTGATCTCTGTTACCTCAGACGGCTATCGGCATTTCTCCTATACGTGGGTGGAGGGTGAGTACCCTGGCAACCCTCGCTATGTGGATTACCAGTGTATGATTCCTCTTGGTATGGGCGTAGAATGCGGCGGCCATGTGGACGGGGGAGATATAAATGCTGGATACAGCAATACCACCCATCTGTATGATGGAACCGGAGTGGTAATCTATCACCGCACTGCTCCCGCAGGACCGGGCTGTTGGAACAGTGCAATATCCATCGATGATGTTGTGGGTGGCTGCTTCTGGACCAAACACTGGGACATTCCTGATGACATCGTTGGAGCTCCTTCAGCTGAGCCGGCAATGTGGCCCAAGGCAGAGGTTTTGTACGATGCGGATGGGGAGCAAGATTATATCCACATTGTGATGACCGAGGGGGAAACCGCAGGTGGAGTGCCGGTCATGGTGGCGTATGAGCGGGCTTATAGAAGTCCAACCAACGGCGATACCGTATACTGTGAGGCTTGCGTGGGCGGATCACGCGTGATCTATGGGATCAAGAATGATCAGCGTTATAGCATGCTCCCCATCAGCCATTTTGACTCATCCTGCAGTATCACCCCGGTGGTTGCAGTCTCTCCGGTCTCCAAGAGGGTGGCTATCGCATTTCTTAAGCCTGCCGGTGATGGAAGCTGCAGTTATCTCTCTGATGCCTGCTACATTGAGTCCATGAATAATGCTGAGGACTGGCTTTCTGACTGTGCCAATTGGCCTCCACCGGAGGAAAACATCACCAATTTCGAAGAAACCGACACTGAGCGATGTTACTCTGATCTTAATGCCTGCTATGATTACGATGACAGCCTGCACATAGTCTATGTCACCACCGGTTTCGATTATACCAACCCGGGTTATTATCAGCCAGGAGTTGCGCGGCTTTATCACTGGAGCAAGAAAGATGGCAATAGTATGGTCACCGACGCCGTCTGGGAAGGCACTGATCCGGGAGGACACAATCTCAACATTGCCAAGATGAGCATCTCTGCCAAGGATCCCATCTATCATCCGGCAGGCGATTCGTTGTATCTGTTCTGTATCTGGACTCAATTTGACACCACCACGCCGAAAGATGAGTCTGATGCTCTTTTAACCAACGGAGAGATCTATGGTTGTGGCAGCTTCGATGCTGGAAATAGCTGGGGAAAAGTGTGGAACCTGACCAACACCAGAACTCCGGGCTGTGCTGTGGGAGAGTGCGTGAGTGAGCACTGGTCTTCTCTGGCGCAGAACATGCATAACGGTGATCTGCATATTCAGTATATATGCGACCGTCATCCGGGCACAGCTTTGCCAAGCCAGGATCCAGGCAGCGAGTGGTGCTTGAACCCGGTGATGTATCTGCAACTGGGTGAATGGCCAGTTGGTGCCGCATGTCGAACCGGTTGGAAGATTGTGGTTGAGGACCCGGAGATAGATCCGCCTCACTTTTACAGGCCTCCTTTGAAGGTCACTCCGGGTGGCTCCAGAACCCTGAAATACAGCATAACCAACATCGGAAACGCGCTTTGCAATTTCAGTGTCTCCAGTGTTCATACCTGCATTGAGGCGACTGTTCCAAGTACCAACCTTCCTATCGGAGCAACTGAACTTCTGCTAGCCACCCTGGATGGAAGTGGAACATGCGCGGACACCTTCATTGAAGGCACAATCTCCATCGCCGCCACTGATCAGACCCATGAAGTGGTGGTTCGTGCGGTGGTGGCAGATGATTATTATGAATGCCCCAGGGATCCGGAGACTTATGACACCCTGGAGAATCTGTTTCTGAGGCTGTATGTGAATGCCAACTGTCAGGAGTGGATTCACGATATCTCGACTGACACCACCCATGAGGTCTTCTTCCAGGGCGGAACCATAGTAGCCACCACCCGGGAGGGCAACACCTTGGTTGGCAGGTTCATGGGCGACAATGACGAGCATGCCGGTGCTCGGGATAAGCTTTATTTGGAGCAATGTGAGCCGGACTGGGAGCCTCACTTCTGGATTCTCTATACCAAGAACATCTTCATGCACAATCTGAACCCGCCAGCTAATGACTACGCCTGGTATTGGTGGGAGATGTCCAAGCAGATTAAGTTCTTCAAGCCAACAGCTCCGGAGGATTATCAGCGTATAGTGATCAAGTATATCACGGTGAAACGACATGATCCGCCCGGTTGGTGGCCCGAAAAGCCTGACTTTGTCGGCTATGATAACACCTACATCGGCATGGCTATGGACGTTGATTGTCCCTTCGATTCCGCAAGACCAGGGACCGGGGATGAAGGCGGTATTAACTATGGAAGATATGACGATGTGAACGAGATCTTCTATCAGGTCGGTTATGGCGTTGAACATTCAGCCTATGCCAACTACCACTGCGGAATTGCTCTGGCTGATGTGCATGCGGATACAACGGTTAACATGGCAGTTGCTCCTTATGGAGCCCACAACGTGAAGAACAACCAGTACCTCTACCCGCAGTCTCCTTGGGGCTGGTTAGACCAAGAGCTTTATGATCTTGCCTCCACACCTGGAGTCACCATTCAGGACGGTCCAACATCACCAGATTCCATAGTTGACCGTACCTGGGTGGTCACTGCAAAGATGATCGAAGCTGGAGCTGATCCCAAAGCAGAAAGCAGCTTCGTGGTGATAGAGGTAGTGGCTCCCAATGGAGAGGCCCAGATGCAAACCCTGGTTCAACTCGCTCGCACAATAGTAGTCAGAGAGAAGGCACTGGGCGGAATACCAGCTATTTGCGGAGATGCCAACGGCGACCAAATCGTTAACCTGGGTGATATCGTTTACCTGATCGGATACGTGTTCAGGGGTGGTGATCCACCAAAGTGTCCATCTGATCGCGGAGACGCGAACAACGACGGCATTATTAACCTGGGCGATATCGTTTACCTGATCGGGTTTGTGTTCAGGGGTGGATCTGCACCGGTTTGTCCTGGCATCTGGTATTAGTAATCCTGCAGAGCAGGATAACCTCGATTTCCTGGTTATTCCAGGTGCGAACCGTGACGGTTCACACCGAGGGGAAGAAAAGTTATGGGATAGCTCAAAAGGCTATCCCATAACTTTATGTAAGCCGTCTTATTCAAATTTTCCCCTGTTTCATATTCCCGCCAATTCAAGATGGCAAACTCAAAAAAAATTAAAATAATTCAATTTTTCTATTGACAAGGTCGGATGTTTTTCTTATATAAGGCAGGGAAAGAAAAGAGTGTATCTTCATATCTTTCTCGAGGAGGTGGTCGAGAAGCCAAAAACAGAGAATGAATGAGCGGGCATTATTCAGGTTCTTGCTGTTCTCGTAGGAATTGAGACATGGGGTGAGTTGGAGCAAATGATGTTGCTGGGTTGAAAGGTAAAGGAAAGGGAGAGATTTTTTAGAAAAGAGAGGTAACCTTTAAACCAAATAAGGAGTGGTAGAATGAAAAGAAGCTTTTTTATTCTGGTGGTTTTGTTTCTATTTGCTTTTGGCGCATCCGCCTGGAGCCAATGTTCGGAGGATGGAAATGATCATGGCGTATGTGATAGCATGTATGTGGAAGCGTGGCCAGACGATACTCTTCTACAAGGTGACCCGCCCTATTTTGTTCGGGTTCCCATCTATGTCACCACGGATGTGGTTGACCCCACTGATTCAATTTCAGGCTTCGCTATTCCTTTGTGCTACACGCATACCAATGCATCCAAGTATTGTAGTGTGGCCAGCTATTGGAATAACACCAAGCTGTTTCCCTCCAGCAAGCGAGTAAGGAGCATCTTCCGTCATATTACAGACCCAGTAAGTGGAGATACACTCGTTCACAACCGGATGATGTCCCTATCCGAGCCGGAGGAGGATCTGGAGTGGGACACGATCATCTTAAACCTGACAAGCGATAGCTGTTGGTATGTTTATGAGGGAGGCGTGGAGTCTGTCTTTGTAGCGCCGCGCATCTGGTTCAGCATGGCTCCAAGCGGACCGATGGATCAGCTCTGGTGGGAAGGGAGTAAGGTCTTACTGGCTACCATAACCTTTAAGTTGGAAGATTCCATGACCATCTGTATAGACACCTGTTGGTGGCCACCCACCAGCAACCTGATTTTCCAATATGAACTTGGTGTCAGATTCGCAACCCCCAGAATCGGGCATCCGGATCAGACTTCTTATGAAGTATGCTTCGGTCTTCGCAAGCCAGCGGATGTCAGGGAAATTCATGGTTCCGATGAGACCAGACCTTTGGAGTTTTCCCTGTCGGAGAACTATCCTAATCCCTTTAACCCTGTCACCAATTTTGAGTTCAGCCTATCCAAGCCTGTTCACGTAAAGATTGAGATCTTCAATATCATAGGACAGAAGGTGAGAACTCTGGTGGATGAGGAGATGAACCCCGGCGTGTATGTTGTGGATTGGGGTGGTAAGGATGAGAATGAGAGACCGGTCTCAAGCGGCATCTACTTTTACCGAATGCAGGCGGGAGACTTCTCCGATATGAAGAAGATGGTGCTGCTCAAATAGGTCAACGGATTGAACGGATCAAAAGCGGATAATGGACTAAGCAGATTAAACGGATTGAACGGATCAAAAGCGGATAATGGACTAAGCAGATTAAACGGATTGAACGGATAAAACGGATGAAACAGAGGGCAGGAGATAAAATCTTCTGCTCTTTTGTTTATCTTCAGGCTGAGAGACTATCTTTGTTAAAGTAGCGGAAACCTTCCTCGTCCTGAGGTTCTCGAAGGAAGGTTTCCACAATCAGATATTGTAGGTCGAATGTGCCTGCCAGCCATGGGTCGAAGACCTATTCGACAAGATGGCTTGGAGAAGAGCATCTGTCTTGTAAATTGACTAATCTATTTCGTATGTTAATAGTGGAACTTTAAACTAAAGGAGCCGTGGGATGAAAAAGAACGTTCCACTTTTAACCATTGTGATTTTCCTTGTGCTTGGGAACATTACTGCCCGAGGCTATTGTCCTGAAGATCCAAATGATCGTGGCGAGTGTGACACCATGTATGTGGAACCCTGGCCAGATGATACTCTTCTGCAGGGTGACCCCCCATATTTCGTTCGGGTTCCCATCTATGTTACGTGCGATGTGGTTGACAGTAGTGATTCAATTATCGGCTTCACTATTCCTTTGTGCTACACTCACAGCAATCCGTCCAAGTATTGCAGCGTGAGTGCTCATTGGAATAACACTAAATTGGTGCCCTTCTCCGGGCTTGAGAGAAGCATCTTCCGTCATCTGGAAATATCTCCCGGCGATACCATGTTCAACCGGATGATGTCGCTATCCGAGCCGGAGGAGGACCTGGAGTGGGACACCTTTATTCTGAATTTAGATGACACTTCCCACTTCTGGCTATCCATGATTTCCGTATCGCAGGGTCAATCTTGGTGGGAGGGGAGCAGAGTCCTGCTTGCGACCATGACCTTCAAGGTGGAAGATTCCATGCAGATTTGTATAGATACCTGCCTGTGGCCACCCCAGAGCCGTCTGGCTTGGGCTATTTCCGAAGTGGGGGGGCATGGTTTTTTAAAGATCCCCAGGCTGGGGAGTCCGCACGAGACTTCTTATGAAGTATGTTTCAATCTTCACAAACCAGCAGATGTCAGAGAAATTCATAGTTCTGAGGAGGGCAGACCTTCTGAATTCTCCCTCTCCCAGAACTATCCCAATCCTTTTAACCCCACCACAAGTTTCCAGCTCAGCCTCTCCAAATCTGTTCACGTAAAGATTGAGATCTTCAATATCATAGGACAGAAGGTGAGAACTCTGCTGGATGAGGAGATGAACCCCGGCGTGTATATGGCGGAGTGGGATGGTGAGGATGAGAAGGGGAGATCGGTCTCAAGTGGCATCTACTTTTACCGAGTGCAGGCAGGTGACTTCTCAGGTATGAAGAAGATGGTGCTGCTCAAATAGGTCAACGGATTAAGCGGATAACGGATCGAGCGGATTAAACGGATAAGACGGTCAACGGATTAAGCGGATTAAGCGGATAGGACGGCCAACGGATTAAGCGGATGAAAGAGAGGGCAGGAGATTTTATCTCCTGCCTTTTTTATTAGTGCATTTTTGTAATTGCAGATGTAGCGGAAACCTTTCTTTGTCCTGAGCTTGTCCAAGGGTCGAAGGAAGTTCCATGATCAGATGTTGTAGGTCGAATATGGTCGGAGACCTATTCGACTTATTTGCTGCTTTGCTTCCCTCTCCTTTTTAAGGGGAAGGTTAGGGTAAGGTTTCAAAAAGGTAATTGTCCGAAAGTCCCGCCCGTTGGCGGGACATTTCGGACCTACATCTGTTTTTCCTTTCGCGTAGCCCCGCCTTTGGCGGGGCACAAAGACATAAAACCTCTGCTATGCGCTTAAACATGCCTCAGGAGTAAAAAAACGGAGGGGCAATTAACACCCGTCCGTTCTCAAAGACTATATAGATGTTGTAGGTCGAATATGGTCGAAGACCTATTCGACAGAGTGGTTTCGTTCAGCGCTCCCTCCTTAGACTCAGTGTCGAAGGGAACGAGTCAGCCCGGTTTGGAGAAAGGTGTAGGGGCGAACCTTTAGGTTCGCCCCGCACTTCATGGGTGGAGCTAAAGCCCCACCCCTACATTTACATGGTTGTTACCAGGACAGAAGCGATTTCAACTCGGATGGGGTGAAGTCGGTCTTCCCCTCATCGGAGACGTGGATGGCTTTGCCATGAAGAAGGAAGATTACTTCATCTCCCAGAGCAAGGAATCTCCCCACTTGGGGGACCTTACTCAAGAGCTTGAAATACGCTTCTGAAAACCTTTTCACCTTTGTCGCCTCGATTTTGCCCTCGAATTCTGTATCCACCCACAGCCCATTTTTGTTGAAAAACGCCCTGTTGCCGATCTGAACCACCTTGGCTATCCTCTGCTCTCTTCCTTCCGCATCCAGATAGCCTTGAGGAGCCTGCAAAGCCTGAGCATATTTCTTGGTAGCTTTGGCTCGGTTCACTGCTCCTGCACCCACCACGTCCCTGGCCGATTCCATGAAACCCCTTTCGGCTTGAGGTGCCAGTTCATGTGCAACCAATCTGTAGTCTGCATCCACCAGAAAGGAGGTGTACTCGGTGATGATCCCATATTTCTTGGAGAGTCTAACCACCTCCTCCACCAATTCCTTATTATGACCATGAAGTCTTAATTGATCGATCAAATATCCGATCCTTCTGGTTGCCCAGAGCCGGGGGATGAAATCGTTTCGATCATCCGATGAAAAGTTAACCTCATAGTTGAATTTGCGGGTGTCGCCCTGAGTAGAACCGGTTAGCGTCACTCTGGCATGTCCCCCATTCTTGTATTTACCCAACACCAGAAGTTGAGAGCCCTTAAAGATGTCCGGAAGCTCTTTGGGATAGAGATCATAAACTTCCACATTGCCAAATGAAAGCTCTATACCTGTCAGAATAGGGTGGGAAACCTTTTTATAGAAGCTGGAGACCTTTACCTCAATATCCTCGGATGGACGAACGTAATCGGAGGTAGCATGATTATCCTGAGCCAGCCGGTCCAGAAGACGGGTGTTGACGTCATAGCCCACCCCGAATACAAATATCCTGGTTGAGGATCGGTTTGCTTCTTTCACGTTCTTGAGAACGGTGTTGATATTCGTCTGCCCCACCGTAGGCAGACCATCGGTCAAGAAAATAATGAAGGACGCCTCCCCTCTGTCCTCGATCTGCCGGAGACCAGTCAAAAGTGCTTCATTTATGTTGGTCCCTCCGTCTGCCTCACACCTGTCCACAAAGGAGAGAGCTTCCGAGATATTCTCCTGCTCTGCTCGAACCAAACCGGTCTTGAAGCTTCTGATCTGATCATCAAAATCGATTACGTTGAACCGATCCCCCTCATTCAAGCTGTTTAAGCAAAAAGAAAGGGCTCCCTTGGCTTGTCTTATCTTCTCTCCTTTCATGCTTCCTGAGGTGTCGAGAATGAAGATTATGTTCTTGCTGGAGGTCTTGTCCGCGGGAACCTCCACCTGGGGGGAGATCATGGCTAAAAAATAACCCAGATGCTCTTCATCTTCATAAGGGAGGAGATTGAAGCCGATATCCTTCTCCGAAATGGTATAATAGAGAAAGAAATCCTTGTCCGGGCGAGTGTTCTCCTCCACGTAGGTTATTTTGGCATGGTGATCGTCCTGCTTTTCGATTCTAACATTATGCGAAGGAGAATAGATGCTTTTTATGGGCTTTTTTGAATTTATCTCGACGGTGAGTTTCACGCTCTGCAAAGGATCCTTGGAGAACTTCTCAGTGTTCAAGGTATAATGATAGCCGCATATTCCTCCAGAGAGCTTCAGAACCTCTGAATAATAGAGTTTGATTCGGGTCTCGCCGTGGGCGGGAATAGGATAGACCGAAGCCTTAAACATTCCATCCTTGAAATATTCCAGAAGAGCCGGATCCTTTTTTCTGCGAACGATATCCAGGTATATTTTCCGGGCTTCGTCTTTGTCCAAGATTCTACCTTTGATCTCCTCGCCCCCTATAAACATAGAAAACTTGGAGATGGAAGCATCTTCTGGTATGGGGAAGATGTAGGTCCCCTCGATGTCCCGATGATAGTTGTTTATGAAAACCTGATCCACCGCAGTCTGGGCAACCTGATTGTCAATCTTTATGTCCACATGATGATATTTTATGGACAGATCAGGGGGAAAGGGCTTGCCAGGACGCGGAGGCATAGGAATGATGAAACCGTCAGCCCAGGCAATTGCACTGAGGAAGATCACCAGAATCAAGCCTGTTCCAAATATTCTTTTCATGACCGACCTCCTTTAAAAAGAAGAGTTCAAAAGTTTAAACGTTCAAAAGTTCAATGCTATTTCTTATACAAGCTATGAAAAGAAATATTCCTCAAAAATTTTCATCTTTGCCTCAATGCCTTTATTTTTTTTAGTCTGTCGATCAAATTGTCCTTAACCATTGGATCTTTAATCTGGTCAAGGTACTCTTCTAACAGTTTTGAACCTTCAGAAATGACTGTGGTATCTGGGCTGAGCTTAGCCAGAAGATAGTAAGCGGTCGCCACCTGCAGATAGCCCTGTTTGGTCAAAGAGTCGGTGGGATTTTCTTCAATGTATGCTTTCCACACTTGTATTACTCTTCTCAATTCACCGACTTGCTTGAGTGTGTCATCTTCTTCTATCTTGGGGATTACCTTTTCATTCACCACGTAATGATCCATAGCCGAATAGGGTCGGAAGCCTGTTGTTGGGGGAGGAAGGCTAATGTCTTTGGTTACCAGTTGTTCAACTTCTCCTTTCTGGGGAACTTCTTCAGCTTTTTCGGCTTTCCCTTCGGGAGCAGCCATTTTTACCACCAGTTTCTCTTCAGTCCTTTCCTCTATACCTGCTCCTGTGGGCTTTGATTCAGGAGGTATAAGCTGCTGTTCTGTCGGTGCTTCAGTTTCTATGAGAGTTTGGGGCTCCAGGTCGGAGGCATAAGCAGGGACTGGTTTCTCTTCCGCCACCTCCGCGTGAGTGGGGATTTTCTCTTTTCTTAACAAAGCTTCCTTTTCACCCTCTGCTGTCACTTTGGAAACTGCTTTTCTCTCCCTCTCAGACTTTTCAGAGATTAATCCTATTTTCCTTCTACCTTCTTCTACTGGAAATCCTTCCTTCTTTTCCATCTCCATGATATCAAGCTGTGGTTGCTCTTCAGTTTGAATAACCGTTTTGGAGGGAAGTATCTCCTGACCCCGATAATCCACATATAGTTTTCCGATGATAAAGACCAGCACCACCGATACCAGACCGGCAGCGACCTTTATCTTCAAAGGAGAGAAAGAAAAGATACTCTCCAAAGCTTTCTTCAAACCAACCACAGGCGATATTTCTTTTCGGGCAAGGATTGTCTCCCTTACCCGACTGGAGAAGCTGTCCCAGTATTCTTGTGGCGGCTCTTTTGTCTTAATTTTTTTCGCCCTTCCTTCCACTAATTCTAAAAGCGCTAATTTCTTGGTGCATCTTTCGCATTCAGAAAGATGCTCTTTTAGTTCCTTTTCCTTGCCTTGATCCAATCTCCCATCCAGAAAAAGGTAAATCAGCTTATCAAACTTTTCGCAACTCAACTTGCTCACTCCTTATATTCTTTCAATTCATCCTGCATCTTTTCCCTGGCTCTGAAGAGCCGGGACATCACCGTTCCTATAGATACTTTCAGAGTTTTGGCAATCTCCTCGTAACTTAAGTCCTCATATATCCTTAATACCAACACAGCCTTGTATTTTGGCGGGAGCGAATCCATAGCCTTTTCTATCCTATTCTCTAGCTCCTTTAAGGCTAAATGATTTGAAGGATCCACCCCGGTCGTCTCCCTCTCCAATGGACTTGCCTCCTCTTCAAATTGGCTTTCCGGAATTACAAACTTCTGACGCTTCAGGAAATTTATGCTTAAATTCATACATATCCGGTATAGCCAGGTATAAAAACTGTAACCGATTTTAAACGATTTGATGGCAAAATAGGCATTGATGAAAGTCTCCTGAGCTACATCATCTGCGGTATCGTGATTTTTGACCATGCGATAAGCCAAAAAATAAATCTTCTTCTGATAACGTTTCACCAAAAGATCAAAAGAAGTTAGATCACCTTTCTGAGCTTTTACAATCAGCTCATCATCGGTTTGTTGGTTGAAAGGCGCTTGCCCCTCACCTTTATTCATCTACACTACCACCTGATAGAATACAGATTAACTTAAAAATTATTCCCGAAATTTTTACCTCTCCCCCTTTTATTCCCCCTCGCCATGAAATGGAGAGGGGGATAGGGAGGTGGAGTCTTTGAGCCGTAGGGATCCCGCCATTGGCGGGATGGCTGTCCTCATTAAGGTTAGGACAGGGACGAGTCCTGAACCAGATGGTTCAGGACAAGCCCTGTCCCTCTAAAGAATATTTTCAGCTTCACAGGTGGCACAGATTATATACCAGAAGCTCCAGAAGGATCTTATCCGGCATGAGATTTGACTTCAAATCAACGTCAGTTTGATATAAATGGTTCAACCCTTTTTCCAGCTCCTCTATGCTGAAATTCTGTGCCTGCTTCTGATATTTGGACACCAGAAATGGCTTAACCTTAAGAAAAGACGCAAGAGACCTACCGGAGCCGGAAGGGAACTCCTTGGTTTGGATGAGCCTTTCTAAATGTTCGGTTAGCCAAAAGATTATTCCTCCCGGTTTTTCGTCGGAAAGAATCAGATTACTTAAGATCAAAAGCGATCGTCTGCAATCCCTCTCCCCGATGGAATCAATTAACTGGAAAACAGTGTGGGTCCGGGACAGACCCGCCACAGCTTCCACGTCGGATGAGGTTATCCTATCCCTTTCTCCAATATAGGTCACCAGTTTGTCGATCTCTTTGGCTAAATCGGCTAAATTATTTCCCACAAGATTCTGCAATATCTGGACAGCATTTCTTTCGATTTTTTTGCCCTGTTCTTTTATCCTGTTTGTGATCCAGTCTGAAGTCCGATTTTCCCACAA
>JAGMBK010000033.1 GCA_023129805.1 Candidatus Zixiibacteriota bacterium | reverse complement strand
GATGGATATCACTATGAGTTGACTGTTGATCCGGACGGAGATGGACCCTTAACTGCCGATGATGTGAATCGATTTTATCATCTCTTAGCGAAAGATCCGCAAAACTATGATGTCCCCCGAACCGTACGCTGGGGAATTGAGTTTGTCTTTTAACAAATCAAGGAGGGAATTTTATGCATAAGAAAAAGATCGTCCTGTTGCTTCCCGTTTTGTTTTTCCTCCTCTGGGGAGAAGGAAGCTCAAAGGAGCAAAAAAGCATGGAACCCCCAACTCCTATACAGGATCAGATCATTCATAACAAGGGGAATTTAGCCACAACAGTGCAAAATTGGGGGTGGATTGGAGGACAGAGCTATCTGGGAAAACCTTCAGGAGAATGGCCTAAAGGCTCTGGACGCCACTATCTGGCTGAGATAAGGTACTGGATGGGAGCTGTAAAGCCCAATGGGGATACGGTGGTAGCTAATACTGCTGACGATTTCATGCCCCTGCCGACCATCATAAAGGGCGAGGAGAGTTACAGAATACATCTATCCACAGATCCCACCTCCTATAATCACGACCCAACTGATACAGTGGGGCTGGGGATTGGCAAACCCGCATATGGATGGAGAGTATGGGAGAGCAACTCTGAAGAATGGGTCTACAACCAGGTATGGACTCTCTCCTCCGGCATGGTGGAGGCAGGTCCCATCTCCCTTCAGGAAAGTCACTATCTATTCTGTGATGCCAATAGCGGTGTACCAGCCTTGGGTCTGGAATTGACTCAGACCATCTACCAATGGAATCACAGTTACAATGAGGATTATCTGTTTGTGGTTTTGGAGATCAAGAATGTCTCAGAAAACGACTATTCTGATTTTGCCTTCGGTCTTTATTGCGACTTCGACGTTGGCGGGATAATTCCGGGCACATTCGAAAACGGAAGGTTGGGTGATCTGGTTGCGTTTGATTCCTCTATGAACTTGGCCTGGACCTATGATGAGGACAATTATGACCCGGGCTGGGGTCCTTTGGTCAAATGCGGGATGATGGGAACCAAATACATTGAGACGCCGGATGACATCGGCATGACCGCTTTTCGTACCGGAAGATGGGAAGATTTGCCAGACAACGACAAGAAGAAATACGAATTCATCAACAGCGCGGAGTTCAACTCAAGCCTTCTCCCTACCGACCAGTACTATGTTCAATGCACCAGGGGGATAAACCTCGCCTCCGGTAAAACCGTCCGCGTGGTTTTCGCGCTGGTAGCCGGATATGACGAGCAAAATCTCAAGAACAACGCGTCCATGGCTCAGGTTGTTTATGATAATTACTTCATAGGTCCCGAGCCACCGCAGCCGGCTAAATTGGCGGTCACCCCGAGCTATCAGAAGGTGAAGCTCACCTGGGACAACGGCTCGGAGAGCTCAATCGATCCACTAAGCGGAGAGGTGGATTTCAAAGGATATAAAATCTATAGAAGCACAGACATGGGGCAGACCTGGGGCGATCTGGTAAGAAATCCAGACGGAAGCTTAGGCCCGGACTATGTGCCCATAGCCATACACCAGAAGGAGAACCCCAACGATATTCTGCCGCATACCTTTATTGATAACGATCTGATCAATGGAATAGAATACTGGTATTCCGTGGTCTCCTTTGATGAAGGTGACACCAGCGTTCCCATCGAGGCTTTGCAGACCGCATTTGGAAGACCGGGGGAGGATGTAAACTGTGCTTTCGCTTATCCTCGAACCGATCCCGCAGGATATTTCCCGGCCAGCGCAACCGTTAAGCACAATTATTATGGAAATGAGGAAGAAAGTGATGGTGCGGTCACACCGGTGGTATTCGATGAAGGTGCCTTAACCGGTCATGATTATAAGGTGATCTTTACCGAAGATCCCTTTGCCACCTATTGGCATGTTGTTGACGTTACCACCGGAGGAACGGTTTTGGAAGATCAAACCAAGCAATCCGGAGACACGGAGAGCTACCCGGTGGTGGACGGGATGCAGGTGATCGTGACCAACGGTGAAAGAGAGCCAAGCTCTTATGGTCAGACGCAGTTCGGCACCTCCGGCAGCGCCACTCTGCACATGGAAAATTTCCTGGGAAGCATGGGGGAGGTGTTTGGCTATCCTGTCGGAGGGGACATACACTTCCGTTGCACCTATGAGCTCAGGTTTACCGAACAAGGTTCACAGGCATACAGTTTCTTTGATGATGTCACCCCGGTTTGGGTTCCTTTTGAGGTATGGAACACCACCACCGAACAGCAGGTATTGGTGGAGGTGTATGATTGGGCACAGAATGGAATATGGGATGTGGATCACGGGGATTATCTGGATATTGTCAATGTTTCTTACGATGGACAACCTCATCCGGACGCTTTCCCTTACTATCATGCCTGGTTTTTCGCTTTTGCCCCCACCGACACCGAATATTCGGCGGGAGATGTTTATCAGATCAAAGGAGCAAAGCTGAACTGCCCGGATGATGAGTTCGTTTACACCGCAGGAGGAGTTGATGCTCAAACGGCAAAAGAAGAACTTTCAGAAATTAAAGTCGTGCCCAATCCATATATAGCTCATGCTTTATGGGAAACTACTGAGGGAATAAGAAAGATCCAGTTTACCCATCTTCCAAACGAATGCACCATCCGAATTTACACCCTGGCAGGTGATCTGGTAAAGGTAATCGAGCATAACAACGGAACCGGAACCGAAGATTGGGACCTGCTGAACAAAAACCAGCAAGGAATCGTGCCGGGTGTTTATTTCTATCATGTAGACTCGAAGTATGGAGAGAAATTAGGGAAATTTGCAGTGATAAAATAAGTCAACGGTATGAACCGTATGGTTCATACCAACGGATTGGTCAACGGACTTGTCCTGAAGGCTTGGCCTGAAGGATTAAACGGATAAAACGCGTAGCCAAGCCTTTATGGCTTGGGCAGCACGATAGAAAAATAGCTCTGAAAAAGTCAAATGGGGAAGGGTTTGCTGGAGTGTCCCGCCTTTGGCGGGACCAGAAATTTCATGAAGGACACCGAACTTTTACCTGGTTCACCTAAAGGTGAACACTCCAAATTCTTTTTTCCTTAAAATTTAAGAGACCTCAGAAAGAGCAAATCAGATGCAAACAATTCAGAGGCTTAACTGAAATGAATTCTATAAAGGAAGGAGCGAAAAGATGAAAATGAGGTTGGTTGGATTCATTGCCATTCTGTTGATATTGAGTCTGGCAAGCACGGCTTATTCCGGTGAGTTTTCGCGGGTGGGCACAGTTGGAGCACAGTTTCTCAAAATCGGCATGGGAGCAAGATACGTGGCTATGGGAGAGGCGTCGGTAGCCTGCGTCAATGACGCCTACGCCATGTATTGGAATCCCGCCGCACTGACGGAGATCTCCTCCTCCAATTTATCACTTACTAACGTGGATTGGGTTTTAGATGTTCAACTCAACCACGCCAGCTTTGGGAAGTCTTTAGACGAATACAGTGCTTTTGGTGTCAGTCTTACAGCACTGACCATGGGAGACATGGAGGTAACTACGGTGGAGGAACCAGAGGGAACCGGAGAAACCTTTACCGCCTCTTCATATGCGTTGGCTATAGGATATGCTCGAAAATTTACCGATAGATTCTCCGCAGGGATAAGCGGGAAATATATCTGGGAAAGGATCTCGGAGGAGAGTGCTTCCGGATTTGCCTTCGACTTTGGAACCCTGTTTTATACCGGCTTCAAGAGCTTAAGGATGGGGATGAACATCTCCAACCTGGGTCCGGAGATGAAATTGGAGGGGCCGGAGCTGGATGCCTTTTACAACCCTCAGCCAGGAAATCCAAACTATGATAATGTCAAAGCCAAATTGGCCGTGGACCCTTATGACCTGCCACTCACCTTCAGATTTGGAGTGGCTTATGATCTGGTCGACTCGCCGGAATCAAAATTCACCGTGACCATGGAGGCAAAGCATCCCAATGATAATATCCAGCAGGCCAGCTTCGGCGGGGAATATCTGTGGAAGGAGACTTTCTCTTTGAGAGCGGGATATAAGTTAAATTATGAAGAGGAGGGATTGACCCTGGGAGGTGGTATGAAAGTAAAAGCGGGGAAGAACACCAAACTGGATATAAGCTATGCCTGGGCGGATTTCTCTCACCTCTCCAGCGTTCACCGATTTTCTTTAGGATTCGAATTCTAATCGCCACATTGAACTAAAGGGAAGACCATACTCTCAGTTGCATCGGAACTGTGTAGGTCGGATATGTCCCCAAATGGGGGCTATCCGACCTTTTTATTTTTTTGAAACCCACACAAAAAATTTGGGACCTATAAACTCTCTCTTTTCCAATCTGAGGATTCCAAAAATCATTCAATCCGGATTTTGTTCAAGCACCTGTGAATGGTCTTTTGGAGCGCACCAGATGGTGGGCTGTTTTTGATAGATGTGTTCTGCTAAGATATTCTATCACAATGAGAAATCCCAAAAAACCGGCGTTAAGTTTTCAAACAAGTTGTCGATAAAAACAATGATTACAACGTCCCCACAGTACAGAAACGTCCCCAAAAATTTCTGCTTAAAAGCTACAAAAATGTGAAATCGGACCCTTAGCTGGCTCGAAGACCTAAATTTTGATTGACCCTACTTTTAAGGTTCAAAAGAGTGGGAAAGGATATCCGTTTCTCGTTCTTGCCTTGCCTACTCTAGAAAAAAACAGAAATGTCTGTAATACTTCTGGATAACACAAAGAGTGCCACCCGAATCGGAATTTTAGGAGGAGGTCTCACCGGCTTGACCACTGCTTTCTGCCTGGAACAAAGAGGTGGTAAAGGATTGCAGGTTGAGGTCATGGAGAAAGACTCCGAATGCGGAGGTTTACTCAAAAGTTTCAAAAAAGAGGGTTTTACTTTTGATTCCGGGGGAGCACACATAATATATTCCAAGAACAAAAAGACAGTCGATTTCATGCTCAAAGTCCTGGGGCAAAATTTCTTCCGGAAGAAACGAAATAACAAAATCTACTTCAAAGATCGTTTTGTCAAATATCCCTTTGAGAACGGGCTTTCGGGTCTTCCCAAACAGGATAACTTCGAATGTCTTTACCATTACCTAAACAACAATCACCGACCCCAACCCACGAATTTCAGGGAGTGGATTTATTACACCTTTGGCAAGGGAATAGCGGAAAAATATCTGATTCCCTACAATGAAAAGATTTGGAATTATCCGACAGAAAAGATGAGCCTGCACTGGGTGGAAGGAAGGGTTCCCAAACCCCCGGTCGGTTTCCACATCTTCCGGGACTTTTCCTTTAACGCTACATGTAGGAGTCAACAGCGGAGAGTTCTATGCTCTCAGTTTGGGGGATCTTGATCAAAAACTGGAATTAGCGATTTTGGGTGAGAATGTTAATCTGACCATTCGTTGTAATGAATCTGCAGAACCAGGTGAGATTTTACTTACAAAGAATTGCTACCGCAAACTTCAAAGCTTGGTGGAAATATCCGAGAAAAGAGGAGAATTTTTCAAATTGTTTGATCTAAAAAGGCAGCCGAAGGCTTCCATAAAAAAGCCGACCCAGAGGGAGAAAACAACTCAGGATCCAAAGAGCCTGCTAAAGACGCTTGTTTCGTATTTGCCGCAGGGCATCTATAAAAAGATCGAAGCGGATCCATACAGATCGTTTGTCGAAAGTGAGCACCGTAGGGTTACAGTTATCTTCTTGAATCTGATCTATCCGGATAAGCTTCTAAGAAACATAGCCGCCGAAAAAAAAGAGAGCTCTTTGATACTAAATGATCATTTTAAAACAGTGCAGGAAGTTGTCGCCGACTACGGAGGTGTAATTGCCAGAATTGATCCCTATTCTATTGGAGATAAAGTTCTAGTCTTGTTTGGGGCACCGGTGGCACAAGAAGACGATGAGGAACGTGCTATTTTGTGTAGCTTGAAAATAAAGGAAAAATTGGAGTTGTTAGGTGCACACTCGCGTCATTCCATAGAACAAAGAATCGGCATTAATACTGGGAATGCATTTTGTGGTGAAGTGGGATCTGCCAGTTGCAGGGAATACACGGTTATGGGCAAAGACGTCAATCTGGCTGCTCGCCTGATGTCCAATGCCGACTTCGGACAGATTTTGGTGGGGGAGGAGACTTACAAAGCCGTATCCTCCAAATTTAAAGCTTCCAAGTCTGAGATCAAAGTAAAGGGTATAAGTGAGCCGGTAATGGTCTTCCAGATCATAGATGTCATAAAATCCGGGCACATCTTTGATAAAGGACTTCAAGGTGAAAGAGAGACCCCTTTAATAGGAAGGGAAAAGGAAATAGCACTCATAGAACGGATAATAGCAAGAGTTATGAACCATCAAAGTCAAACCCTTTCGATCGTGGGGGAACCCGGAATAGGAAAATCTCGCCTCACCGAAAAACTAATGGATCTGTGTTTAGAAAAGAAGATAAAAGGACTTTTGGTGGATTGCCAGTTCTACGGTTCGAACATACCCTTGCTTCCTTGGATACAGATTCTAAAAAAATATTGCGATGTTGTGGAGACTGACGGTGCATCAACAAAGGAAAGAAAACTTTTGGACATACTCAAGAAAATCGATTCGGAGAGATGGACTCCCTTATTCAACGATCTTTTAGGATTGTCTATCTCAGAAAACGAATGGACGAAGTCTTTAGACGGAAAAACAAGAAGACAAATACTATTCCGCACCATCGTAGAGTTAATACTCTCCAGCGCCATGAAGAAGGTCACTTGTTTGATCTTTGAGGACGCCCATTGGATTGATCAAACCTCCTTAGATCTTTTGCTATATTTTTCGCAAAGGATTCCCAGCTATCCTATTCTCTTGGTTCTGGTCCATAGACCAGAGCTAAGAGTGAAGGATTTGGAGAAAACGGAAAATTACGAAAAAATCTTGCTTGGTGAACTGAACAAAGAGAATGCTCTAAATTTGGCATCCCTTCATCTTAAGATTACACAACTCCCCGATCAAATGGGAAAGCTGATATGGGAAAAGTCCCGGGGTAATCCTCTTTATCTACAAGAGTTGATTCATTCTCTTCGTGACTCAGACCAGTTGATCTGGAATGAGCACAAGAAAAGTTATGAGCTTTCTTGTGACCCAAGCCAGATAGAAATTCCCGATACCATCCAGGACGTGATAATGACCCGGATTGACAGACTGGGCGAAGCTGGTAGAAAAGTCGTAAAGACTGCATCCGTGATTGGGAGGGTCTTTTCCTTCAACACCTTAGCGTCTATACTTCCATGTCCTCTGTCTGAAAGCAAGCTTAAATACTGGTTGGGATATTTAGACAAACTTGACCTGTTACCTTTGAAGGAGACCGAGCCAAATTTACAATACATATTCAAACATGCGTTGACCCAGGAAGTGGCGTATAATCTTTTGCCTTTTGCTCAAAAGGAAAGTCTGCATCTAAAAATCGGTGACTATTACGAGAAAAAGTTCAAGAATTCTTTAGATGAAAAATGTGAGCTTTTAGCTCACCACTACGAAAATAGCCGTAACTTAAACAAAGCCTTTATTTATCTTGTCAAAGCCGGAAATAAGGGAAAACGAGGATATTCCAACCATGAAGCCATTCGATTTTTCGATAGAGCAAAGAAAATCTATCAGCAAGACTTAATAGCAAAAAAACAAAAACGTCAAATCAAACAAGCTTCGAAATTAATGTTTGGTTTATTGGAGCATCGCGGAGAAGTCTATCAGCTGATCGGTGAATATTCCCAAGCCGAGAAAGATTTTCTCACCTTGCTGAATCTATCAAAAAAGACCAAGAAAAGGTCAAACCAAATCAAAGCCTTAAATCACTTAGGTGAGCTTTTCTGGCTGCGAGCCGATTACAGCACCTCTCAGGCTTACGTTGAAGAGGCTCGGCGAATTTCCTTTTCTTTGAAAGATGACTTAGGCTTGGCGGTCTCCTTTAACAATTTCGGAGATATAAATCGGCGGCAAGGTTCTTTCGATAGGGCATTGCAGTTTTATAAATCTTCCCTGAAGCATTTTAAAAAGATAAAAGATGGTGACGGAATAGCGCGTTCATATAATAACATTGGCATATCTTATTGGAGTTTGGGAACCTTGAGTGAGGCCTCCGAATACTTTGAAAGAGCGTTGAGAGTAAGAAGAGAAAGCGGAGATAAGGTGGGGGAGGCGAAGACGCTCAACAACCTGGCACTGATTTATCAAGACAGAGGTAATCTCTCGCAATCTTTAGAGATGCTCACCAGTGCACTGGAGATCTTTCGGAGAATAGGGGATAAAAGAAATTCGGGTTACTGTTTGGGAAACATGGGCACCATTCACAAAAACCAAGCCGAATTTTCTAATGCTCTGAAAGCATTCCGAGACTCCATACAGATCTTTTCGGATATCGGCGATCAGCATGCTTTAACCTATAGCATTGGAAATATAGGTGACGTTCAGTTGAAGATGGGCAATTTGGACGAAGCGAAGAGATGCTACGATCAAACCTTATCGGCGGCCAAAAGACTGGGAGATGAAGAATTGGAAAGCGAAACGTTTTCCCGGTTCGGGGAATACTATCTTTTGTCTGAGGATCGTGAAGAATCAGAAAAGTACTTTAATAAGGCTTTGGCTTTGGCAGAGAAGATCAAGTCAAACGAGTTTATTATGAAAGCCCTGGCCGGGCTGACGGAGCTTCAGCTTAGAATTGCGCAATACCAGGAGGCATCAAGAAGCTCGTGCAGACTGTTGGATATGGCACAACAGGAGAATACACGGGAATATGTAGCTTATGCATATCTCTTGAGCGGAATGGCAAAGATTTCAATATCTCCTACTCATAGGGCCGAGTCTGATCTCAAGAAAGCTTTGGAGATTTCGACCGAGGTTGGACTCAAAGAACAGGAATATAAGGTGCATCTTGCGTTAGGTAAACTCTACCATAGCTTAGCCAACGTTGAAGGTGAAAAATTGTTGACTCTTGCACAAAATCAGTTGACTCAAGCCAAAAAGATTCTTGAGGACATTGCGTTACACATCGAAGAACCAGACCTCCGCCAGATCTTCTTGAATTCACACCTTGCTCAGGTTCAGCCGTTGAAAGAAAAGTCGAATGTAAGAACGAGTTGAATCCTAACTCTTCGCCCAAGGTCTGGATGATGCCGAGCTTGCGGCTTTCTCTTTTTCGCACAATCCGAACTTCAACATTCTTTCTCTTAGGGTATTTCTGCTTATCCCCAAAAGGTCTGCTGCCTTTACCTGGTTGGCCTTACAGTATTTGAGAGCCATAGATATCAAAGCTTTTTCCAATGATGCTATCAGCCGACCGTAAACCTTTCCTTTTAGATCCTGAAATAGTTTGCTTCTAATTGGATCTAAAGTTTGCATAAGTAGGTAAGAATAATCTTCTTTCCCCTGCTCAAAACCTAACTGAGCTTGCAGCCCTCCCTCGTAAAATATTGGCAAATGTTCAGGCAGAATTTGGTCACCTTTGCACATCACCACCGCAGAGTATATGTTGTTTTCAAGCTCTCCAACATTTCCCGGCCAGGAATAACTCATCAACAACTTCATGGCATCGGCAGAGAGGTGAAGGATCGTTTTTTTACTTTCTTCACAATACTTATTCAGAAAATACTCAGCAAGAAGCGGAACGTCCGATTTCCTTTCCGTCAGCGGGGAAACAGGGATTGATATCACTCTCAGATCATAGAACAACTCCTGCATAAATTTGCCTTCGCTCACGCTTTTGGATAGATCGCGCGTAGAAGCGGCTATTATCCTGACATCCACTTTTGCGGTTTTGTTTCCCTCCGTGGTGATCTCCCCTTTTTTGACAGCTGTGAGCAGCCTGTTCTGAATCGATAAGCTCATACTCCCCACATCGTCCAGCAAGATGGTGCCACCATTGCATAATTCAAGCTTGCCGACAGATCCGCTGCTTTTATCCGTTTTTTCACCTCGTCCAAACAGCTCCCCCTCCAGCATTTCAGGGGAGGGATAAGAACAGTTGACCACGAGAAACGGCTTATCTTTTCTTTTGCTGTTTCGATGGATTATCTTGGCGATCAGATCTTTGCCGGTTCCACTTTCGCCAGTAAGAAGGATTGGGGCGTCCGAAGATGCAGCTTGTCCAATCATTTTTCCTGTTTTTAGAATCGCTGAGCTCCTACCCACCAATTCCCCGGTTTCTTGAGGAGGATAAGGCTCATTATAAAGAGGAGATTGAGATTCGGCATCTTTTGCCAAAAGCTTATCTACCAATTTACCGAGTTCTTCCAGACTGAAGGGTTTGGGAAGGTACTCATAGGCTCCCTCTCTCATGGCTTCAATAGCTACTCCGGCAGAGACATTGCCTGTGATTATTACGACGGGAACCTGAAAACCCACTTTCTTCAGGTTCTTAAGGACATCCATTCCGTAGATGTCGGGAAGTTTCAAATCCAGAAGTATCAAGTCCGGCTTTATCCTTGCAACTGTCTCAGGGACTTTCTCCCCTTCCAACATGGTGCACACTTCATACTCGGGCCTATCAAAGTACTGCTCGATCACATCTGCGATATTCGGATCGTCATCCACTACCAAGATTCTTCTCATAGTATCGAATCAAGTTTTAATGGTGAGTAATCAACAAAACGAGAATTCCGAGATTTAAAACAATCCTGAATCTGGTTAAGGTCTTTCGTTCCTTCGTCCTTTTATTTTTGTCGACACCAAATTCCTTCATCTTTATACAAAACTAATCAGGTCCTTGCGCGAATCTCCTCAAAGGGCTCTCCAATTATGAAGGCAAACAAATTTAAACCGAAGGGGTGCTTTTATATGGGAGACATCTAACAACTTATGGGATCATTCCCACATTTTTTGGCAAAAAAAGAGTCCTGTTCAAAGTGGAAAGTATCTGTCCAAATTCTTGGCACCAGTTTAATGGGTTGGATCTTAACACGTTATACACCGCCTGAAACTTTTTTACCAGATGGGCAGAAAGCTTGCTAAAATCTTAGTCAGAAGCATAAAAACATAAAAACTGAGACCTCTGGCAAAAAGGAGGGGATGAGGATGAGGAACAAGCGATTCTTCCAAGGAAGAAAGGAGGTGGCTATAAGCATAAGAGCCCGAGCATACATCGGAGTTGCCACGGCCTTGGCCCTGTTTGCATTGATCTTTTTCTCTTCTGGTTGCAGCAAACTGTTTCCCACGGCGCCTGACATCGGAGAAAATCAGGTTCAGGGATATCGGGCAGAGGATCTTTGGCCATCGCCACCTGCCAATTTAGTAGGGTGGCCAGAACCTTGCTCAGCGGAACGATCCCGGAAGGTTGGTCCCAAGGGTGGCGTGTTGCATGTGCATGCAAAGTGTTTCGATCTTGATTTCAAGGTCCCGTCGGGTGCACTGAGCGAAAACGTCTTCATTTCGGTAAAGACAAACCTCTTCAACTATTGGCGGAATGAAGAACTCCAGAAAGGGCTGCATTTCGATTTTGGACCTGATGGCCTAGTGTTTTCGAAACCAGCTGTGATTAGACTCGAAGCCCAGGTGTTGGAAGCTGAGAATGGTGAGGTGCTAAAGTTCTACTCTCTCAATTCAGAGACCGGGCTGTGGTATGCAGAACAAGAAGTGGTAATGAAGGACGCCACGCTAGAGCTAGAGTTTGAGGTCTCCCATTTTTCACGCTATGCCATTTCACAGTAAACGGTAGCCCCTCCTGTTAGAGGCAAGTTGAAGGAAGCCCCGCCGATGGCGGGGCTTCTTTAATTTTTGCTATTGTATCTTTTTATTCGAGTCCAAGGGACTCCTTTTAGAGGATTTTCTCTCCCCGCAAGTATAAGCCAATGTACCACAAACAATTAAAAGCGGAGAGACTGGGATTCGAACCCAGGAGGACCTTTTGGGCCCTACACGCTCTCCAGGCGTGCTCCTTAGACCAACTCGGACATCTCTCCTTAGCTTGGAGCCAACTGTTGACTCTATTGTTCGACTTCTTACACGCTCTTTCCCCCGCACTTTGCGGGGGAACCACGCCATAGGCGACGGCCAGGCGTGCTCCTTAGACCAGCTTGTCCCGTCGAAGGCGGGACTCGGACATCTTCTCCAGACAAATCAGTCATAAGTCAAAAGCGAACAGTCATTAGCTTTCCCACCCAGACCTGGTGTCTGACTTTTTTGAAGCTCTGAGCAAGACCTATAATCCTTTTGACCTATAATCTGATCTTAATTTATTATAATATTTCTTACGAAAGAAGGCAATGATTTTTTGCTCAATCTCTCTCCGAACAGGAAAGATCAAAACATCAAAACAATCTGGAAAGCTTTAGAGAATATAAGAAGCACCCCGGATATAAGGATATGAGCCGTGGTGCTAAAATCCGATCAGTCTGCCTCTTTTCTGCATAAAACTCTAAGAACTTCTCTCTTCCATATCGGGAGTATCACTCCTAGAATATCAAATCTCTGCTCTGACCTCTATCCTTCAAACTTTTGGTGAAGTCTTGAAGCTTAGGGACCACAACAGCGGGAGATGGTACCTTCACGGTAAAGATAACTTATCAGAAACACTATGTCTCCCAGACCCACCACCCTATCGCAGTTGACGTCTCCAACAGAAAAAGGAACAGGAGGATCACCTTGTCTGAAAATGTAACTAATCAAGAAAACTATATCTCCCATATCAATTGATCCGTCTCCATTGACGTCCCCCCGATAATCTAAAACATCGATCAGAATGGCATACTCCACCACGGTATAGATTGGATAACCTGGCAAATAGGTTTGAGTGGATGGCACAAACTCGTCAGGAACATTCTGCTGGTGGAAAATGTCCATGAAATAATCGAGATCTGAGTTGACCGGATAATCAGGAATCCACCATCTTCCCGCAGGCGCGGGGGAGTTTGAGTCCACATCGTAAATGTCGTGAGAAACATTCCCCGGGTCATTATGAATGGTAGAATCAGTATGTGGTGTGGGAGTATGAGGAATGTATGAGCCAGAAAGCACTCTTCCGGGAGCTCCGGTTTCAGCATTGTCAAAGAACGGATCTGATAAGCCGATCATCAGTTGGGCTAAATTTATTCCGGCAACCGTGACATAATGCCCTCCCACCCGCCGCCACCTGATATCCTCCAGATACCAAAAGCCTAAAAGCAGAATCACGTTTTCATGTATCTCCACCAGCGACTCCACAAAAGCAAATGAAGGCCCTTGCCATATCTTCACACATAAGCTATCACTCAGACTGCTTCCATCAGAGTAGGTTTCAGCCGAAAGCCACTCTTCGATGGCATCATCTATGTCTCCAACTCTGGTTCCCAGATGAGAGCTTACGGTTCGTTTACCGTCAGTATCCATGTACCAGGCAAGCCTCTCGACTAACTCCCCCCAACTGTCCACGCCCCCCGGGGTTTGAGAACCAGGGATGAAGGGCTGTGGAGTTGAAGGAGGGGGACCTACCCCGCTCCAGGGTGTGACGGAGTGATCAACATTCCAGAGATCATGATCATCCCAGCTCTCATAAGGAGATAGGTCGTCCAGATAATCCCTTACCAAAGGGAATTGATCCATCCCATCCCCCATGGTTCCAGGTGGAAGATTAAACTTTGAGTCCATCCACCAAAAACAGTTGGCAACTGTTACTGGACCACAGAAGGTGGGTTGTCCTGTTTCGGCATTAGTCCAATCATCCTGTCTCTGGTCGAAATCCGGCATTCCGCTGGGAGCATAATCTGGATAGGAAGTCTCCCAGAACATGTGTTCCTGCTCAGAGCAGATCATAACTGCATATTCCACTTCGGTGACAAAGGTTGTTCCTTCAGGCGCCGGTTGGTAAAAAGATAAAAACTCAGAAGGAAAATTCTTGCCGGTATACTGGCGAGGAAAATCAGGATCTGACTCAAGATAATCCATCAGTTGCCAGTATGGATTTCCCGGGGTGGGAGATTCCAGGCTCGACTGGTAAATATCATGAGAAACATACAGCAGGTCATTATGAAGAGTATCGTGATGAGGAGGAGGTGGATGGTCTGGAGGTCTCACTCTCCCAGGCCAGCCATACTCGGCCGCATCCTTTCCCGGATCACTCAAGGCGATCTTGAGCGATTGTGATTTTACCCCGGACATGGTAACAAAATGTCCTCCTTCTCTCCACCAGCTCTCCCCATCCCACCACCAGAAACCCAAAAGCAGGACAATGGTCTGGCTGACCTGGAGAGACTCCTCCATTACATAAAAATCGGGAGCTGGCCAGATGCTGGAGTAAAGTCCGGGAACAGCAAAATCGTTTAAAAAATCGTCAATGCCAGTCTTCATGGTGTGAACCTCTGTGCCGGCAGAATCGGTCTGAAAATAGCTAACTAATGTATCGATAAATTCCGGTATGCTCCAACCTAATGAGGCATTGGTACCGAACCACTCCAGACAGTTCCCTGCTGCCACCGGACCGCAACGTCTAAACCAATCATCCTGATTTTCATCCACATCCGGTGCTCCGCTGGGCGCATATCCATTGTCGCCCAACCATACCCATCCAGTATCACAGGCCAAAGAGTAAGTCTCCCCTTTCAGTCGTAACATCAACCATCCCGGATCAGGATCGTTCCAGAACCTATTCCATTCCCACCAGGGAGGGGAATTCGGGGCATACCACAGCCACTGATAACAGGTATCCACCATGTCCTGCTGAGCATCGGAAGCCAAACCTGGTATGGTTCCCTGTTCGCCGCTGACATACTCTATGGTGAAAAAGAATGGCTCATCCAAACAAATCCTATCGAAGAAACTCACCACAGCCCAGTCTGGATAAAAGGTGGT
>JAGMBK010000032.1 GCA_023129805.1 Candidatus Zixiibacteriota bacterium | reverse complement strand
ATTTGGGCGGAGTGCCGAAGGTACGAAAGCCAGATACGCTACCTAACTCTTGAACATATCTTAAATCTATTCCATTTTCCAATAAATGGGTAGCAAAAGAATGGCTATTTTCGATGTTCTCCTTTTGTTCCCTTCTTCTCATAAGGAGAGTGGATAGGGGGTTGAGATCTTTAAATTGTCAATTTTATTGTTCCTTCAAAGTGGAGAAGAGCCAATTTTTAGAACTTGATAAATTTTATTCAATCTATTAAAAAAAATGGTCCACTATGAACGGGAAATCTATTTACAGCTCCTTGTGGATGTTATCATCCACAAGGAGCTGACTCTTAAAGGAGATCCGTATGGACGCTTCGTCAGGGCTGGGGATGATAATCCGAAGGATCCATATGGACAGTCCCCAGCGAGCACCAATTCTTATTTGAGAAACAGCTCCTCCTATTACCGAAGCATCACAAAATTATTTAGTTTCAAGTGGAGTAATGTCGGATGCCCAGTCAAATGTTTCGATTTCTACTTTCTTCCGCAACTCCTCTAAGATGTTCTCTATCTCCCTTTGTCTGTTTCGTAGGAAGAGCGTGTTTATGATCTCATCTTTAGCCCATTCAAACGCCTTGGGGCTTCCCTTTTGCCTCCTATCGGTTACCCGTATGATCTCATAAGCATAAGAGATCGGGATGGGAGGTGAGATCTCCCCCTCTTTGAGCTTTGAGGCAAATTCGGCAATCTCCGGTGACAGATCCTGGATTCTTACAAAACCTAAATCGCCGCCCCTTTTTTTGGTGGTCTCATCCTCGCTCATTTTTAGAGCTATATCCTCAAACTTGTTCCCCTCCTTGAGCAGAAGATCAGCCAGGGTAGCCCCGCTCATCCCTTGGATGAAGATGTGACTGATGCGCACGTAATCATCTTCCCATACAAACTGTTGTCGGTTCTGCTGGTAATATCTTCTAACTTCTTCTTCCGTCACCTTTAGTTTATCCTTCAGCTTCTGGTCGATGAACTCCTTGACAACTATATCCCTGGTCCCTTGCTTTACCAGAGATTTTACTTTTTTGTCCTGATCCACCTTTTGCCTTTTTGCCTCTTGATAGATAATTTCGTTTCTGATCCACCTTTTCACATATTCTTTTTTTTCCTCAGGTGTGACAGAGCCTTGGTAGGCATCCGGGATCTGGTATTCTATATCCCTTTCGGTCAAACATTCGTGGTTAATGCAGACCAATGCATCTCTTGGTCTGCTTTTTTTCTCTGCCTCGCCACACCTCATGCCACCTAAAAGAAAAGCTAAAAGCAGAATGACGTAAAAGTAAGGCTTTTTGATCATCTTTGAATTATGAAGAGCAACTGGGCGACCTTTGAGCCTTCCCGTTTTTTGGTTGAGGCGAATGGCTTAACCTTTTTCTGCGGGTGTTTCCACTTCTTCGGTTACCGTGGACTTTATCACCTCATCATAGATTTCGATTTTGTATCGAACTTTAGCGTTTTCCACCCAATTGTTATAGATGGTGTTGTCTTTTTCCCGTCGTGCCATCGAAATTACCCTATCTTTTACCTCCTCCAGCGGTTGGAGTTTCCCCTCGGTCTTATCTTCCAATTTGATCACCGCATACCCCTCGCCAAATTGTCGATCCTTTATCTTTATGGGTCCGCCCAGACTCCCCTTCTTCATTTCCACGGCAGCGTCAAAAAGCTCCGGGTAACGGGTGCGGGTGAAACTTCCTAAATCTCCGCCTGAGTTTTTGGCGTAGGTTCTAATGGTCTTCTCCAGGGCTAAGGTGGCGAAGTCAGTTCCCTTCTTCAATTGTTTAAGAATGTCTTCTGCCTCCTCTTCAGTTTCAACTAAAATTTCCCTAACTTGAACCTGGGGCTGAACGGTGAATCTGTCCTTATGTCTATCGTAGTAGCTTTTTATCTCGTCATCTGATATCCCTACACCTTTCAGGACAACCTGGCTTTTCATCCTCTTAGCCATTTCCTTCTCTTTCACGTTCGTCCATTCCCTTTTGAAATCCTCGCTTTCCTCCAAGTTCTCCTCTTTTGCCACATCCATAAGGAGATCCTTTACCAGAGTCTGAAATGCGATATCTTTAATCTTTTCCTGATCAGATAACCGGGGACGATAGGGCTGAGGCATTTCATTGAACTTCTGGGCAAACTCCTCCACTGTGACCTCTCCCTTGCTATAAGCAAAGAGGGTCATCTCTTTTTCTTGGGATGTAAACTTGCTAAGATCAAGAAAATCGCCTGTTCTCCTCAAGCCTATGGTATCCGGCGGCACCTCTTCTCTTTTCGATAAAAGAATATCTAAAGCCTCCTGGTTAATTTTGAACCCCACTTTCTTCCTCAGTTGCTGGAAGTATTCTTTCGTCCTTCTTTCTCGTTTTGCTCGCTCAAGCTTTGATTGTATCAGTCTTTTTGCCTCCTCATACAGTGGCTGTTCTACCTCTCTCCGTTCAATCAATTTAATTATGTGCCATCCCCAGGTGGTCTTGACCGGTTTGGAGATTTCCCCCTCTTTCATCTTGAAAGCCCTCTCTTGAAACTCCGGGACCATCTTTCCCCAACGGAAAAATCCCAAATCTCCGGCGTTATCCTTGACGGTGGGATCAATGCTTCTCTCCTTAGCCAGCTGGGTGAAATCCGTTCCCTGCTTCAACATCTTATATATGCTATCCGCCTGCTGTTCGGTCTCCACAAGTATATGCCAGGCATGCACCTCCTCCTGCATCATCCGATACTCCTTCTTCATCTCCGACTCAGTGACTTCAGCCTCTTCCACAATCTCCTTTTTATACAGCACATTCAGAAGTAAACGCTCTTTTTGTTCTGCAATACTTGCGTCGGCCTCTATCTCATTGTCAATGCCCTCCTTATATGCCTCCATAGTCACCACCTGATCACCGATCATCTTCTCCACTAATTCCTTTTTTCTCTGAAGTTCTGACACCCCCATGATAATCACCCGAGAAGCCGTCTTCCATTCCTTTTCCAGATCATCCACTGTGATTGTCCGATCCCCCACCCGGGCCACGATTTCTCCCTCCTTCTTGGTGGCACAACCAGAGAATGAAGCTAAAACCAACATTCCCATAAGCACTAATATGGTCGACTTCTTCACGTCACTCCTCCTTGGGTTAAAAGTAAAGGTCTCCGTTTACGAAAATTCACATTTTTTCAGCTTACTATCAAAACCTCTCTCAATATAAAACCATCTCACAAGCTTTGCAAGAGATTTTTGACAAAAAGGGCTTTTTTCTTCTCCTTTCCCTTTAGATGGACGATAAGTTTAAGTGCTTTGTCCACTGCAAATTCTAAAGGCAGATTGATCTTCTGCCTAAAATTTTCTATCTCTTTTTTCCCTATCTTCTTATCCTCGGAGAACTGAAGCATAAGAACATCTTCTTTCAAAGAGAGTCTAAAAATCCCCAGATGGGAGGCTATGATCTTGGCGCAGGTGAAATTTAGAAGATCTTCCGCCTCTGGTGGCGGATTTCCAAATCGGTCAACCATTTCAGCCTCCACCTCTTTTACCTCTTCTACAGACTTAGCTTCCGAAAGTTTCTTGTAGATTTCCACTCTCTGTTGGCTATCAGAGACATATGATTTTGGAATATAGATATCCAGATCAAATTCCATTTTTACCTCCGGAAGCCTTTCTATCTTCTCTCCTTTGAGTTCCCTTACCGCCTCGTCTAAAAGCCGACAGTAAAGATCGAAGCCTACCTCTTGAATGAAGCCATGTTGCTGGGCTCCCAACAGATTCCCCGCTCCTCTGATCTCCAAATCTCTTAATGCCAGATGAAAGCCGGAACCAAGCTGGGTGAACTGTTCTAATGCTTTGAGTCTTTTGCGTGCGGTCTGGCTTAACAGTTTAACTTTTGGTATCAAAAGATAAGCATAAGCTCTCACGTTGGATCTTCCCACCCTTCCCCTCAGTTGATAAAGCTGAGCCAGTCCAAACCGATCTGCCCGGTCCATTATGATGGTGTTTACACTGGGGATATCTATCCCTGACTCAATGATGGAGGTGACTAAAAGAAGGTCATATTGGTGATCCAAAAAATCCAGCATCACCTTTTCTAAAAGGTTCCCCTCCATCTGTCCATGGGCGATGGCAACTCTGATCTGAGGAACCAAATCCTGTAAGAATCTATACATGGCTTCTATGGTCTGCACCCGATTGTGGATAAAATATACCTGCCCCCCTCGATCCACCTCTCTTAAGATGGCATCGGCGATAAGTTTTTTGTCAAACCCCACGATCTCGGTATGGATGGGAAGCCGATCCTTTGGAGGGGTGTTGATGATGGACATATCTCTGGCGCCCAAAAGGGAGAGCTGGAGGGTGCGGGGGATGGGGGTGGCAGTCAAGGTGATGACGTCAACTAAGCGGCGCAATTTTTTTATCTTTTCCTTGTGTGCCACTCCAAACCTCTGCTCCTCATCGATGATCAGAAGTCCTAATTCCTTAAACTGGATATCCTTCTGGATGAGGCGGTGGGTGCCGATGACCACATCCCCCCTCCCCTCCTTCAAACCCCGCATGATCTCCTTTTGTTCCTTCCTGCTTTTAAACCGGGATAGCATTTCCACGTTCACCGGGAAACTTTTTAGCCTTTCAGAGAAGGTGACAAAGTGCTGTTGAGCTAGGATGGTAGTGGGAACCAGCACCGCCACCTGTTTTCCATCCAACACCGTCTTGAATGCCGCTCTCACTGCCACCTCGGTCTTGCCATATCCCACATCCCCACAGATCAGACGATCGGCAGGGGTGTTTTGCTCCATATCCTTTTTTACAGCATCGATGGCGGCAAGCTGATCCGGGGTCTCCTCATAGATAAAGGAGGCTTCCAGCTCTTTTTGCCAAACCGTATCTGGGGAGAAGGCAAAACCGGGTTTGGCTTTTCGTTCCGCATAAAGCTGGATCAACTCCTGGGCCATATCCTGAATAGCCTTTTTAGTTTTCTTTTTCAGATTCTCCCATGAGGTTCCGCCCAACTTGGATAGGCTGGGGGCGCCTTCCTTTCCCACAAACTTATGCACCCGATTGAACTCCTCAACGGGAACATATAGCTTGTCATCTCCCTGATAGGAAAGCTGCAGGCACTCCCTCTTTCGCCTGTCCACCTCCAAGGTCTTCAGTCCAGCATATCTGCCGATTCCATGATCGATGTGGATCACAAAATCCCCCACCGAAAGAGCAGAATAGGAGGATAGGGCGATCCCTTCGTTGAATCGTCTTTTGCGTCGACGCCAGAAATATCGGGAAAATATTTGATGATCGGTTAAAACCACCCAACCCATCTCCGGGAAGCTAAAACCACCAGAAAGATTTTTCACCTGCCAGGCTATCCCATCCGCACATGGGTCTAAAAGCTCAACTAATCGCTCTTTCTGACCCACATTGTCACAAAAGATGAAAACCTTCTGTTTTTCAGACCGGTAACGCTTAATTGACCTTTTGAGCAGATCCACATTTCCCCCGAAGACCTCCGGCTCTTTCATTCCCAGATTAAAAGCCTCTTTTCTCTCTCCCAGTGAAAGGTAATCGATGGTTCTAAATTGATTCATCTTCTCAAAAAAGCTTTCCGGTTTGCCCCGCAGGTCAAAAGGCTTCGGAACAGCCTCTCCTTTGTCCTGCGCCTCACCGAAGAGCTTTTCGGTCTCCTCATAGATCTGCTCCAGCTCGCCTTCAATTATGGAAGGCTCATCCAGAAAAATGATGGATTCTGGGTTGAGGTAATCTAAAATCTGAGCTTGTGGGAGACCAAACAGGCTGGCCAGCCACTCCAGTCCGGGCACCTCTTCATGAAACTGTATTTTTTCTCTTAAGCTTTCTGCCTGATCTGATCTCAATTTTGAGAGGCATTTCTCTAACTTTTCATCACTTACCAAAACCTCCCTCTTGGGCAGAATGAGAGCGGAGCCGATCTTCTGAATGGATCTCTGATCTGAGACGGCAAATGTGCGGACCGATTCGATTTTGTCTCCAAAGAACTCAATTCTTATCGGATCGGAGGAGGAATAGGGAAATACGTCCACTATTCCTCCCCTGATGCTGAAGCTTCCGATCTCCTCTACCTGTGGAAATCGTTTAAATCCCAAATCACTCAGCATGGGGGAAAGTTGCTCGATGTCGGCAACCTCTCCCACTTTGAGTCTGATGCTTCTTTCCTTCAACTCTTCAGGCTGGATGGTCTTTTCCATGCAGGCCCGGATGGTGGTCACCACTATGGGGTTTTTTCCCATGACCAGATCGTATAAGCTCTCCAATCTTCTACCGATGACTTCGCTATGAGGGACTTTCAACTCGTAGGGGAGAATCTCCCAGCTGGGAAAAAGTCTTGTTCTTTCTTCTCCCAGAAAACAGATCAAATCCTCATATATCTTCCAGCTCTCCTCAGGATTTGAGGTTATGACCAAGAGAGGGGAGGTAAGTTCTTTTTTCAGATAAGCTAAAAGTAAAGATTTTCCCGAACCCACCAGACCCGAGACTAAAACTTTTTTCTTATGGGAGGCTATGAAGTTTTTGATCTTTTGAAAACTTTCAGAACCATCTGCAGATTTCAAGATCTCAGCTAATAGCATACCACCTAAATCCTAACGTTTGTTGATGTAGGGGTGGAGCTTTAGCTCCATCCCGCAAAATGCGGGACGAACCTAAAGGTTTGCCCTACATTCTTTTCTCGCAGACGGGCGAGGATAGAGTTCGAGCCTACGTCGTCTCAGACAAGCCATTCGGGATAAACTCAGACGCTACATTTTTTCATCTTACACAAATAGAGGATACGTTTTCTGGGTTTAAAAATTGGAGCACTGATTTTTTGCACTCGGATAGGGACTCTCCCGGGGTGCTTCTCGGTAAAGAAGTATATCATTTAAAAAGGCTGGTCAAAGTAGAACGTTAAAAGGGAAAAGCGCTTTAGGTTTTTCGGGAGATCAAAATCATGCGAGGCGAGTCTAAGCCATATTCACCAAAATCGAAGTCACCATACACTGATTCTAAAACGAACCCGGACCTTTTAAGCAAATTCAGTATCTCGGCAAACGAATACAATCTAAGGGAGATGGAGTACTCTCTTCTTTTCCCGTTCTGAAAAAGAAGGGTACGGGTGCTTTCCCAGCGGCTGGTAAACAGATCAAAAAAGTTATCCTCCAGCATGATGAAATCCTTTTCTGGACGCCATCTTCTCCTTTGGAAATTTCTGATCTGCTGTTCTCGATTTATAAGGTCCAGAAGGAAAAGTCCTCCCTCTTTTAAAGCTTTGCACACACCTTTAAGCACTCTCAGGTCATCTTTTTCCCTATCAAAAAAACCGAAGGAGGTGAAGATGTTCACCACCACATCGAATTGGTTCTCAAAGGGGAGCTTTCTCATGTCACCTTTCATGAATTTTATCTTTAACCCCAAGGCGGCTGAATCCTTTTTTGCTTTCTTAAGGAAGGAATCGGAAAGATCATAACCGGTGACGACAAAGCCTCTTTGCGCTAGCTCAATGGAATGTCTGCCGTAACCACAGCACAGATCCAAAATCTGCGCTTTGGGCTCAAGGTCCATCATTTTGATGATAGACTCCACCTCTCTGGAGGTTCTCCTCTCCAGTTCTTCGTAAACTTTCAGATAGTGTTCATCAAAGAATTTCTGCCACCAATACATGCACTTCGCTAAATTAAAGGGTCAAAATTAAAAATGCAAAATATAAAACTAAAAAACACAAACAAAATAAAAAACTATTATTCCAAAATTAATTTTGAATTTTGCATTGCAGTTTTAATTTTTGCTTTTTGAATTTTGATTTTTTAATCGTCTCTTGTTAACCATGTAACTTATGATTTTGTAAATCAGTCTTGCTGCCAAAAAATCGGGTGCCACAAGACCGGGTATGGGGCAAAGCTCCACCACATCTAAGCCCACCAGATTTTTTTCATAGACCAGCTTTTTGAGAAAATCCATCGTCTCATACCATAGAAGTCCTCCCGGCTCCGGAGTTCCCACTGCAGGCATGATAGAAGGGTCAAAAACATCCAGATCAAAAGTCAGATAAACATCCGAGCCCACTCTTTCAAGCGCCTCTTCTTTCCATCGGTCACAGTTCCTCAGGTCTTGAGCAAAGAAAACATCGATTTTATTTTGCTGTATAAATTTGTGTTCTTCCTCACTTAGATTTCTTATCCCCACCCCGACAAAATGGCTCAGCTCTCCGATTCTGCGCATGACACAGGCATGGCTAAATCTGTTTTCCTGATAGCTGTCTCTTAAGTCCGCATGTGCATCCATCTGCAAAACAGATAGATTGGGATATTTCTCACAGAAAGCCTTGACCGCTCCTATGCTGATGGTATGTTCTCCTCCAACCATCACCACTTTTTTCCTTTTGTTTACCAGCTCCTTTGTGGCTTGATATATCTTCTCCAGCATTCTTTGTGGACCCAAGGTGGTTATCTCCATCTGGTTCTGGGTACGGATGCCAGCTTTACAAGCTTCGAATTTTAATTCTTCATCGAAGGTCTCCACCTCCTGGGAGGCGGCGATGATGGCGGCTGGAGCATTTCTGGTTCCTTTCTGATAGGTGGTGGTCTGCTCGTAGGGAACCGGAAGAATCACAAATTCCGATTTTTCAAATTCGGTAAATTCAGAGGGAAGCCCTAGAAAGTTATCTGAATTTGGTTCCATAGGATATAAACGAAAAGTAACTTGATCCAAAGCTTTGGTAAAAGATGTTTAGTTTTTTCTTCATTCCGGTACAAAAATGGCGGCGGCTACCACCGAGGTCCAGAGTCCGTTTTTATCCCCTTTCGCAGATTGGGTGACGTTAGTGGTTCGCACTATCTCGCCGGAGATCTTCCATGTCTCCTTTCTTTCATCATAACTTTTGTCCACATCGAAGTCGATCCCTAAGGTGGTAGCCAGCATGGTGGCGGCTAAATCCTCAGCATAGTCTCCCGCCTTTTTCACTGTCTGGCCAAAAGCTTTATGTTCAGCTAAATAACCGTATTTTGTTCTATCATTGGGAATGGCTATTCCCACCGAGGCAGAGACCAAACGGTTGGGCTCGTTGGTGGAGTTGGAGCTCATCACCGTGAATACCAGTTGTCCATCCTTCAAATATTTGAGTCCTCTGTTTCTGGGGATCATTTTACAACCCGGGGGAAAGATGCTGGAGACCCGAACTAAGTTGAAATGTTCGATCTTTGCATCTCTCAAAGCTAACTCAAAGCTGGCAAGCTGTTCTTTGTGCTTGCCCACCCCTTTTGTTAAAAAGATCTTACGAGGAATAATAATCATCTCTCCCCTCCTTTCCTCAAGAGGATAAACAGCTTAATTCTAAGTTCTGAAAAAATAAATAATTCGAAATCAAAAAGCAACAGTTAAAATGAAAAAATTCGCCTCTGTTGAAAAAAAAGTTCTAAAAAAACGCTGCATTGATCCTTCTCAGGATAAAAAAGCATCAGATCTAAAAAGACCTGACGCTTTCCATGTCTTAGGTTATCAAGCGAATTTCACTTGCTGGTTGTTGGTCTTCTCCCACCTCCGGGCGGGGTCAGCGTGACAAGTTGTTTTTTTTCGTTTGCTGGTAATTAACCAACAGCGCGAAAACTTATGACATCTTTCTGTTGGTGAAGAACACCAACAAATAGCGAAAACCCAAGCCCTGCTTTACATTCCGCAGGGAGGTGGTCCGTCTCTGTAAAGGTAGTTTATGAGATATACCACATCACCCAGATCCACGATTTCATCCCGATTGCAGTCCCCTGCTTCTGTGGGCAGAGGTTCGGAGCCGCCTCTGTAAAGATAGTTTATTAAATACACAACATCTCCGATATCGATCTGTTGGTCACGATTGGCGTCACCACAAATGTAAGTGCACACCACCACCGTCTGAGTGTCGGCATGAAACAGATCCTCCACAATTAAAGTAAAGCTTTCCACCAATGGAGTGTCCGGCACCTCTCCCCAAAGGGTATCGTTTTGCACCACGCACCAGGAGGGAATATCAAGATAGGTGATCTGATGAACAGAATCGTCCGGATCGTAAATCTCCGGATAATAACGCAGGCTCTCGTAAGTGGCATACACAAATGAATCAGCAGAGACGATCTGGGGTGGAACATTTTCTCCGGTGATGTGAAAAACGTGTGCGTCAAAAGCCCCCATAGGGGGATGGGTTACCACTCTTCCGGAGTTGTCCACCGCCTTTATATAGTATGAGATCTCTGTGCCCGGTGGCTGAGCCGGAATATAAGCGTAAAAAGAATCGACTTTGGAGGAGGATTGCAGATGCACCGTGTCATAAGGAGAGAAATTGATACTGTAATAAACCCAAAGAGAATCAGAGATCAGACCGGTGCCGCTGTGGTCTTTGATATTCACCCAGACCGGATAATCCTGATCATAGATCTCTGTATCAAAAAGAGGGATATGGTCAACAAAAAGCATATACCGGTCGGTCACTCCCATTATGCGGCAGTGAATGGCATCGTTGTCATACCAGGAGCCGTAAAATCCTAAAACTTCATAGCCGGGCATGGCCTCCTGATAAACTCCAAGTGCGGTGGTATCCCACGAGCTGTTAGAGATGGGGACGAACACCTTGTTGTTCAGGATTATGGAGTTGGTGTATGCTGTTTCAGGGTATCCTGAGGGACAATAGACCCGCACAATGGTATAAGGTCTTCCCCAGGCACTTAGCTGAGTTGCCAGAAAGTCCGCCCTCTGGTTTAGAAGATGATAGCTGGGGTGCCCGGGAGAAACGTCCTTTATTAAAATGGTGGTGGGGTTTAAAAACTTAGCCCAGCAATCTATGTGATGAATCCCTCCGGATTCGATATAATTCAAAACAGTATAATCATTCCCCAGATAATCTTTCATTATGGAGTCCACCTCTGCTTCGGTCTTGTCCGGATTTTCGTAATAAACCAGTCGGGTGGACATGGACATTCCTAATCCATCGGACATGTGATTTCCACCGGTGTGAGTCAAATCCATGCCGTAAACCGGGATGCGCCACTCGTTGCCGATAACCTCAGGAATCACATCATCATCCGGGCGTGGGCGATTATAGATGTGGTCTACAATTCCGTAATTCCCAGCTCCGTCAAAAATAAACCAGGGCCCATAATCCCTGGTCCAGATGGTATTGGTGGGGGCAATTATGAAGAAAGCATTGTCCATGTTGACACCACCGCTCTGATAAGTGGAGGTCGCAGAAGCCTGCTCGTCGGGATCTTCCACGATGGTCCAGACTTCTATGTCCTCAGACATCTCTGCAATCAGGGAGACAGGAATTCCCAAGGGCCACCTGATTATGGTTCCGGTCATCGGCTCCCATTCGGCGGGGTTTCTTGCCGGACCTGTGGGGGGAGCGGTCTTCTGGTGGGTGATCCCGATCTCATCTAAGCGGGTCATCTCCTCCGGGGTGAGCTCAATGGGCAGGGATTTTATTTCCTTGTACGCTTCAATCTTTGTCTGTAAATCCACCGGCAGATTGTGTGCTTTCCCCCATACCGACATGGCAAAAATTAAAACTAACAAAGTCAAAACTTTCGCGGTTGCTCTTCTCATACTACCTCCAGAAGAATTCAAAAACAGCGGAGAACTACAGCCTCACACATGCTCCAGACACTATCTGACTCTATCAATATAAGCTAAATGCGGGTTTTTGCAAGCAGAAAAAGGGAAAGAGGGAGTTAGAAGAGCTATTGTTGTTTCGTCCGGTGCATCAGGGTACCTTGCCCTGATGCGAATTAAGGTCAGGGGTAAGGGACTGTTGAAAAAATGCTTTTGGAGTGCGAAAGCTTGTCCGAAGGATCCCCCGCCTTTGGCGGGGGGCTTTCGCGGTTTGTTTAGATTTGTATGTTCTTATACTGCCACCGGTTAGACACTGAGGAAAACCACATCCCGCCGACGGCGGGGTGCACTCCCTTTTGGTTTTTTGGGAGGTCCCTGGGATTGTATCCGGGTATTTCATACGTGATGCAATCCCCAATGCCTCTGGTAATTAAAGAATTCCCATCAAAAAACCTGACATTTTTAATTTGCGTTGACAAAAAACCAAAAAATGTCTTGACAAGGTAGCCTTTCAGAGATAGGTCAACCCCGCCTATGGCGGGATTGACAACTTTTTTGTCAAGCAACTCTTTGGTTCGGCTTTGTCCTTCGAATTTCTCAGGATGGTGAGCCAAGCCGAACCACTCACCACGGGCGGACGTGCATGACCTACAAAACTGTTAGAGAATATATGTTTCTTGTTATTTGTTTCTTCCATGTACGTTTGTGCCATCATTCTTTTCTCGGTTCTTTGCCAGATATTTCTGTCTCTTTCAATTCATTCCATGCCTCGAAGGCTCTTCTCAGATGCGGAATTGTAATGGAACCGCCTACTACAAGACCTATGGCAAGCGCCTCTTCAAGTTCATCATCCTTCACTCCCTCTTCATGGCACCGAAGGATATGATACTTAATACAATCGTCGCATCTTAATACCAGCGAAGCGACCAGACCCAGAAGCTCCTTTGTCTTGGGAGGAAGAGCGCCTTGGTGATATACCTGCGAATCAATGCTGAAGAATCTCTTGATGTTTGTGCCGCTGTATTTCATCACCATCTCGTTCAGTCTTTCTCGTTCCTTTTTGAATTTTTCGATCTTTCTTTCATCCATACCTTTGGCTCCCTCTTATACTTTATAGCCGCGCACCTCGTCTGGTGTGAACTCTACTCCCAGACCAGTTGCAATCCGATTCACAAAGTTAAAATAGCTTATTATCAGATTTATGTTCAGGATATCTTCATCCGAAAAACCAGACTCACGCAAAACATCGACATCTTCTCGATTGATCTTTTCTGGAGTCTTGGTCAATTTAACTGCATATTCCAGCATTTTAAGCGTTTTTTCAAGCAGGTGGAGAGACTTGAAGTCGCTTATTAGCTTTTGTAACTTCTCTTTATCTTTCCAGTAATGATTTAAGGCTTCGCCATGGTGGTTTACACAATACTCACAGCTATTTGCTGCAGAGACAACCGTGGCGAGCATTTCGCATTCCTCGCGCGTCAAACCTGACTGGCTGAACATGAGACTCAAATAAAGGTCCAAATGCGCTTTCATCGCCAGTGGATTTAAACTGTGGACTTTCATAATATTGGGAATCTTGCCCCGCTCTTTTTCTATTTCTTTATAGATTTCCTTTAAGAATCCACCGGCTTCGTTATCATCTATGATATTGATCCAGGACATGGGCAACTACCTCCTTTTATTATAAACCCCTGGTCATTTAGGGGTCATTTTTCCTCAAGGCTTGGGAGATGGCTTTGCGGATGCCGTCTCTGGGGGCTCCGTATCCCCACCCTATTTCCTTACCATTGATGAAGATTCCGCGGGGAAGTTGATGCTTGCGGAGAATGGCAGGATCATCAGAGGGGTATTCATTAATTACAACCGCGTCCCCAAACTCTGCAGCAACTTCTCGAACTCTTTGAGCTTCAATATTACTTGTCTGACAGAATATGTTCCAGAAAAGATCAACTACAACTTTGCCTGATTGTGGTTTAAACTGGTAGTTTGGCTTCAGGAATTCGGGGGGTCCCGCGGATTGATCGAAAACCCTCCACAATATAGCCTCATCTCCGAAGGGACTTCCCGGGTTGGTTTTCCTGCGCTTCGCTATTGAGAAGCCAACCCGCTCAAAAAAAGGTGCCGGCATGAACCAGAAATCACTATAATATCCTGTGGTGACTATTCCCTTTTTTCTCAGGCGCCGAGCTTCCTCTTCCGCCTCGGCAATCAGAGCCGACCCCGCGCCCTGATTCTTCTGTTTGTTCAGAACGAAAAGGCATGGAATGACCATCAGATCCTTTCCAAGAGGTCCCCAGGGACAGATCTCGATGGGCATAACATACAAAAACCCCACCGGTCTGTCATCTAAGAGAGCCACTTTTACCCGTAACCCCCTTTTATACATGTTTTGAAGCCAGATGATCCGTCTTTTGGCACAGGCATCTATTTCATCCGACTCATCTACGTGACTGCAGGTTCCCACGAAGTATTCCGTGGTTGCATCCATATCGCGAATTTGTATTGTCGACACTTGATCACCTTCTTTCTTGCCATACTTTACCTAACGTTCTGTGGATTTGCGAAGTTTTGTAGGTTAACCATCCCGAAGGGCTTGTCCTGAGGCTCGCCCTGAGCAAAACGAAGGGGAACCCGAAGGGTTTATCCTGAGGCTCGCCCTGAGCAAAGCGAAGGGAACCGAAGGGTTTATCCTGAGGGCGTAGCCCGAAGGACTTGTCCTGCCTCTCACTGAGTGCACTCGGCACGAAGTGAAGCCTTGCGTTGAAGGGTGGTCGACACCCCCCCAGGGACCTTATAACCTATGAGCTCGGCGATAAATGGCGAGAGCAGGCCATCGATTCCCTTGAAAAGAAAACGCAAGACCAGAATGGTTATGATAAGCGGCACAATAACTAAGATTCCACCTAAGAAGTATCGCCGCAGGACCGTATTTAATTTCGTTCTAAACGATATGATTCTTGTTTCAAATGGGGGTTTCAGCTAAAAGCGAATTGCCTTCGTTTGCATATTTTCAGTATTGCCCAAGGAATTAGTCCAGCTTCACAGGCGATATGAAACCATCTGGTTTGACTGCTAAAACCGAACAATTCACCTGCTGAAGAACCTTTTCGGCTGTGTTGCCGATGAGCAACTCAGTTATCCCGGTTCGGCCTACAGTGCCCATTACAATGAGTTCGATCCGTTTCTTCTTTGCCAGTTCAGGAATCAATGTTCCGGCCTCTCCCTTCAAGAGATGTACCTGTTTGTTTGGGATCCCTGGGGCATATTTATTCAGGAGTTCTCCAAGCCATAATTTATGCATCTTCTTGGTTTCATGAACTATCTTATTCACTTCATTGTTGGGCAGTCGTACACGATTCCTGAGGATGCTTTCACCATATAGGGTCCATGTATGGATTACATGAAGTTTACTCTCTTCCGATTGAGCCAATGAAGATGCTAATTCCATAATCTTGGCATTGAGATCGCTCCTCACATCATCAGAAGAAACCCGATCCACCACAGCCAGTATCCGCGCAAATCGTATACGTTTTGCATGTTTTATTGCCCAGACCGGACACGGGCATTTGCGCATCAGGCGCAGGGTGATTGTGCCGAATAGCATCCCCTTAAG
>JAGMBK010000031.1 GCA_023129805.1 Candidatus Zixiibacteriota bacterium | reverse complement strand
TCAAACGGGAGGAGATTTTGCTTTCTATATCCAAAGCCTTTTTCCCTCTATTATAGAATTAATCGGCACTCGAACAAGCGCAATTGAATAATATGTTAAGAAAGTCGAAATTTGTAGGGGCAATTCATGAATTGCCCCCACTGGCTCATCCAGACAGACGTACAAGCTCAATTGAATAATAAATTGACAAAGTGGGCTTGTCAACGGAAAAGGGTGCAGAGGTCGCATTCATCCGATCGGAAAAGGGATCGATTCGGACATGCTGTAGGATAGAAGAAGATTCAAGACAAAACGAAGGAAGCGGGATTATAGGTAAACACGCTATATCTTCAATGTAAGAAAATATTTAACACTGATCTCTGATCATTGCGAGTTGTTCCAATATTTCGACCGCCTTATGGATATCGGATCCCTTAAGATTCCAATTGAAGTCTTTTGCTTTTTGCTTTATTTCTTCCGATGTCATTTTTTTACCTTCATTTCTAAGAATGAAATACGCCTTAGAGGCAGCAGACAACTGCATATAGTCGGGATCGTTCAGTTGTTCAAGAGTCTTCACAAGATTTTTTATTTGCCTATATGTTTGGCGATCCGCACGCTTTAGGAGATTAGCCATCTCCTTGCCCTCTTTAGTTAACTCATAATCATAACGCACCGCCTCAAAGCCCTTGTTGTCTACACCCCAAGGCAGTTTTTTCTCTTCTACAAACCCTATGCCAACGAGTTCACTAAGTGAATCATTTACAACTGGCGAATAAGGTCCATAATAGTGGGCGCGGAATTGAAAATTCTTATGCAGCTTTTGCGATAGTAGGTAACACTCTTTCTGAATTTTAGTCTTTCCGGAAATCCTCTCGCCTGACGCTTTTAGAAGCATTAGTAAAATGTCTCTTAGTTTCAATTTCATACCTTATCCTCCTTTAAGTTTCTTAATATATGTTGTATCTCTTTTCTGTAGTTCTCTAATCTCTGGTTTTTGTCTCGTTCATCCTTATACTCGACAGGCGCGTAGACCTCAAAATCAACATCCGTTAGCGATTCGTCGATAGATCGGAATATAGTCGATTCTTGTTCGAAGTTGGATATTCTTCCGTCCTTTTTTTCTACGGCGACTGCCCCTTCCGAGTCTCGAGACATTACTCGAACGGATTTTATCTTTATAGAATTGGCAATCACGTATTCTTTTGGTTCTATTTTAAGCACTTTTGCAACCATAGTCTCTATCTTTCTCTTGAGTTTTCTATTTTCAGATAAATCTAGATCGAAAATCTTCCTTTTAAGAGGTGCCTTTATATACCGTGACAATTGCTTCATGTTAATAGAATATATTCTCTTAAACAGATTTCTTGTAAATAGCCTATGGAAAATATCTTGTGCATACCCTTTGTTCTTCTTGGATAGTAACTCCACGATTGGCTTAAAATTACAAAAAGGCACATAATGATGCGTCTTCGTTCACCTGCAGTCGGGTTGTTTCATCCCATGAGTTTGTCGTATCAGTATTGCAAGTTTTGAAAAACATGGGAATGATAATTAAATGAAAGTAGCATTGTTCACCATAGGCTGCAAGGTTAATCAATACGAGACTGAAGCCATCGCTGAGAAGCTAAAGGCTTTCGGCTTTGAGCGGGTGGATTTCAGGGAGAAGGCAGATGTCTACGTAATCAACACCTGCACTGTGACGGGTGAGAGCGATCGCAGCTCGCGCCAGGCTATCTATCGGGCAAGGAGAAAATCACCCGATGCCAAAATCATCGTCACCGGCTGCTACGCCCAACTCGAAAAAGAATTCCTTCAAAGCTTGCCCGGTGTGAGCATGGTGGTAACGCAAGAGGAGAAGGGAAAGCTCCCCTCCCTCATCGCCCACCTCATGGGGCAAGAGTCAAGGGGCAAGGAGAGTGACGATCTATTCTTTGGCTTCAGTGTTAAGGGTCTGGCAAAGCATACCCGTGCGCTGGTGAAAATTCAGGATGGATGCGAAAAAAACTGCGCCTACTGCGTGGTTCCCTTTGCCCGGGGCAAAGAGAGAAGCAGAGAGGTTGAGCAGATCATCTCGGAGATCAATGATCTGGTGGAAAATGGATATAAAGAGGTGGTCTTAACCGGAGTGCACATTGGCAGATATGACCAAGATGGTTTGGGCTTAGTCGAGCTTTCTGAGAGAATTTTGACCGAGACAAAAGTGGAAAGGATAAGATATAGCTCCATAGATCCAAAAGAGTTTTCAGACCAATTGATTGATTTTGTCTCCAAATCAAACAGAATTTGCACACACCTACATATTCCTCTCCAGAGCGGGGATGATTTTGTACTCTCGAGAATGAAAAGAGATTACTCCACAGAAGAATATCGTGTGCTGGTAAACAAGATAAGCCAAGCCGTCCCTGATGTGATGATCGGTGCGGATGTTATCGTCGGCTTTCCGGGTGAAAAAGATAATCAGTTTGAAAACACCCGTCAGTTTATCACCTCATCTCCCATAAGTTATCTGCATGTCTTCAGCTACTCGGATAGAAAGGGAACCGAAGCAACCGCAATGCCGGATAAAATTCCGCCGCAGGTGATTCATAAGAGAAGTGAGATTCTGCACTCTTTAGGAAAAGAGAAATGGAGAGGGTATATTGACCATTTTATTGGGAAAAAGTTAGAGGTATTGATCGAAAACCGAAGAGACAGAAAGACAGGTATGCTAACCGGGCTTTCGGACAATTATATTCGTGTGCTCTTGGATGGAGAAGATTCTGCGAAAAACAGAATCATACCTGTTCACATCATCGACAGGCACGAAAACAAGCTGTTGGGAAAACCACAGGTACAATGAAAGGCTCTCTTGGTAGCCGCCCCGCCAAAGGCGGGGCGTTTTTTTCGCCCAAATGGGCGCCTACCGCTATTCAGCAGTCTCCAAATAACATAAGAAAATTGTTGCTTTTTCTGGGGATGTTGGTATTATATTCGGTTGAAAAAAATGTCAGGGATAGAACAAAACATCAAAGACATTCGATCCCGCATAGAGAAGGCGGCACAAAAAAGCGGCAGGGGAGCGGACGAGGTAAAGCTGGTGGTGGTAACCAAAACCGTGGAGGCAGAAAGGGTAAATGAGGCGATTCGGGGTGGAATAGAGACCATCGGGGAAAATCGGGTTCAAGAGGCAGAGGCAAAGTTCAAACAGATAAACGAAAATGTGGAAAAACATCTGGTGGGACATCTTCAGACCAATAAAGCCAAAAAAGCGGTAGAACTTTTTGACCTCATTCAGTCAGTGGACAGCGCACGTATTGCGGAGGAGATCTCCAGAAGAGCCCTTCAGAAAGGAAAGGTGATGGACGTGCTGGTGGAGGTGAATACTTCCGGAGAAGAGACCAAGTTTGGGGTGGAGCCTGAACAAGTCTCGTCTTTAATTGAAACTATCTCGAAATTTGAGGGTATTAAGATCAAAGGCTTGATGACCATAGGACTCTTCTCCGACAATCCCGAGGATACCCGGCCCTGCTTTAAGAAATTGAATATCCTTTTTGAAGAGATAAAGTGTGCGAACATACCCAACGTTGAGATGCGGTATCTTTCTATGGGAATGACCAGCGACTTCGAGGTTGCCATAGAGGAAGGCTCCAATATGGTTCGGGTCGGCACCGGAATATTTGGTCCCAGAAGATAGTCGAAAACAGGAGATTATCTGTGTTAGCCAATTTAGTCTTTGCCATTGCCAAACTTCTGGATCTGGCTATAAGTCTTTATGTGATTATCATTATCATCCGGGCAATTCTATCCTGGTTTAACCCGAATCCGTATAGTCCGGGAATTGTGTTTTTGACCAAGATCACCGATCCAGTCCTTGAGCGCATCAGACGACTGCTCCCTCTGGGCGGCGGAGTGGGATTGGATCTATCGCCGATAATTGCCATCTTTGGACTTTTGTTTATTAAATATTTTTTGGTATCAACTCTTTATGATATAGGTGCAGGTTTGAAATAATTGTCAGATCGCAGGGTAATGTTTATATCTTATTGCCGATAATAGAGTCAAAAAATGCAGATTAAATCTGGAGGCAAAACTTGAAAATCACACCGGTAGATATCAAAAATCAAAAATTTGGCAAATCTTTCAGAGGATATGATCCCTCTGAGGTGGATGCTTTTCTGGAAATGGTATGCTCAACCCTGGAGGATCAGGTCAAGGAGAACAGCCAGTTGAAAGAAAAGCTCTCTTCGGTGGAATCGACTCTCACGGGATATAAAGACCTGGAGGGGAACCTCAAACAGGCACTTTTGACCGCTCAGAAGTCAGCTGAGGAGATCAGACAGAATGCAGAAAAAGAGGCTCAGCTTTTGATGAGAGAGACTCAGATAAAAGCCGAAAGGAAGATGGAAGAAAGCTATAATGTTCTCTCTGGATTAAAAAAGCAGATAGCTGATCTAAATAATCTTAAGAAGGAATACATAATCCGATTGCGATCGATGCTTGAGACTCACCTGAAGGTTTTGGAATCAATGGAGAAGGAAGATCAATCGTATAAAGAAGAACTCCAGTTAGCTGGAAGCTATGGTCAATTTAAATCAAACTCAGATAAGAAACGTAATCTTTAAGAACCCTGAAAGCTTTGTGAGGATGTTGAAATGGGAGAAATAAAGGATACATTAAATCTTAAAGAAAGTATAATTCAGGCAGTTGAATTTATCCGGGGCAAAACAAAATTTGTCCCTCAAATAGGCATCATCCTGGGAACAGGGTTGGGCACTTTAGCTGACGGAATTAACGTGGACGCCAAAATCTCCTATGAGAAGATTCCGCACTTTCCCATCTCCACCGTAGAAAGCCACGCCGGGCGGCTGATCTTCGGTAACCTTTGCGGAAAAAATGTGGTTGCCATGCAGGGAAGATTCCATTACTATGAAGGATATGATCTAAAGCAGGTGACCTTCCCGGTGAGAGTGATGAAAGCTTTAGGCGCAAACATCTTGGTGGTCTCCAATGCCTGTGGAGGACTGAATCCTTTATTCAAAGCCGGGGACATAATGGTCATCTCGGATCATATTAACCTTCTGGGCTCAAATCCTCTGTTTGGCCCCAACGACGAAAGTTTGGGTCCCCGATTCCCGGACATGTGTTGCTGTTATGATCCGGAGTTGATTGCTTTAGCAGAGAATGTGGCTTTGAATCTGGGACTAAAACTACAAAAGGGAGTTTATGTATCGGTTGCCGGCCCTAATCTGGAGACCGCCGCAGAATACAGGTTCCTCCGGCTGATTGGAGCAGACGTGGTGGGAATGTCCACCGTGCCGGAGGTAATCGTGGCACGGCATCAAAACATGAGGGTTTTGGGCTTTTCTCTGGTTACGGATATGGGCTTGCCGGATGCTCTGGGGCCAATGAATATGGAAAAGATTCTGGCAACAGCCGCCAGATCGGAGCCGCTTTTGAAGAATATCATGACCCGGGTGATAGAGGAAATGAAAGTGTAACGGCAGGGTATGTGTCAGAAAACTGAGGCTTTTACAATTGTTTAGAAAGGGAGATAAGATGAATCTACTTGAACGTATTTCTGCTGATCCAGAAGTGTGCCACGGAAAGGCATGTATTAAGGGAACGCGCATCATGGTTTCAGTGATTTTGGACAACCTGGCAGCAGGGGTTAGTTCTGAAGAGATTTTGAAGAGCTATCCTTCTCTTAGCTCTGAGGATATACAAGCAGCCCTTGCCTATGCGGCCGAGCTAGCTAAGGAGCGAGTTGTTCCTATAGGAGCTGAGCGGTGAAGTTTAAGATTGATGAGAATCTGCCTATCGAGTTTGCTGATCTGCTTATTACGACCGGGCATCAGGCCATGACCGTGGATGAACAACATCTGCAAGGCAAAGCAGATTCAGTAATCATAGATACATGCGTACGGGAAGGATACATATTGGTCACGCTGGATTTGGATTTTGCCGACATCCGGGCTTATCCCCCAACCCAACATCCAGGCTTAATGGTGTTTCGTGTAGTTCGTCAGGATAAAAGACACCTTATTGAAGTGTTCCAGCGTGCTATTCCTGTGTTGATGCGAGAGCCCATTGAAGGTCGGCTGTGGATTATTGAGGAAACGAGGATACGCATTCGAGGCGGAGAGTAGTTATTCAGAAAAAACACTGCCGCCCGATCGGGGCTGCTTTTGAAGAATATCATGAGCCGGGTGATAGAGGAGATGAAAGTTTAAAGTTTAAAGTTCAAAGAAAAGAGAAAAAGCGAAGGAGCACATTATTAATTTTCAACCAAGGATTGAGATCAGCTATGTATAAAGAGATCAAAGAAGATTTCAACTACCCGGAGATGGAAAAAAGGATACTTGATTTCTGGGATAGGGGGAATATTTTCCATAAAAGCATCCAGATCCGAAAGGATGCTCCCGATTTTGTGTTCTACGAGGGACCTCCCACTGCCAATGGGAGACCGGGGATTCACCACGTGATCTCCCGCACTATAAAAGACTTAGTCTGCCGTTACAAAACCATGCGCGGATTTAAGGTGGAAAGAAAGGCCGGCTGGGACACCCACGGGCTACCCGTGGAGATAGAGGTGGAAAAGGAATTGGGACTGGACAGCAAGGCAAAAATTGAAAAATTTGGGATCGACAAATTCAACGCCCAATGCCAAAGGAGTGTTTTCCGATATAAAAAGGAATGGGACGAACTCACCCGCCGGATAGGCTACTGGCTAGATCTGGAGTCCGCCTATATCACCTGCTCCAATGAATATATAGAGAGCGTCTGGTGGATTCTGTCTCAGTTCTGGGAGAAAGGACTGATCTATCAGGGTCATCGAATCGTTCCCTATTGCCCCAGATGCGGCACCCCTCTTTCCAGCCATGAGGTGGCACAGGGATATGAGGAGGTCTCCGACCCTTCGGTGTATGTTAAGATGAAACTGGAAGGGAAGCCCAATACCTACTTTCTGGTATGGACCACCACCCCCTGGACTTTGATCTCCAATGTGGCTTTAGCCGTGGGAGAAGATTTAGATTATGTCAAGGTGGAGCATCAGGGTGAGGAGCTAATCTTAGCCAGGGCACTACTTGATCAGGCTCTGGAAGGCGAATACCAGATAAAGGATGAGTTCAAGGGAAAGGACTTGGAGAAACTAAGATATGAACCACTATACACTTTCGCAGTGACCGACAGGTCAAAAGCGTTTTATGTGATCTCAGGAGATTTCGTGAGCGTGGAGGAGGGAACCGGAATTGTTCATATCGCCCCAGCATTCGGACAAGACGACTATGAGGTGGGACAGAAATATGGCTTACCCGTAGTTCAGCCGGTGGACGTCAAAGGGGAATTCACCTCCGAGGTCACTCCCTGGAAAGGTGTGTTCGTAAAAGATGCAGATGAAGGCATAATGGAGGATTTGAAGAAAAGAAATCTCTTGTATAAAAAAGGTGAGTATGTTCATACATATCCCTTCTGCTGGAGATGCAACTCTCCCTTGATCTATTACGCACGAAAGTCGTGGTATATCCGAACCACAGCTTATAAGGATAAGCTACTTGAGAATAATAAAAAGATAAACTGGTATCCGCCGGAGATAGGTTCCAAGCGGTTCGGAGAGTGGTTAGAAAATAATGTGGACTGGGCTCTCTCCCGGGAAAGGTTCTGGGGAACGCCATTAAATATCTGGATCTGCGATAAGTGCGGCGAGAAAAAATCTGTCCCCAGCATAGAGGAGCTTTTAGATTCGGCAGTGCAAGATGAATTCTTAGCCTCGTTTAAAAAAGATGTGAATCTCCACAAGCCCATGATCGATCAGATCACTTTGAGGTGCCCTCATTGTAACGGGGTGATGCATCGCACCCCGGAGGTGATCGATTGCTGGTTCGACTCTGGATCTATGCCATATGCCCAATGGCATTACCCTTTTGAGCACAAGGATGATTTTAAGGGAAAGTTCCCCTGCGAGTTCATCTCCGAGGCAGTGGACCAGACCAGGGGATGGTTTTACAGCCTCTTAGCCATCTCCACGTTTCTTTCTGATCAGTCCGCCTACAAAAACGTGATCGTGATCGAGTTGATTCAGGATGAAGATGGTGCGAAAATGCACAAATCCAAGGGGAACGTGATCGATCCCTGGGAGGTTTTGAACGTTCAGGGAGCGGATGCTCTGAGATGGTATATGCTTTGGGTGAGCCAGCCCTGGCTTCCCACCAGAATCGACAAAAAGGCAATAACCGAGGTGGAAAGAAAGTTCTTAAGTACTTTAAGAAACACCTATTCCTTTTTCGCTCTTTATGCCAATATAGATGGATTTGATCCTTCAAAGCACAAGATCAGTGTGGAGGAGAGAACAGATCTGGACAGGTGGATCATATCCAGATTGAATTCCTTGATCGGAGAGGTCACCTATGCTTTAGATCACTATGATCTGACCAGAGCCGCCCGCCAGATTCAGGATTTTGTGATAGAGGATTTGAGCAACTGGTATGTGAGAAGGAGCCGGAGAAGGTTCTGGCAATCCAAAGAGACTAAGGATAAGATCTCCGCCTATCTGTCCCTGTGGGAGTGCCTGGTGGGGGTATGCAAGTTGATCGCCCCCTATACTCCTTTCATAGCGGAGGAACTATACAGAGAGCTTTGCGCCAAAATCGATCCAGAATTCCCGGAAAGTGTGCATCTAAATGAGTTCCCTGAAGCTGTAAAAAAATATGTCGACAAGAGATTGGAACAGAAGATGAACAGCTTGCGAAGGATCGTCATTTTAGGAAGGGCGGCTCGAAGCAGAGCGCAGATAAAGATTAGACAACCATTGGGAGAGATGTTGGTTGCGCTTCCTAAGGGAGAATCTGAAGAGGATTTAGAATCTTTGTTCGGCTTGATAAAAGAAGAGCTAAACGTGAAGAATATTTCATTCTGGGAGCCGGGTATGTTCTTAATCTTTTTTTCTGCCAGACCTAATTTCAGCCGACTCGGTCCCAAATGGGGAAAGAAAGCCAACCAGGTGACAGAGCGGATAAAATCGTTGGGCCAGGATGAACTGAAGAAATTCAAAGATGAAGGTAAATTGAAGATAGATTTGGATGGAGAAAGCTTGGAGTTGAAACCGGAGGATATGGAGATAACAGAGAAGGAAAAAGAGGGCTGGGTGGTGGAGTCGGGAAACGAGTATAAGGTGGCGCTCTCCACCATTTTAACAGAAGAGCTTAAAGATGAGGGATTTGCGCGAGAGTTGGTCAACAAGATTCAAAACATGCGCAAGGCGGCAGGCTTTGAGGTAATGGATCGAATAAAGGCAGATATCAAAACCACTCCCCGGCTCAATCAGGCTATAAAGGCATTTGAGGATTACATTAAAAAAGAGACGCTGTCTGAAAAACTCTCCCTTTCCGGAGCTAAAGGTGAGCGTACTGAGGAGTGGGATATAAATGGAGAGAAGGCGAAAATCTCAATAGAAAGGGTTAGATCTTAAGCGGAGGAAGAAGATGAAGAAAAAAGATCTGCAAAAATACGAAGCCCTGCTTTTAGCCAAGAGGGCGGAGTTGTTGGAGGAGCTGGGACTTCTGAAAAAAACCGGTCTAAACAGTACCATCAAGGATGCATCCGGTGAGATTTCCTCCTACTCCACCCATATGGCGGATCAGGGCACGGATTCCTTTGAAAGAGAAAAAACATTTCAATTAGCCTCCAAAGGCGGCAGGTTCCTTCATCACATAGACGAGGCTCTGCGCCGCATCAAGGACAAAACCTACGGGAAATGTCAGGAATGCGGAAAGGAGATAAGCCCGGCCCGGCTGGAGGCTGTGCCCCATGCCCGACTGTGCATCGCCTGCAAGGAGAAAGAGGAGCTCAAAAAGGCCAAGCAAACTTGATGAAAGCTTTGACCCGTGGGTGTGAACCATGCGGTGCATACCGCAGGAGATGATTTGGTCAAAAAACATGCCAGGGCTTTTCCACGCAGATTTTTGATCATCACCGCACTGGCTATCCTTGCCGATCAACTTTCCAAAACCGTATTGTTTCGTCTTCTTTCTCCGGGTGAGTCCGTTCCGGTTCTGGGTGATTTTTTCAGACTCACCCTGATTTTAAATCCGGGCGGTGTGTTCGGAACCAGATTGGGAAGTCAAAATTTCTATACCTTCATCTCTCTTTTAGCCATAGGGGTCACCTTATGGTTTTTCTTCAAGACCAGAACAAAGGAAAAAAGTTTCAGGATAGGACTTTGCTTGGTGTTGGGAGGGGCAGTGGGAAATCTGATCGATCGCTTTCGCTTCGGAGAAGTGGTCGACTTTCTGGATTTCGACTTCTTTAATATATCTCTTCCTCCAACAAGAATTGCATTCTTTAAATTCCCCGGCTTCTATCTTGATCGCTGGCCCGTGTTCAACCTGGCGGATAGTTTTGTCTTGATTGGGATGGTTTTGGTAGTCATTCATCTGCTGTTTTTCAAAGAAAGTTCAACCACTGATACCCCTGATAAGTCTGAGTGATCCATGGAGAAAAACTCCACAAGAAAGATAAAGATTTCAGCTCCCCCAAAAGCGTCAGGAAAAAGAATAGACCTATTTCTTTCCCAATCCCGCCTTGGCGGGGGTCTCTCCCGTGCCTTCATACATAAATTGATCTTGGACCACAATATATTGGTGAACGAAAAACCCATAAAGCCTTCTTATAAGATAAAGGGGGGAGAGAAAATTAAAATTGAAGTTCCACCTCCAGAAAAACCTTCCCTTGAGCCGGAAGACATCCCTTTGGATATCGTTTATGAGGACTCCGATCTTTTAGTGGTAAACAAGAAGGCAGGGATGGTGGTTCACCCTGCGAAGGGAAATCCGTCTCATACTCTGGTCAATGCCCTTCTTTTCCATTGCCAGGATCTTTCCGGAATAAATGGAGTTCTGCGACCGGGCATTGTGCATCGGCTGGACAAGAACACCTCCGGACTTTTAGTGGTGGCAAAAAACGATTTTGCTCACCTGGGCTTATCCGGGCAGATAAATGATAGAACCCTTTTGCGTGAATATATCGCCATAACCTGGGGACATATGCCTGCTGAGGAAGGAGCCATCGAAGCCCCTATAGGAAGAGCTGTAAAGGACAGAAAAAAGATGGCGGTGACCCGACTGAAAGGGCGGGAATCGTTAACCCAGTATCAGGTTCTGGAAAGATTCACTCTGTGCGATCTTTTGTCTATCAGATTAAAGACCGGCAGGACTCATCAGATTAGGGTCCATCTTTCCTATCTGAATCATCCGGTGTTGGGTGATCCGGAATATGGTGGCAGAGGGAAGTGGATCAAAGGCATTTATGATAGAGAGCGACCTTTTGCTCAAAAGCTTTTAAGCCTAATTGAAAGGCAGGCTCTTCACGCCAAAAAACTGGGCTTTGTCCATCCCCGGACAAAAGAATATAAAGAATTCGACTCCCCGTTGCCGGAAGATGTAGAAAGCGTTTTAACTCTTCTCCGCAGATAATTCCAATTATCTCTGTTGGGGCGGGGGTTGAACCCCCGCCCCAACATTATAATAGTCGCGTCAGGACTAAGGTCCTGACACAACAGAAACGGTGGATGATAACATCCACCCAAGAGCAAATTATTCTCCATGACTTTCCCCATTTCTGAGTTATAATTCTATTGGTTTCACAGATATTTAGGTACTATAACTTGGTCATGCGATCTTAAAAAAGGAACCCAAAATGACTAAGTCGAAGATCCCGCTAAAAGCGGGGAAGCTATTCGTTTTAGTGATTTTGCTTTTGGTGAGCATCCCTAATATAGTGAGCTTGTCGAATTATGCTTTTGCCCAAGTTGACACCGCTTGGGTAAGAATATACAACGGACCGGCAGACGGTGTTGATTATGCTTTTGCTTTAGCCGTGGATCGGTTTGGCAACGTGTGCGTGAATGGACTAATTTGTAACGGTGCTTCCTCGTGTGACTATGCGACCATAAAGTATGATATAAATGGACAAACTGCTTGGGTGAGAACGCACGCTGGGCCGATCAGCGCACCCGAGTATGAGGATGCTCCCATAGCCGTCGACGCTTCTGGCAATGTATATGTGACGGGCGAAACCGACGGTGACTATTTAACCATAAAGTACTACCCCAACGGAGATACTGCTTGGGTAAGGACGTATGACGGTCCCGGCAGTGAAGAGACCGGTGAACCATACGAACGTGATCAGCCATTCGCAATAGCAGTAACTGATTCCGGTAATGTCTACGTGTCGGGTTACAGTTGGGGGGGACTCAAGCCGGCATCCTGCGAAGACTTTGGCACAGTTAAGTACGACAGCGACGGGAATCAGCTTTGGGTCAGAAGATACAATGGGCCGGGAAACGGCGATGATGAGGCCTGGGGCATAGCGGTGGATGGTTCTGGTAATGTCTATGTCACCGGAGGAAGTGCAGGCGACTATGCTACGATAAAGTATGTGCAATTCTTGGAGGAGCTCAAAGTCTATGATCCGGGAACGGGTGACATGTTGATTTTGTCCTGGGCTCCTTCCTCACTGTCGAATTTGCTGGGCTATAATGTGTATCGTAGCGAGACGAGTGGTGGGCCACACACCAAAGTTAACGAGACTTTAGTTACCGATACAGTTTACTTAGATGGAGGTGTGCAACTAAATACTAATTACTATTATTATGTTGGAGCAGTCGCTCCTTGGGGTGAATTACGTTACACAAAAGAGGACAGTGGGTTTGCACAATACCCGGTGGTTTTAGTCCACGGATTGTGGGCGCACAACACTGTGTGGGATTCCATGAAATCCTACCTCGATAGTGATGGATTTGAACATGTGTGGGTGCCAGAGCTCGACGGTTGGGGTGGACACCAGAAGAATGCCACCAATTTGGATATATTCATAGAAACCCAAAAAGAGTCGGTGAGAGATTTTATTGACAGCACCTGTGGATTCCCTGATGTAAGGCCGAACCGGGTAAATCTAATCGGACACAGCATGGGGGGCATTATCTCCAGGCTGTACGTCCATAATTTCAATGATAATGTTGATCATCTTATAATGCTTGCCGCCCCCAATGCCGGCAACTGGTCAGCCCGCTTCCGCGCAAGTCTTCCCGGAGCGGATTCCGCCATTAAGCAACTGACACCGGATTTCATGACAAAAACTTTTGATATAGAATGGGGAGTGACCAATGCACCCACGGTGCATTATCACGAAGTGGCGGGAGATTATCCCCTGTGTTATTTGGGACCAATTGCTATGTATTCCCCGAATGATCCATGGCCAAATGACGGAGTCGTTGCCGTAAGTAGCGTCTTCCACACTCCAGCAGAGGATCAGATACCCACAACGGCAGGCCACGCTAGTCATCAGAGCATCCGAGGGGATAGTGTGGTTTATAGGGAATATATCTATCCGTGGTTAACAGAATCTGCTCCACCTCCTTTGGCTCCTCGCGAGGAGAGTTATTTAGCTTACTATTCCTTTGATGGAGAAGACAGTCTCGAACAATTCTTGCCTACCCATCTTGATTCTATATTTTCCGGGGGAAGTAAACAACACGTTCTCACAGTTGACAGTTGTGCAGTGGCCCGATTGGGCATTTCCTGGTGTTCAGGCAACTTGGATGTGGTGCTTTACGACCCTTACGGAGCCTTGATTGACTCAGCCTATGCGGAGAACAACGATAGCGTTGCCCGAGGAGTTGTGGAAGAGGGCGATTCCTACAGGATGGAGTTCTATGCCATAGCTAATCCTCTACCTGGGAATTGGATTTTGGAAGTGCAGGGTGTTAGTGTACCGGAGTCCGGCGAGAAGTATTGGATTGAGGGAATCGTGGAAACCAATCTTCGCCTAATTGGGCGAACAGACAGCGACTTTTATTTTCCCAATGACTCAGTTGTCGTAACTGGCGAACTAAGGAAGGATACGGTCGCTATTGTTGGGGCAAATGTCAGCGCAACCATCAATAAGCCAGATGACTCATTTGAAGAGTTTACCCTCTTCGATGACGGTCTTTACCATGATGGACAAGCAGATGATGGCGTGTATGCTACCATTTTCACCAACACTGATTCATATGGTTCATATGGAGTTGCTGTAACAGCTTCTGGCTCGTTGAGGAATACAAACTTTTCGCGTGAATCCTTTTTTGGGTTCGTAGTGTCTGACATTACCTTCATGCGGGGCGATGCAAACAGAGACGGGCAGATAGACCTGGGAGATGTAGTTTATTTGATAAACTACCTGTTCAGGTCCGGCCCGGCGCCCGTTCCTTTGTGGATAGGCGATGCCAACTGTGACGACATGGTTGACCTCGGAGATGTGGTCTATCTGATCAACTATCTATTTAGAGAAGGACCACCGCCGTGTAGGTAATAAAAAGAATTAGCTCGCTTGCCGTTGGTGTTCCAGGGCTGGCAGGCTTCACCAACGGGAAATGAACGGGGGTTACGGGCACCCGCCCGGAGCGGCAAAAGCAACTCAGCCTTCTTAAAAGAGAGACCAATTTTTTTGGGAGGCTTGGTCTTTTTCACTTGAATCTTCTTAACAAACTTTTGAACTCAAAGAATATTTTCAAGCAGGTTATCCCGTCAGGAAGGGGATGTCCATGATCTTTAGGGTTAGAAAGATACATACAATGGTAATTACTTAAACAGACGAGTAAACTCTTCAAAGCACGTGAAACAAGCTAAATGGGCATTCTTATCTCGCTTTTTTAAACGGCACGGCCGGACAGAATTCCCTTTGATGGCACCTGGTGCAGGCAAACTTCTTCAGAGTAACCCTTTCCATCAATAAGATGAACAGATAACTTAGAAAAATTACCAGAGTCGGCATTTCCTTTTTTCTTAAAAGCTGGAGAAAACTCGCAAAGAGAGGGATAAGCCAGAGCAGGTGAAGTAATATGGCATAGTTGTAACGATAAATGAATTTGGATTCGTCTCCTTTGCGAAAGAGATAAGCCGCCACTTTGCCCCAAGCGGTATTGCACGCCTTTCCGTGATAGAAACAGTTCACACAGCGAGACAAAGGTAATATCAGGGTGAGAGCAATGAGACTGTAGACCACATAGATCACTCCCAGCGCCTCTTTTATATCTGATAAAATGTAAATTCCCAAAGCAAACGCTGCTGCAAGTATGATCCACCGAATGATTATCACATACTTAGGGTAGGTGTGGCAAAAGGTAAAATTTTCTTTTTCAGCTTCTTGGTCCATTTCATCTCCCATCTTCAAATTTTCCTTTAAGTTTATAAATTTTCAAGCAAAAAGCAAATTAAAAAAACAGGTGGCGTAACATTTTATGTTGTTTTTTAAAGATTCATGTTAAGTTCTTGGTGGAAATTATCATAATATCCCCAGAAAGCAAGCGGATCATTTGTCTCAACTTTTGTGAGAAAGAGGCTAAGAAATGAAGTTCCATTTTAGTCAAGGCTAATACAAACGCACGAAGATTCGTATGAATGCTTCGCATTTGTTACATTT
>JAGMBK010000030.1 GCA_023129805.1 Candidatus Zixiibacteriota bacterium | reverse complement strand
TCGAACCTATCAAGGGAGGGGGAAATTTACGAAGTCCCCTCTCCCCTTGTGGGAGAGGGCTAGGGAGAGGGGGTAGCTTCGTATCAGAAATATTCGTATGAATGTGTGTATGCACTTGCTTATGCACTCATACGAGCATACGAGCATACGCAAATGCGTTTGTATTGAAAAAGAGGGGCGGGAATTTATCCCGCCCCTATGACTTCCCTGATCTTTTGTAGGGGTCGCATTCATGCGACCCGATTCGGTTTTTGATTATCTACATGGTGGCGGTCCACCCCTGTATAGATAGTTGATCAGATAGACCACATCTCCAAGGTCAACGATTCCATCGCAATTGCAATCTCCAGCAGGTAAGGGATCAGGAGCAGTGCCGTTTCTATATAGATAGTTTATTAAGTAAACCACATCCCCCAAGTCTATGACTCCGTCTCCGTTGGCGTCGCCACTAATAAAAGGTAATACCAAAAAGAAACTCCACATCTGTTCGCTAAAAGTCCCGCCACCCTTGTTATCAAAGGCTTTAACTTTCCAGAAATAAGTAGTTGAATCTTGTAATGGAATAGTGCAGACCCAACTGATGTCTGTAACTGACTCAGAGGAATCTGCGGAGGAAAAGCTTGAGTCAGTGTCTATGTAAACCCGATAGAAAATAGTATCTCCATTGAGATCCGACGAGGATGACCAATCAAAACCGAAGGGATAAAGCAAAACAGTTTCTTGGTCGAGCGGAGAAAGGAGATCGAAAGGAGTTGGTGGTAAGTTATCAACTGTGGGATTTATGACCGTGTCTATTGTGCCATCTCCATCTTCATCGATATTAAGGTTGTAGTCTTCTGTGCTGTCGACCAACAAAGTCGCAACCATGTCTGGACTGACCTCCACGCCGACGTAAGAGAGTGTGATTGCGGTTTCTTCAGATTTTGGTTTCAATACTTCTGCATTCATAAGACCTATGTCGTCGCCGAAATAATTTACCGTGTAATTCAAATCTTTAGGTGCGTCATAGAAAGCCAACGTGTCTCCATTCCCCCCATCGAGAAAGATAACCTCGGCCCCGGGTATTTCATTCACGAAGGAAATCCCATCTACAAATCCGACCCTGCGTCCATATTCGTCAGTTAACAACATCTTGACAGGACATGCGAGACCAAATCGAGCAAGTCCCGCATCCCACAGGTTATGTATCTGATGCTTCAACCAATCCGACAATCCGCTGAGCCATTCGTCTCCGTTCAAAGGATCAATGATAGGTTGGAAGATTCTGATCCCGCCCCAACCTTGATAATTGAAGGTGTTGTTGTTTAAATTGAAATCAGCTTTGAGAACTTCATCTTGATATTCATTATCGTAAAGGTAGAGTATGCTCTTTCCGATGGTGTTATCACGCAGTAGCTTATACCCTAAAACTGCATGTGAGCTAGCGCCATTCCTCAGGTAGACGAGCGGAGGAAAATTGTCTACAATAAGCGTCTTAGCGGACTCCTCCGCATCATTTGCTTCCATTCCATCAAAAGATTCGTAAAGTTGATCCGTTGTAAATTGAGAAAAGTGATACCAAATGATATTGCGGAAAACCCCCTCATCTGATAGATTCATCTCACGCGTCTCTTTGAAAGGCGGAGGTTTTTGGGAGGGATCCAAGAAGTATGCGTCAGCTGACGCACTCATGCCAACACAATGTCCGGTCCAGAGGAAGACGAGTTCTGGCAACAAGCAGTTAATAATAAAGTCGAAGTTCAAGAACTCAAAGAGAAACTCAAAAGCTTCTCGGAATTCACCCCAATCAAAATCTGGATTCTGGAAGTTGTAAAAGTCACGGAAGATCGTGAATGGATGAGCATCGTCTCCACCTGTGCAGTAATAAACGGAAACCTGCTTGGAGTCGTGAATGTCAACAGGATATCCTTCAACTGAGGTAACCGAACCAACAATATTCTTGTTTTCCCAAATACGAGGAATATCTACGCTATCTCGTATTACTTTTTCTTGCCCGGGATTCAGAGATGGAATCATATGAGTAAAGATGTTTCCCGCAATGTTTAGGGTTACTTCAAGATCGCCAAGCGTTACTAGACCGTTGTTCATCACGGATAAAGGAAGCACAAACCAGTGTGTTGTGGGTATGGCATTCCACATCGCTAGCTTATCTTCTTTAATCTCAACAGCGACGTCGAATGAAGGACCTGTTTGCACATACTTTATGGTGGCGTAGTCGTAGTCTGTCCCACTCTCCCAGCTATATCCCGTCACATAGACGTTGCCGGAAACATCTATGGCTATCGCACCAGCATAATCTTCTGAGTTTCCCGGTCCGTTGTATCGACTCACCCAGAGCTGGTTTCCATTTGAGTCATACTTCACAGTGGCGTAGTCCTCGTATGTCCCACTGCCCACACTTATTCCGGTCACGTAGACATTGCCCGAACCATCCACCGCTATGGCACGAACCCAATCCGTGCCGTTTCCCGGTCCGTTGTATCTTCTCACCCAGGCTGTATCTCCATCGGGATAATACTTTATGGTGGCGTAGTCCGCGTCGTATGTCCCACTGTCCCTACTCCATCCGGTCACATAGACATTGCCAGAACCATCCACCGCTATGGCATAAGCCCCAGCATCGCCGTTTCCCGGTTCGTTGTATCTTCTCACCCAGGCTGTATCTCCATTGGGATGATACTTTATAGTGGCAGTGGCATAGGCTGTCCCACTGCCGTTACTACATCCGGTCACATAGACATTGCCAGAACCATCTACAGCTATGGCATAAGCATCATCATCATAGTAGTTTCCCGGTCCGTTGTATCTTCTCACCCAGGCAGTATCTCCATCGGGATAATACTTTATGGTGGCATAGTCATCGGCTGTCCCACTGCCGTTACTACATCCGGTCACATAGACATTGCCAGAACCATCTACAGCTATGGCTTCAGCCCTATCATAGTAGTTTCCCGGTCCGTTGTATCTTCTCACCCAGGCAGTATCTCCGTTGGGATAATACTTTATGGTGGCATAGTCATCGTATGTCCCACTGCCGTCACTATGTCCGGTCACATAAACATTGCCAGAACCATCTGCTGCTATGGCATAAGCCTGATCATCGCCGTTTCCGGGTCCGTTGTATCCTCTTACCCAAGCTGTATCTCCATCGGGATAATACTTTATGGTGGCGTAGTCCGCGTCGTATGTCCCACTGCCCCTACTCCCTCCGGTCACATAGACATTGCCAGAACCATCTACCGCTATGGCACGAGCGTAATCGCCTGAGTTTCCCGGTCCGTTGTATCTTCTCACCCAGGCGGTGTCAACCTGGGCAAAGACAGGTATACTAACCAAAAGCAAAATCACTAAAATCAATAGCTTCCCCGCTTTTAGTGGGATCTTCGACTTAGTCATTTTTGTCTCCTTTTTAAGGTTAGGGGGTCACGGAGTTCTATTTTTTAGTATGCAGTAAATCAATATAATTATAACTCAAAAATGGGAAAAATCAAGGGAAATATTTTTGAAAATGATGAATGACGAATATCGGATGACGAATTCGGAGGGGAAAATACTTCACAGTTGATGGAATAGACTTGTAGTGTCCGCCAGAGGCGGATCTGCCTATGGCAGAAGCGTAGCGAATCTATTAAACAGATAAGAATTATTGATATCAGCTTTTAATGCCTCAGGAGTAAGCTCCTGACGCAACTTTTAAAAGGAAAATCCACTTCAGAGTAACCTATTTTGATTCTCTTTAATATATTGTTTCAAAAGCTTTTCTGCCTCTTTAAGGAATTCTTCAGCGCTCTGGGTAATAGCTTTTGCTCCCTCTTTGGAAAACGATAAGGAATAATCAGCGTCTTCCCGCAGAGACATAGCTTTTCTGAAAGCATTTGAATATTTTGCCGACAGAAGCTTGGACTCAACATAAAGCGCATCTAAAGCAATCGCTAAACAGAAATGACTTCTCTCTTTATAGCCTTTATTGTAAAGCAAAGCTCTGGCTGAATGAAACATGGAATAATAGCTCTGGATAGTGCTCCATTTGTGGGCTCCTTTCTTTAAACTATCACAAGCTTCTCTGAAGTCTTCATTAGCCGCTTCCAATTCCTTAGAGATCAGCCTCTTGACGTTACTGCTCGAAACAATCTTTTTGTTCTCAAGACACTTTTTAAAGTCGGGATTCATTGATAGGTTTTTCCCATAGGATTATCCCTCTTGAGACTTCATTATAAAAAACTTGGTCCTGGGACTCTAATTCCAGCCATTCAGACAGACTCTTAAGAACCATTCTTATTTCTCTTGGGAATTTGTATTTATCCACTATCTTGCGGACTTTTTCTTCAACTGAAGTTACTACTAAAAGATCAACGTCGCTTTGGTAATCGTCGGTTCCTTGTGAAGAACTGCCATATAAGATTAAGGTGTTAGTCCAAGGCTTCAACTTTTTTACTAAAGGATCAAGACTTAAAATGATATTGAGGACTTTAAATTGTCGAACAATGGGATCGCTTTCGTCTAAAGAATAGAAATACATCTTACCCCGGCGCTCTCTTTTGAGAACGCCAGCCATAAAAAGCTCGTTGAGAACCCGGTTAGCTGATCCAGCGCCAATACCAGTTTTTCTGACCAATTCTCTTTCATGGAAGATTTTGCTGGCATGAGTCGCCAAGAAAGACAACATCTTTTGATGAGTTGTTTTAATAAAGAAGTCTTTAAACATGGTTTTTCGCTTAAGGTCTTAACTATCTTTAGAGCAATTGCTCACTTTTTGGAGCACCTGCTCATTATATAGAGCAACAATGGGCAAGTCAAGAGAAAACTCAAATTTGTCCATAGAAAGATTCGTATGAATGCATACGCATCTGTAGATCGGGTTTCCCGCCGAAGGCGGGATACCCGACTAACATTTAGAGTCTTTGATAAAATAAGCCACCGCGGTCTCTATGCCGGTTATGCTATGCACTCCGAAGCCATTTTGTGCCATCTGGAGCAATTGACCACTTTGCCTTAAGTTGGACAAAATCTCTCCCAGATTCTTGGCTTCCTCTGGTGAGTCTAAAGGATAAATCACTTTCTGTGCCTGGGCAAATTCGAAATTCTGGGAGGCGTAAGTTCCGATTAAAGGAAAAAGAACGAACATGGGCAAGCCCAGACCCACTGCCCAGTTGGTTCTTTCGTGAGAAGCCGCCACAAAGACATCTAGATCGGGGATAGCCTGAACAGCACATTGAGTATCTTCTTGTCTTGTAGGCCTGCCGACCAGCTTAAGATCGAATTCCTCATTATGGTGGGATGTTTCTTCTTTGTCTTCAACTATTTTTGCTCCCCAGTCACTTACTTTATTTTTCACCCATTCAAACTTATGTGGATTGGTCCCGCAGAAGATAATCGCTTTCATCTTCTTTTGAATAACCGAGAAAGCACCCAGTATGATCTTTTCCATATGCTCTTTGGGATAAGCACCGGAGGTGAAAAACCCCACCGTTAAGGGCAGGTTTGATTTATTGATTCTTTTCACTCTTTCTTGGTAAGCTCTTTCGGCACCCTCCACCAAAGGTGGCTCAATCATCAATCCGCACACTACCACCGCTTCTTTTTCTGCTCCACAGGCGATCAGCATCTCCTTAGTCTCATTTAGAGGAGCCAGTATCCTCTCCACTCCTTGGATGGCACACTCCGCCGGCGCGGCGATCTCCCCATGCACGTACCACACCCGACAGATGTCTGCAAGAGATCTGGCTACAATGGGATGATCCACCAGACAAATGCCGGGGAAGTTTTCGTATGCCCGTTTTAAGTCGCGTCCTAAAATTTTTATCCCCAGTGAATCCTTTGAGCCTTTTTGTGATCTTTGGCGGATTAAGATATAAAATTTTGTTTGAAGCCCACCTTTTCCGCTGATGTTATAAAGCCAGGACAAAAACTTCCAACAAAGAAGCGAGAGACCTTTGCTTTCCTGCCCGCAGGGTCCAGATTCGGAAAAAACTGTTCGACAAACCAGACGCGGATATTTTTCTTTTAGGAGATAAAGCAAGCTGTCTAAGTAACTGGAATGTCCTCTGCCGATATCAGAGTAAAGTGCAACCACCCTCTGACTCTGATGAGAGTTGCCTTTGGTGCTTTGGAAAGTTTTGTCTTCCATCTGAACTCAATAAATATAGCTATTTTTTACTTCAGTGGTTAAAATTATTCATAAAAACCTTAGGGACCTGGCAAAGTTGATAGCCAGAAAACCTCTCCCCTCATGAAGAGAGAGGATCATACCGAAGGGTTTAGCCTGAACGAAACAAAAAGTGGTGAGATTGAAAAATCGCAGTTTTGTTCCCTTGATCCGACGAAATCAACATAACTCACTAGCTCACTTGACTCAAATGAGCCGGGGAATGTTGACCCAAAACCTTATTGGGCTAAGGAATTTCAATAAGGTCGATATGTAGGGACATGGTTTTTTGAGCAGAGATGGTTATATTCATCGGATCCACCTGTTGATAATAACCTGTTTTAACTAACTTGAGTGCGTAATCTCCCGGCAGAAGTCCTCCAATGATTGCATTTGTCTCAAAACCAGTGTCCGCCCCATTGAGGAACACTTTTGCTTCGGTGGGTGTGCTGGTAATATGTAAGGTGCCGGCATAACTATCTGAGAAAGATTGAATGAAGGCGGAGATAAAACTATGCCAGTCGGTGGCGAGAAAATCAAGCTGGGTATAGGTGGGGGAATCAAAAAGATCCTGATTCCAGGGAAGATAGATGGAAATGCCGCTGAGTTTGCTAAAGTTGGGGAACTTATATTCCGCAAGGACAGCGGCGTTAACGGAAATTTCTAAAGCTTGAGCAGCATTTTGTGTGGCTGAGTTCAAATTGGGTTTGGTTTGAATTTGTCGGGCAAACTCTCGAAGATCGACAAATGCTGAGTCACATTGATAATAAATGTGTGAAGCCTCCCACGCATCCCAAACCTCGGTCCAATAAGAACCCGTGCTATCTATAAGATTTCTGCCCAGATTCGAAACATCTGTGGCTACTTTCGATATCTTGGGAAGATGAATCAGAACCGAGTGAACATACTTTTGTAGCGATATATTCTGAGCAGCGTCGTAGATTTCCTCGGTAACTTTTTTGGCGAAAAGTCTGACCTCTCTGTCGGGGTTGTCAGTCAAATAAGGAAGCCATTCGGCTGAGCCCATGATATTATCCGGATACCACTTGAACTGAGAGGCAATCATATATTCCGCCCGGTCCTTTATCTGATATGCCACCTCAGCCGTAGCCATGGAAGGAGTGTAAAACCAGATTATGTCAAATCCGAACCCGGCAAGAGCAGAGGAAAGCTCGGGCAAGCTCATCCAGTTACCATCACCGTTGATGGTGTCAGAGCAAATCCCTTTCCAGCCTCCCCCATGATCGTTTATGATTAACATGTAATGCTCTGCCGGGTAGTTCTGCACACCGTAGCTGATGAAGTTTCTTAAGGTCGCAGGATTAGACATATCCGGCTTGCCCACATCGAACAATACCTCTGAACTGTCTTTCTTAATATGATAGTATTTGCAATTCCCATCGGTTTTAGCCGAACCCAGCATCACCAGAACCTGCACCTCCTCGGTGGAGCCAATCTGCTCCAGCTCCTGCAGGTCCTTTATCACATAAGACCCTCCGTCAGGCGCTCGGTCCTGGGAATGGTTGCCATCAAAATAACCCAGGATGGTCCACTTGAATTCCGGGGGTTCAGGCTCTGGGGGCTTCTTCTTACTGCATGCGAAAAGAAAAGTTAAGCTTACGATGAACAGAATGCATGTTGTTCTTAAAATCTTTATCATGGTTTTGTCACTCCACTGAAATTAGACCTTTCTGACCTTAAGAAAATATTGTCAAATATTTTTTAGAATACACTTGGTCTCCATAGCCAATTATTACAGAGTTTCCCTTAACATCCCCTTTCCAGTAAATCTCTTTGGGGATACGTGGAATTAGTTAGAACCACCTAACTTCTTTATTATCTGGTCGGGCTTGGTTTTGTGCATATGAAGCCCCACCTCTTGAGGGGAAAGCCCCTGAGCTAAGCCTAACAGTTGGAAATAGTACAGAATTGGAATGGTCAAATCTTCATCAAGTTTTCTGGAAAGCTTTATCTGCCCCAGATCGAATTCATCAAAACAGGTGGGACAGATCAAGCCCATTAAGTCGGCGCCGGATTTCTTGAGAGAAGTTAAGACGTCATAGGTCATTTTTTCAGGTATGTCCTCGCTCATGCAGGCTTTCCCACAGCAGAGGGCTTGTTTGTCATGATGAACTATCTGGGCGCCGATGGCGGAGAAAAGTTTTTCCAGTATGGTGGGATAGTCCGGATCATCCACCCGCATTATCTCCGAAGGCTTGAGCAGATGACAGCCGTAATGAATCCCCACCTTGATGCCACCCAGAGGTCTTTTGACCGACTCTCTTACCCTCTCGATCCCCAGATCGTCTCGCAGAACGGTCACGATGTGGCGAACGGAGATGGTGCCCTTATACTCCCTTCCGATTCTTTTCAAGCGTTGATTCACCTTTTCCTTCAGCTCCGGTTCATTAGAGAGATGATAGTTAGCTTCAGAGAGTGTGGCGGTACAGCCAGAGCACATGGTCACCAGATCCAGTCCTGCTTCCTCGGCGATACAGATGTTTCTTGCCGCAATGGTGAGCCAGGTGAGCTTATCCGTGGCTTTAAAATAAATGGGATCCGGACAGCAGGAGAATCCATCTAAATCCACCAATTCCATCCCCAGATTCTTTGCGGTCTTTCGCACCGCCGCCTCCATCTGCGGATATTTCACTTCGATCATGCAACCGAAAAAGGGAGCGTATTTCATTTTAGAGTCCGAAAATAAGTTCTTTCTTCATTAAGGATGTTATCCCATACGCCCGCCCGTACGGGTGGGGGTCTCCGTCATCCTCGCTAATCTTATTTCTTGTGGATGCTTGCCAGCCATGGATAACATCCACACAGAGCAGAGAAAATAGGTTATCTTTCTTTAATAATTTTACTCAATACTTTCTGGGCTTCTTTGACAAACTTTTTCGCATTTTTAAGTTGAAGTTTGGCATCCGCTTGAGTAACAGTAACGAAATCTTCATAGTCTGCTTCTTCCCTTTCGAGCTTAGCTTCAGAAAGCAATCGGCTGGATTCCTTTGAAAAAAGTCCCTCCTTAACAATATATCTATTAAAAAGAGAAATAACCCCTGAATGTTTACTACTATCCAATTCCTTTAGAGCTAAAAGGGCTTTGGCTGCTGAAAACATTGCATAATAGCTTTTGCTTAACGAATCTGCAGAATGACCTAAATCCAACAGTTCTTTGGAAATCTTTAACCGCTCTTTTGCTTTCTGTATCCGATGCCTGGCTAGGTCTTCTTTGGTTCCTTCTTTCACAAAGGAATTCCCTCTTTTTCTACCTCTTTAAAGAAAAAAGAGCCGATTTCTTTGTTCTTTTCATATTCATAGAGGTCATATAATACAGGAGAAAGGGGCAAATCGTATTCTATCAAATAATCCGTCAATATTTCTGCCACCTTTTTGCGAATCCTTTGGTTCTTCTTTTTTATTAAGACCAATACATCTATATCTGATTCTTTGCCAGAATCACCTCTTATCTTGGACCCAAAAAGGGTAATAGAAACTATTTGATCACCTAATTGGGTTCTTAGGTCCTTTACAAAGGATTCAATAACCTTCCTCTCCTTTTTGCTCAAATATCCTAAACTCTTTTTCATGCACATATATCCTAAAACTAAACGTGGGACATGGAGGGGGTAACATCTCTCTACGGTTCAAAAAGTTCCTTCAACTCATCCATGGGGACGGCTTTTATCTCCGGCAAGCCCAGCTCTTTTCTCCTTCTGTCAGACAGGGAAGTGATCTTCACTGTCCGACCGGTGGTCTTAACGCTTTTCACAATCTGATTAACCTCAGGTGCAGCAGTCATCTTCTGGTAGCAGATGTTCTTCAAGGCGATGATCACCTCCACCGGTCTTACCGCCTGGGGGCATCTCTCGTAGCAGGTATAACAATTGGTGCAATTCCAGATGGGGGAATTCTCTCCGGTCAGAGCCTCTTCATCCCCTAAGAGCGCCTGCAAAAGTATCTCTCGAGGGTTAAAATCTGAAGAATACATGGCGGCCGGGCAATCTCCCACGCAGGCACCGCATTGGTAACAAAAGTTATGCGCCTCCCCCCCCAAAGTGGAGTTAAGTTTCTGCTTGAACTTGTAATTTATTGATTTTGTGGGCATCTGTTGTTAGTGAAAAAAATCACAAAGTTTTGCCAAAAAACTTGACTTTCCTCGTATTAAACTTATTATATATACTCGTAAAGTCAAGCCCTAATTTGACAGGGTGAAGGGATTAAATTGGCAGATCAAGCGGCTAAAACTCAAGTGAACACCAAGCAGGAAACAGAAGAAGAGAAAGTTCACGTATTCGAAGCCTGGTGTAAAAGATGCGGCATCTGTGTGGCTTTCTGTCCCACCGGGGCTTTGACCTCGGACAAAGATGGCTTCCCCATATTAACCTATCCGGAAAAATGTACCCAGTGTGGCATGTGTGAGCTCAGGTGTCCGGATTTTGCCATCGCGGTTAGACCGCGGGAAAAAAAGGAGTCAAAGAAAGACAATTTGAAGGAGCCTGAATGAACAAGGGAACCACCCCAAAGAAAGAGAGATTGATCCTGGGAAACCGTGCTTGCGCGGAAGGTGCTATAGCGGCTGGTTGTCGTTTCTTTGGCGGGTATCCCATCACTCCCTCTACAGAGATAGCCGAGGTCTTAGCTCGGGAGTTGCCCAGGGTGGGGGGGAAATTCATTCAGATGGAAGATGAAATTGCCAGCTTAGCAGCGGTGATTGGAGCATCGGTGACCGGGGTGAAATCCATGACCGCCACCAGTGGACCCGGATTCTCACTGATGCAGGAACATATTGGCTACGCCTACATGGCGGAGGTGCCGTGTGTAATCGTAGACGTACAGAGAGGTGGACCATCCACCGGTCTGCCCACCAAGGTCGCCCAGGCCGATACCATGCAGGCCCGCTGGGGAACTCACGGAGATTATCATGCAATAGCCTTAGCTCCCTCCTCGGTGGCAGAATGCTTCCATTTTACCATCCGGGCCTTTAACCTCTCAGAAAAATATCGTACCCCGGTGGTGGTTCTGATGGACGAGGTGGTGGGGCATATGCGGGAAAAGGTCGAACTGCCCGATCCGGAAAAGATAAGGATAATAAACCGGATGAAGCCCACGGTTCACCCGGGATGGTACCAGCATTTTGAGGTAAATCCTCATTTTGTCTCCCCCATGGCAAGCTTCGGAGAGGGATACAGATACAACATCACCGGACTGACTCACAACCCGGACGGGTTCCCTACCGCCAGACCGGTGGTTATCAGGGAGAAGCTGGACAAATTGAAAAATAAAATCACCCATAACATAAATGACATTGTTGAGGTGAGAGAAGAATTCATGGAGGACGCCCATATAGCGGTCTTCGCCTATGGAATTGTAGCGCGTGCCGCCAGACAGGCTATCCACATGGCGCGAGAGAGACGAATCAAAGCGGGACTGATACAGCCTTTAACTGTGTGGCCCTTCCCGGACATTTATATGGAGCACATTTTAGAACAGTTGGATTTAGTCATCGTAGCCGAGCTTAATCAGGGACAGCTGATCAGGGAGGTGATGAGAGTTAACCGAGGGAAGACCCGGGTGCGCGGTCTCAATCGCTATGACTCAGAATTGATCACCCCGGATCAGATATTCCGAAAGATAAGGGAGGAAAAATAACGTGGCTTTGCTATCCAAGGTAACTCACCAATATCTGAGAACCAAAAAGCAGTTTCCCAATGTATGGTGTGCGGGATGTGGTATTGGTACTGTCATGGGCGCCATCATCCGGGCGATAGATAACTTAAAGCTCCCCCAGGATGATGTGGTGATGGTATCAGGCATCGGCTGTTCCAGCCGAATGCCGGTATATGTGGACTTCAACACCCTTCATGCCACTCATGGACGACCAATAGCTTTTGCCACTGGAGTAAAATTAGCCAAGCCAAGTTTGAAGGTAATCATAATCACCGGCGACGGAGATGCTTTGGCCATCGGGGGAAATCATTTCATCCATGCCTGCCGGCGTAACATCGACCTGACCACAATTTTGATTAACAACTCCACCTATGGTATGACCGGAGGTCAGGTGGCTCCTACCACCCCTTTCATGAAGATCGGCACCACCGCTCCTTATGGAAACCGGGAGAGAAGCTTCGACATAGCCAAGCTGGCTATTGCCGCGGGGGCGCCCTTCGTGGCGCGGGGAACAGTTTATCACATGGTGCAACTGCGAAAGCTGGTCGAAGAGGCCATCCTTAAAAAGGGATTCTCCCTGGTGGAGGTGATCAGCCATTGTCACACCTTATATGGAAGGCTGAACAAGGAGGGGGGAGCCATAGAGATGTTGAAATGGCAAAAGGAACATGCCATCCCCATCAGCGCCGCCGGAAAGGTTCCTCCAGAGAAATTGAGAGGTAAGTTCCTCACCGGAGTTTTGTGGGACATAGATTTTCCTGAATATTGTGAGGAATACGATAAAGTGATTGCTCAGGCTCAAGGTAAGATATAGATGACAGACAACCCCACCCATACTCATAAGAAGATGCACCACATAAAAAGAGTCTCCACAGAATACGAAGATAGATACGAGATCAGGCTCTCCGGTTCCGGAGGGCAGGGGATGATCTTCGCCGGAACCGTGTTAGCTGAAGCCATTGGGGTGGAGGATGGCAAGAATGTGTGCCAGACCCAGAGCTATGGTCCGGAGGCACGTGGCGGTGCCAGCAGATCAGACTTAGTGGTTAGCTCCGGTGAAATCTATTATCCCAAGCCGCTCAAGCTGGATCTGCTTTTAGCTTTAACCCAGGAATCGTGTGATACCTATTTTCCGGCGTTAAAGGAGGAAGGGGTTTTAATCGTTGATTCCGGATTGGTGGATCAGCTTCCGGATCACAAAGTGCATGGTTTTCCCTTCACCCAGATCGCCCGGGATAAGATCGGCACCCCTATGGTGGCTAACATAATCGCCTTAGGAGCTATCGCCGCTTTAACCAAGATAGTTTCAAAAAAAGGATTCTTAGAGGCGGTTAAAAGAAGAGCCCCCAAAGGAACCGAGGAGAAAAACTTGAAGGCGGCAGAGACAGGGTTTGAATTGGCTCGAAGAAAAAAGCGTGCAAGAAGAAAAAGATGAAGCAATCCTCAGCCGAGTCTGTCGAAAAACCATGAAATGTCCCTTCTGTCATTCTGAACGAAGCCCTGCACTATATAGTGCAGGGCGAAGTGAAGAATCTAATAAACTCAATATGTTGCAGATTTGAGATTCTTCGGCTAACGCCTCAGAATGACATTTTTCGACAGGCTCAGCCGTTTGAAGCAGGCTCGATGTTCTATATGAAATAAAGTGAAGTTTAAACTTTTTCACTTACTTTTTGGTGGAGGTCAAAAGTAAAAATTGGAAAAGACCTTCCTTATGATCAAGCCGGATGCGGTGAAAAGAAACCTGATAGGGGAAGTCTTAAAAAGGACGGAGGATGCCGGATTCAAGATAGTGGATTTGAAGATGGCCAAGCTCTCAACCCTTCAGGCCAGAGGGTTCTATCAGGTTCATAAAGGGAAACCGTTTTTTGAGAAGTTGGTAAAGTTCGTCTCCTCGGGCAAAGTGGTGGCAGTTTTGTTGACCAGAAAAAATGCGGTAAAAAAACTGAGGGAGATTGTGGGCGCCACCGATCCGAAAGAGGCGAAGAGAGGAACCATCCGGCATGATTTAGCCACAGGTGTAACAAAAAATGCAGTGCATGCTTCGGATTCTGCCCAAAGCTTCAGATACGAATCGAAATTCTTTTTTTGAGTCTAAATTTGTAAAATAATTCACAACACTTAAACAGGAGGAACCGCTATGTCTCTAAAAGAAAAACTGTCCAACAAGATTCCAGAGCTAAGAGATGAAATTAAATCTCTGGTGAAAGAACATGGTGACAAAGTTATCTCTCAAGCAACTGTCCAGCAAGCCTACGGTGGTATGAGGGGCATAAAATGCATGGTTTGGGAGACCTCGCTTTTAGATCCCATGGAAGGAATAAGGTTCCGAGGATATAATATCCCGGAGCTTCGAGAAAAGCTCCCTAAGGCGCGCGGTGGAGAGGAGCCGCTTCCTGAAGGGATCTTCTGGTTGCTTTTAACCGGCGAACTTCCGACAAAAAGCGATGTCAAAGAGATTACAAAAGAGTGGCAGAGTAGGGGAGAAGTCCCCCAAAACACCTGGAAAACCTTGAAGGCTCTTCCCACTGACATGCATCCCATGACTCAATTCGCCATTGGGATTCTCTCTCTTCAGTCTACCTCAGAGTTTGTAAAGAAGTATAACGAAGGCATCCCCAAGACCGAATACTGGGATCCCATGTATGAAGACGTGATGAATCTTTTGGCAAAACTTCCTGCCATTGCCGCCTATATCTATCGCCGAACTTATAAAGATGGAAAAAGGATTCGAGGCATCAAGAGGTTGGATTGGGGCGCAAACTTCGCCCATATGATGGGCATCGACAATCCTGAATACTGCGAGTTGATGAGATTGTATCTGGTTCTGCATTGCGACCATGAGGGCGGAAACGTCAGTGCTCACACCACTCATTTGGTCGGCTCCGCCTTATCCAATGCCTTTTATTCCCTCTCTGCGGGTATGGACGGACTGGCTGGTCCCTTGCATGGTCTGGCAAACCAGGAGGTTCTGCGCTGGATTCAGAACCTGATGGAAAAATTAGGTGGAAGAGTTCCCTCCAAGGAAGAATTATCCAAAGCCTTGTGGGATACCTTGAAGGGCGGACAGGTTATTCCCGGATACGGGCACGCGGTCTTAAGACAGACCGATCCGAGATATACGGCTCAGCGGGAATTCGCACTAAAACACATGCCGGATGATGATCTTTTCAAACTGGTCAGCCTGATTTATGAGACCGCACCTGATATCCTTAAACAACACGGCAAAGCCAAAAACCCCTGGCCCAACGTGGATGCACATTCGGGAGTTTTGCAGTGGTATTACGGGGTCAGAGAATATGATTTTTACACTGTTCTGTTCGGTGTTTCCCGTGCCATGGGCGTTCTGGCACAACTGATCTGGGACAGAGCCTTAGGTCTGGCCATCGAACGACCAAAATCCGTGACCACTGAGACGATAAAAAAGATGGTAGCGGAGACGTAAAAGCGGTTGATGGTTCGTAGTTCATGGTTCATGGTTAGGCTCTTACCGTTAAGGGCTTGTTGAAAAAGCGGTTTTTTAGCGAAGTTTTTTCGTAGGGACAGGGCTTGCTTCGCACCGAGCGCTCAGCACGAGGTGTCCCTGTCCTAACCCTAATCAGGACAGCCACCAGGGCTGTCCCTACGATTTATAGTTTATTTTTTCTCTTTTTCACACTCTTGTTCGCCTCACCGGTTTTGGGAAATGAAAATCAGGATTGGCAGATTG
>JAGMBK010000003.1 GCA_023129805.1 Candidatus Zixiibacteriota bacterium | reverse complement strand
TTTTACGTCCCCCTGATAAGGGGGATTTAGGGGGTTTCATGTCCCGTCAGGCCTTGTCCGCCTCCGGAGGGCCTGCCCGCCTCTGGCGGGTTTATCCGCCTCTGGCGGACCTGCCCTGAACCGCATGGTTCAGGGCCGGGTCTATCATCCAAAATTTCGTGGCATTTTCCTTGACTTCTACAGGTCTGCGAGCTATAATATTCGTTGTTAGGAGAGGTTACATCCGCAGTTCGTAGGTCAAGTCCCCTGCGCACCTGACACCAAGATAGGTCAGGATCACAGGGCTAGTGACCAACTCTCTGCCAAGCAGGTGACGGTCAAGTCATTGGAGAGGAAAGTTGCTAACTCCTATATAAACTTTATGAGTTTACTTAAGATGAAATACAAATTATAGATAGTTAAAAGAATAAACTTAAAAAAGGCATTAAAATGTATTTGTCAGAACTTAAAATTTGGAACTTCAGAAAATATGGTTCAAACGAAGGCGATGCCCCGGGATTACATCTTAAGCTCAATAAAGGATTAAATTTACTAGTTGGTGAAAACGATTCAGGCAAGACAGCTATAATTGATGCGATAAAATACATTCTACAAACGCAAAGTCACGATTACCAGTGGTTGGAAGAAAAAGACTTTTTTCTACAACCAGACTTAGAACCGACTGACGCCAATAGAGCAAAATCTTTTAGGATTGAATGCATATTTCGAGGTTTTGATGCAGAGAATAATGAAGCAGCTAATTTTATAGAATGGCTTGGCATTGAGAAAGATAGGGATGGCCAAGACCGCTATTTTCTAAAAGTAACTCTTAATGCTGAACGCAAGGAGAGAAAAATCATTCCTGAAACCAAGGCTGGCCCGGATGACGAAGGAACTCAGCTTGACGCGGCCGCAAGGGATTATCTAAGAACAACCTATCTTAAACCCCTGAGGGACGCGGAAAGCGAACTGGTTCCAGGAAGAAGATCCAGATTAGCTCAAATACTGAAAAGCCACGAAGCTTTTCGTTCCATTCCTGAGTCGGAGCATACCATCACCAAAATTGCTCAAACCGCCAATAAGCAGATTGACGATTACTTCAAAGGGAGAGACGAAAAGGATAATGATCTTCCTGACCAGTCTGGCAAGGAGTTGCTATCGGATATAAACGAGTATTTGAAGGAGTTCTTCACAGAAAAGGAAATGAATAAAATAGCCAAGTTCGCACTTTCAGGTCAAGACTTATCTGGTATTTTAGAAAAGCTTACTCTTAATCTGGCTGAGGAAAATTCAGGATTGGGTTCTTATAATCGATTATACATTGCTACAGAGCTACTGCTCTTGAAGCGGACTGGTTATTACGGTTTGAAACTTTCATTGATTGAAGAAGTGGAAACTCATTTGCATCCGCAAGCTCAATTGAGATTGATCGAATATTTACAGGAAGAGATAGCGGCGAAATCAGGTGTTCAATTAATAATGACAACCCATAGCCCGAATCTGGCTTCAAAAGTCAAACTGGATAATCTTATAATTTGTAAGGGCGACAAAGCTTTCCCAATGGGAAGTGATTTCACCCAATTGGAAAAAGGAGATTATCTTTTTTTGGAGCGATTCTTAGATGTGACAAAAGCTAATTTATTCTTTGCCCAGGGGGTCATTTTGGTTGAAGGCGATGCCGAAAATATCTTGATTCCCGTTGTAGCAGCTATTCTTGATAAGCCGCTTACGAAGCATGGAGTATCAGTCGTGAATGTTCAGAGCACAGCTTTTTTGAGATATTCGAGGATTTTCAAAAGAAGGTTAGGCGATGGAATGGGCGTCAAGGTAGCCGTGATAACCGACAACGACCCTGAATCCGATTCAGAACTCTCTCGCGAGCAGATAGAACGAAAGAGATCAGAGAAAGAAAGCAAGTACAGTGGGCCCGGAATTAGGACTTTTGTTTCTCCAGTTCGGACCCTGGAGTATGACATTTGTCTCAGCTCTCTTAAGCGGAGATTCTATATGGCCGTACTATGTGCGGAGAAAATCAAGAACAGTGATGCTTACGGTCTCACGGAAACAAAATTCAAACAAGTAATCGAAAAGGTTAGAGCCGATTTTAATTCTTGGACTTCTGAGAATAAGACAGACAAACAAATAGCAGAGGCAATTTATAATGACTATGTAATTAAGAAGAAGATTTCCAAGCCAATCGTTGCTCAATGCTTTGCGGCATTGCTCGAAAAATGTCGCGGAATAAAGGAACGGATCGAAGTTGACAGCAAAGTCAAATACCTCGTGGATGCCATTAATTACGTTGCAGAGTGACCAGTGACCATAGCTATCACCAACGAAGATATATCTTGGGCGGAACGTATTCTTCTGCCGAGAGATAAGCACTTCGATGAAGAGCAGAAGGCGGTAATAAGGTGTTTCAAGACCAAAGATATCGCCGCCTGTCCGGGGAGTGGTAAAACAAAGGCGCTCCTTGGCAAATTGTTGATTTTGTCCCGGCGAATGCCTCTTGAAAACAATAGGGGATTATGCGTTTTAACTCACACAAATGTGGCAATAAATGAAATAAAAAGCTACGCCTCCTTTGCTTCTCAAAAGCTCTTTAATTACCCAAATCATTTTGGAACAATTCAAAGTTTCGTGGATAAATATCTTGCTATACCGTCGTATATACTAAAATTTAATAAAAGACCAGGTTATGTTGATAATGAGGTTTTTAATTCAGTTATAGAGAGAGTCTACAACACCTTGCACGCCGCAAGGACTTGGCTTGATAGAAGGCAAGAAGGTGGATTGGAATATCTTAAAAGTCTACGCTTCAATAAAGACAGCTTTTGTATTTCTCGAAAAATCGATGAACAAGCATTTATAGACACTAATAAGAAAACCTACAAAGAAATCAACAGCTTAAAACTGCAAATACTTAATTGGGGCTATTTGTGTTACGAGGATGCCTATTCGTTGGCCTTTGAGTACATTAGAGAGCACCCCGGCATCCGAGAACTTATCTCAAAAAGATTCGCCTATGTTTTTATTGATGAGATGCAAGACTCAAGCACAATCCAGTCTGAACTGCTGACTAATCTATTCTATGATAATGCTGTTGTTCAAAAAATTGGCGATCTAAATCAATCAATATTTGACTATGACGCTGATTTGGAATGCGGTTGGACAATAGATGATGCCAGAAAAATGTTTATTACAGGAAGTAAAAGATTTCCAAGCTCTATAGCAAGCAAGGTGGAAAACTTTTGTGTTCACCAGCAGACCATAACGGGAAATGGCAGACAAAATGAAATTACTCCCGTGATCATTGTTTATTATGATAATTCTATTCAGCAAGTATTAGACAAATTCGGTGAACTAATCTTCATAAATAACTTACATCAGCATGAGAAAAGAGTCTTTAAAGCTGTTGGGTGGCGAGGCAAGCCGCATGACACAAAAAGAACCATTCCTAGCTATTGGAACGTCTATTCCAAAGAAATAAAAGTTACAAAAACTGATTTTAGTAATCTAAAAAGTTATTTAGCTCCACAACCTGATAGTTTTATTTCTTCTAAAGGGGTTAAATTTTACAAAAAGAGATTAGTTGAGGCTTTCTTAAAGTGTTTAAGGATTTCCAAAATTACTGACAACGATAGGGCGTTTACAGATAAAAAACTGCATAGACATATCTCAGAAAAAAACCCGGATTTTTATAAGGATTTTCGGATTAGGCTGGCTAAATGGTGTTTGCAGATACACAGACAAGAAGAAGTTTTCGAAGAAATAAGAAATTTCCTAACAAATGAATTTAGGGGTTTTTTCAATTATCAGGTGAATGACGAGCTTACAAATTTTATCAATTCTTCAGACTTGGAAGAGTTTAATGAAGAAACCCTGCCGAGTAATAATATATATAGGTATTCTTCTGGAACAACCGAGATCGAAATAGAAGTTTCAACTATACATGGTGTTAAAGGCGAAACCCATACAGCAACATGTTATCTTGAAACTTTCTTCTATGATTATGACATAAAGAGAATAATGAATTATATGAAGGGCGAGTGCACTGTACCAACACAAAAAAGAATAATACAAAATCTCAAAATGGCATTCGTAGGAATGTCACGTCCATCCCATCTTCTTTGCGTTGCGGTCCATCGGGACAGTATTTCTGGACAAGAAGAGGCATTGCGTAGATGTGGTTGGGATGTTAATAATGATTTGTGCACACATCAAAATAATTGAATTAAGTTAGTTCGTAGGTCAGGTGCCCTGCGTACCTTCCACCAAGATAAAACCCCATTTATGGTGAGTCTCGAACCATTTATGGTGAGCTTCGAACCATTTATGCTGAGTTTCGAAGCATTCTAATACCTAACCCGTAGCCTTTCTTACCACAAATAGCAAATTCACAACAACCTTAATGGTGAAAAGGATAGCTCCACCCTTTATTGGGGAGACGAATATCTTTTGCATGCACAGACCCCCCTCAAGGGAGAAGAAGAATCATATGAACCATCTGATTGATACCGACCCTGAGTCTTATCGAAGGGAAGATCCTGAGCTTCGTCAAGGGGAAGACCCTGCGCAGTTAAAGTTCTTGGAAATATTGATCGACAAGGGCATTAGAAGATTGGAAGATAATTCCTTTGAGCCGAATATTCGGGATACCTTAAAGGCTATCCAGCTCAAACAGAGTATGGTTAAAACCTTGGCAGTTGAACGGAGTGAAACCCATAGGGCCGAAAAAATCTTTTGGCAGGAAATTGAAGCAATCAGAAGAGAAGAATTGACAAAACTATATCCTGAAACCATCAGTCTCGAATCCCAAATTCAAAGTACCATCTTAGGGCTCAAGCATCTCGTAAAAAACGGTATCCTTCCGGTTAAAATCATTACGGACACTTTCAATCAAGGCAGATCAAAAGAAAGCCAGCTCAGTTACCGCCGCATTGGCCAGCTCCTTTCCACCATGGGATTCAGAAAGGCGAAAACCCATGCCGGAACCTACGCCATCTTCTGGGATGATCAACTCCTTTCTCAAAATACATTTTCTAACAATGAAAAAAATGAAAAACAGCCATCCGCAAGTCCAGCAAGTCCCGCATGTCCAGCAAGTTCGTAGACGGGGTTCATCTTGACCTCGTCCTGAGGACTCGGTCCGAGGGAAGGATTCACCCTGAAGGGCACCCTCGACCAACGAATAAAAATGAAAAAGCCCCTCGCATTTAGCGAGAGGCTTTTTCTCTTTGAAACTTTTTTCGATCTCTTAATGGAGATAAGCACGCAGGGATTTGCTGCGGGAGGCATGTCTTAATCTTCGGATAGCTTTCTCCTTTATCTGTCTCACCCTCTCTCGGGTTAAATTGAATCTGGTTCCGATCTCCTCCAAGGTCAACGCCTTCTCCGTATTTAGCCCGAAATAAAGATTGATCACCTCCGCCTCTCGATAAGAAAGCGTATCCAAAGCCCTTTCAATCTCCACCTTCAAAGATTCAGTTAACAGATCCTCATCCGGCGCGGGCTGGAATTCATCCTCCAAAACGTCCATGAGGCTGTTATCCTCGGAGACCGAAAAAGGAGCATCCAAAGACAGATGGCTATTGGAGATTTTCAAAGTATCCGAGACCTCCACAGTAGATAGCTCCAGCTCTTTGGCGATCTCGTCCGGTGAGGGCTCTCTTCCGTACTCCTGCTCCAGTGAGCTGGAGATTTTGCCTATCTTGTGCAAAGTTCCCACCCGGTTTAGAGGCAGTCTGACAATGCGTGACTGCTCCGCTAAAGCCTGAAGTATGGCCTGCCTGATCCACCACACCGCATAGGAGATGAATTTAAATCCTCGGGTTTCATCAAATCTTTTGGCGGCTTTGATCAGCCCTATGTTTCCTTCGTTGATCAGATCAGCCAAGGACAGACCCTGGTTTTGGTAGTGTTTGGCCACCGAGACCACAAATCTCAGGTTAGCCTTGGTTAACTTCTCCAGAGCCAACTGGTCTCCCAGCTTGATCCGCTTGGCTAATTCCACCTCCTGCTGTGCGGTGATCAAGGGAGTCTCTCCTATCTCCCTTAAGTAAAGATCCAGGGATTTGTCCTCATCCCTGTATCTTCTTACTTGTTTTGCCAATTTGTATACCTTTCCTCCTTTCGGCGGCTTTTAGAGGTTGAAGGTTAAAATCGATCTTCTGGTCCTGTTGACAAAACACTGCTTAAGGTTTGACCGCTATAAAAAGTGGTTCCCCATCTCTATAGATTAAGAAAAGAATAGCTTTCCCTTTATTCTTCAAGGATACAGACGCCTTCTGGTAGTTATCTAAATCCTCGATCTTTTGGTCTCCTATCTTTGCTATGATATCACCTGAGCGGAACCCTGCCTGCTCAGCTGAACTTCCCAGCTCAACTTCCAATACCATCACGCCCGGTTGGAATTTCACATTCAATTGAGCGGCTAAATCTCTGGTGGAGGTGCTCACCTGCAGACCTAACCATTGCTCCGCCTTCTCCTCCTCAGAGGGCTTTGTTTCTATTCCAACAAGGAAGTTTTCTCTGTCCGCCAAGGTTAGTTTCTTGGAAAACTTTTTTCCATCTCTTATAATATCGATGGTGACCTTCTGCCCCGGGCCCGCCTCAGCCACCATCATTCTGAACCTCTGTCCGTTCGCTACCTTCTCTCCATTGAATCCGGTTATCACATCACCCATTTTGATTCCCGCCTTATCTGCAGGGGTACCTGGCTGAACCGACCGCACCAGCACCCCTTCGGCTGAAGGAAGATCTAAAGCATCTGCGGTATTTTTATCCATCTCTTGGAAAACTACTCCTAAAAACCCTCTTAAGACTTTCCCTTTCTCAACCAGATCGGGAATCACCGACTTAGCTAAGTTTATGGGAGTGGCGAATCCTATCCCGATATTGAACTTCATCCCGGTAGGATTGGTGATGGCTGAATTTATTCCCACCACCTCTCCATGGATGTTTACCAGAGGACCTCCACTGTTTCCCGGGTTGATGGAAGCATCGGTTTGAATATAGTTCTGGTACTGGGGTGTCACTTCTGGTCCGAAATCTAAATTTCCCCGTCCTTTGGCGCTGACCACCCCCACGGTAACTGTTCTATCCAGCCCCAGTTCGGGGAAGGGATTTCCGATAGCCATAACCCATTCTCCTACCCTTAAAGAATCCGAATCTCCAAACTCAGCCACGGGAAGCTGGTCTTCCACCTCGATCTTCAGCACGGCAAGATCTGTATCCTTGTCCAGTCCCACCACCTCAGCCTTATGCTGGCTGCCGTCAGGTAGTTTCACAGATATGTTATCTGCCCCGGACACCACATGATTGTTGGTCAGAATGTAGCCATCTTTTCTAAAGATGAACCCAGAGCCCAAGCTTTGGGTTTTCCGAGCGGGTAGCCTTCTTTCCGGGACCTCTCCAAAATATCTGCGAAAGAAATCTTCAAATGGGAAAAAATCATGAAATGAGCCACCTTTTACCACCTTTTCGGCCCTTATGTTCACCACCGCTGGGCTCACCTTTTCCGCCACCCTGACAAAGGGACTCTCCGCTCTCAGAAGAAACTCACTCTTTGATCCGAAGAATTGACCTATATCCCCTCTTAGGTCCTCCGGGGACGTAGTTGCCTGAAGGGTTCCTGAGGAGGAAGAAGACCACTTCAAGCCAGAGGAAAGGAGTATGCCCAACCCTATAAAAATAAGAGCAAAAAGCAAAAATACAAAAAGCTTTTTCAGTTTGAAAAATAATTCGCTATCTTTCAAACCTTCCACTCCTAAAATCTTTTAAATGTTATTGATAAGATCCTGTGCCCCATCAGTCAAGGAAATCCACGCTGTTTTTCAGCAAATCTGAATTCCTCTCAAAATCCCAATCCGTCTTCTTAAGGTTTTCCTGGCCCTGCAAAAAATTGCCAACAAAATGCAACATATTATACGCTCAAACTCTAAATCTGTTGCATCCCTGCTTAAAAAAATGTGTTTTTATTGTCGTCCCCCCAAAAATAGAATCGCAACTTTTATGAGAGATGCCTTTCTGTTCGGAAGCAAGCTTGAGATATTCAGATTTTGTTAAGGCTGGATTTTCCCGGTTTTATGCCGGAATCTTTTTACCCAAACACGGCTATAAGATGCCAGAACCTAACTTAAGTTAGGTTCTGGCAACAGCTTGTTGCAAATTTCGGCTGTGAATGGCTCGTTATCGTGTCAGGAGATTGTTATCTTGACCTTATGCAAAATTTGCCTTTTATTGTCAAATCCACCTTCTTTTCACTTGACCAGAATAGTTGCCGATATATATAATAATTTCGTATGGAAAATGAGCACATTCAAATACTTCGGCAACAAAACCTGAAGTTTTTAGGAGGCGATATGAAGAAGTTAGTATTTTTTGTTTTTCTCCTTTCTGGATTTTTGTTTTTTTGCATAAACATAATGCAACCTGATGCGGCGTCTGAGAAGGATGATCGAAAAACACTGAAGCTTTTCGATGATCTGCAGAGGATAATCATCTCCGTGTCCAATACCATCAAACCCTCTGTGGTGCATATCGAGGTGGTGAAAAAGACCGGCCAGATAAGATATAAATCCTTAGCCTCTGGTTTGATCGTAGATAAAGAAGGCTTCATTCTCACCAACGAACATGTGGTGGATGATGCTAAAAGCGTAACGGTAACTCTTCCCAGCAAGATCGAGTATCCAGCAGAGATCATCGGGATAGACAAACAGACCGATCTGGCTTTACTTAAGATAGCGACCGAGGAGAATCTTTCGGTAGCCAAACTTGGCAACTCCGATGAGGTGGAGGTGGGAGAATGGGTGATTGCGGTAGGTAATCCTTACGGATTTGATCGCACCGTCTCATTTGGCATAGTCAGCGGGAAGGGGAGGGTGCTTCCTAATTTGCCTATCGAAAATCAGTTGATAAACGACTTTATTCAGACTGACGCCGCTATCGATCCAGGCTCATCCGGTGGACCTCTGGTAAATCTCAGAGGCGAGGTGGTCGGCATAAACTCCATTGGATTCGGTAGAGGACAGGGTTTTACCATCCCCATAAACATAGCCAATGAGGTAAAAGAGAAGCTTTTGAGCAGTGGTACCATCCAGCGAGGCTGGATCGGAATTGCCATCCAACCCTTAAGCCGGGATTATGCCGGATATTTTAACAACCCTCAACTGGAGGGTATTCTGATCTCAGATATCATTCCCGGCTCACCGGCAGAGAAAGCCGGTCTTCTGCCGGGTGACATAGTAGTTGAATACAACGGAGAGAAGATGTCGGCAGAAAAAGAGGAAGATTTAAACAAGTTTCAGGTTCTGGTTTCACAGAGCCAAGTGGGAAAACCTGCCCATCTGAAGATCGTAAGAGAGGACATTGCTACCAGTATCAATGTGAAAATCTCTGAGCAGCCCAAGGTGAAGGCGGATGAATTTGAGACCAACTTCAGCTTCACCGTGAAGGAGATCACCGACGTTATATACCGTCAGTACATGCTGGAGGATAAGGAGGGGGTTTTAGTCTCCTTTGTGGAGGTGGGTGGAGTTGCCGGCACAGCTTTGTTGGAGGATGGGGATGTGATCAAAAAGGTAGAGGAGTTGGAGATCGAGAATCTGGATGAGTTTAAGAAAAGCTTGGATCAGGTAAAGGATAGAGAACAGATAATGCTCACGGTGGTGAGAGGAAAGAACTTGAGATTCGTTCTGCTGCTCCCCAAACAAGAGGAAAAAGGGGCCACACCTTAGAAGGATGCGATACAGCCTCCTCTGGCGGGGGGCGGACCTAAGACTCTTGTGGTTGAAATAAAAGTTTGCATTCTTTGGTGAGTTGTTGATATTTCGACGTCGGCACCGGGCTTACTGGGCGTTCTGGGCTTTCTGGGGATCATTTTCATTTTTTCTTCGACCCGTCCTGCTTGCTAGGTTTCTGTGCGTCAGCAGGTTACAAACTACGATACTGGCGGTTCTGGGCTTTCTGGGTGTTCTGATGCCCATTTTGAAAAATTTTTCGTCATCTATAATCATGTGCTCGCCTTTATCCCCTTCCTACCCAGAGGGATAGGTGTATCCGTCCATAACTTGGAAATGGTGAGAAGGGGGGATGGAAGAAGTTTGATTCTGTGAATATGAGCCTTCTTTCCTCGCATATAACTCTCCTCAATAACACGTGGGCTATCTGGATCACCATAAAAATCGTAGTGAAATTGCCTTTTGGGGAAGTTAAGACTTTGCGCTGGAGGACCTTTTGAGCCGCTCTAATTTCTTGTTCGTCACGGATGCACCGTGAACGGATGCCTTCCAGACGGATCTTCGACGTCCGTACGTGATGGAGACATAGAAGGTAACGGATTCACCGTGAACGGACGAGGGCGTCCGTTACCAACGAGGGACCTACTCCTGCTTGTATGCCGGTTTCGGAAAAATCACTTTTACCGGCTGTCTGAAAATCGCGTGCTGAAGTAGCAACTCCCCTTTGGATAAACGGGTCAAACTCATCTTTAGCTCCTGATCTAGGAAGCGATAATCCGGCTGCATCACTTCTGCTGAAGATGTCCGGCCCAATACTTTTGTGGCAGAATTTCCAGTCACGCGTGAATGAACCGCACTCATAAACTGCTGAGCGGAAAACAGAATAACGCCTAAGGAACGACCTCGTTCGGAGATATCCAAAACTTGCTCAAGCAGAGATGACTCTTTACCACCCGAAGGGGCGTATCTGTTCAGCTCATCAACAAAAATGAGCACTTTGTCAGGCAAGTCAAGTGTCACATCAGATTCGGCAAACAAATAGTAAATGGTTCGAACGATATCACCAAAAACAAATGACTGTTCATAATCGTTTAATTTGGCAATATCTACAACATACGTATGTCCACCTTCAATGCTACGCAATTCTTCTTCCAGGTGATATTCATTCCTCGTCCGGTTGCTCGTGAATAATCCTGTAGTTTTTGTCTGGACCATTCTACGCAAGTGGCGTCTGAACTTTCCCACTGATGATGCTCTCACATCACCAATTGCTCTCGATCTACCTTCTGCTGCTAACGGTGGATTATTGAGTAAGCCATTCCAATCGTGGACCTGGCTGAATTGTGCAGTACCATAGCCATTTATGATCTCCCCTACAAGAGAATCGATAGTATCTGTAGGGTCCGGTATTCCGGAAAAGAGTAACTCCAACTTTTTCACACTATCCTCCAAGGCATAAACAAAGACCCGATGATCGTCCGGAACGATAAATGAATTTGCCGTACCGTTCTTTGCCCTTGGAAGGAAGTAATGAACATTCTCAAATGGTTTCGGTTCTAAGCCCAGCTTAATCCACAGAGCCTTCTGCCTCTCATCCAGTTCAACTGGCTCCTTATCAATTTGCAGTAGGTCACCGTGCTTGACATTGAGGATTATGACTGCGATATCTTTGGAATCTATCGATTGAAGTAAAGACTGCAAAATGAACATTGCATAGCTGGTTTTAGTTGCCAGACCACTAATACCTGAAATATTCAAATGTGCTGATTCGGGACCAATAACATAACGGCTGTCCAGATAGACTACGGCTTCAACTTCGTTACTCATCTTGATTAAACCGGCCGGAATCCGATTCTCTTCTTCCATTGTCTCAATGCCTAATGCGATATGAATCCCGCCCTCATCAGCAAATCTGACATTCTTTTCATTCTCGACAGGCATATAAATTCCGTCTTTCTGCGTGCCGTCTTCATTCCTTCCACCCCCATCGTTCATCATCACGTTCACCTTTGCAAGACTGGCGCCCACTCGGGGCGTATTTGGTTCCTCGTCAACGGATCCAAAGTTATTGGAAACATAGTTGGCCAGGTGGCTCGCCGCATCTGTGCGGTGTTCTAATCCTGCAACTAACCCGTAAGTTTTGCTGTCAGTGAAATGTTCCGCTTCCACGATGTCAAATGGATTGACGATTTCACCGCCCGTGATCCAAAAGTTGAACTTGTCGGCGGTGTTGGGATCACGATCTGTGGCAGATGTACGTCCAATGATTTTATTATTATTTTTACTCATTGGTAATCCTCCGTAATGCGTTATCAATACAACCACGAATGACCTCGGTTGAATAGAATAACTGTTTTGCTGATTGCTCGGCCTGATAAATGGGATAAAGATGGGTGTGCCACCGCTCGTCAGAACCATAAGGAGTTACGAATTGCTCTGCCAGTAAAGCACTGGAAAGCCCATCAATCAATTCCGTTGTAATTGATTGCTCAGAAATATTTGGAATTTCCACCTTGATTACCCCAAACAACGGATATTGTAACTGCGTCGATTCTCTTAATCTTAAGTACCAGAATCCCGTATTTCCAGCATAGCCCTCATAAACAGGTGTTCGATGATTTGGTGGCAACTTTGTAAGCAATGTCGAAATGTTCTCTTTCTTTCGTTTAGCACCATCCCTTGTTGTGAATTTCTGTGTTGTGGTGAACGACTTGGCTACGGCAATAATTCCCGGGAGTGACATGCCGGCTCCGTAACTTCCCAAAGATAGCAGGCCATCTTTTATCATCCATCCACTTGGAAACTTCTCTCGGAATTTGTCAGTGATTTGGAACTCTGCTTTACTCATTAAATAGCGGGTTTTCCCACGACCACGTTCTCGCAAGTTTTGTCCTTCGTATGCTTTTCCTGCAACGGGGTCTTCCTCGGCAAGGTCATACATTTCCAGATCAATTTTGGACTTTTTTGCTTCTTCTTTGATTCCGTTCCAGGCAGTTTCGGAGATTCGACCCTTGGAAAGCATCATCACCCATTTGTGTTCATTCATGATTCGTTTCAGCTTACCAAGATCATCTCGCTCCAGAATGGATAAGGATGTTTGAGCTAAGAATATGGGTGTCGAACGGTCATGTTCCAGACCAGTGGCAATGAAGTAGTGCCGGAATGAGCCATCAAGAAAATACTTGAACAAGTGATTATCCTTGCGGTATAGAGGTCTTAGTTGGCGGTAGGTCCAGTTCGGGGTAGGTGTCTCTAAGAACGTGTCTACATTTAGATGTTCGGCTGAAAATCTAGTATCGTCCCGTTCGGTGTCATCGGTGTTCGTCATTTCTTCTACTGCACCACCTGTGGCGGGCAGTAGTTCCAAATGTCCGGCTGCAGCAGTAAGAATTCTTTCTAGTGTTTTTGTAAACTCTCTCAACGCAATTCCTCCAGGCCGTCTTTGATATCTTTCAATTCCTGGCTGGTCAAACCCCACATCTCCGCCGCAAGTTGATCAATTTGCTCCTCCAGATCGGTCACATCAATGCCTTTCGCCGCCTTTTCGTGGCATTGTCGGGAGAAACGGGATAAATTCCCATGAATGGGATTGGATGCGTCGAAATCTGGAATGGCAATGTTGCTGAGAATATGAGTACCTTGTTGTATCGAAATGACATATGCCATCACAACGAACCTGGATACGCAAGAATTCAAGCAAGCGGCAACAAAATGAGCTTCCGATTTATTCTCAAAAGGGACTAACATCAACTTATGATCGGGAATAAGAACCTTTTCTACATCGCCAACTTTGGACTTTGAAACCACAGCACACTGAAATTCTTGGGCTTGTTCCTTCCAAACCACCTTGTAAGGTGTCAAGGTATATTCTTTTACTCCATAGAGGAGGTAAAAACCTTGTTCATCTGCTAATTCCCGGATCACGGCACTTTTTCTTTGATCCAAAGCATCCCTAAATTTGAGTAGATACTTATATGTTTTTGGAAAATCTTTTTGCATCCTAGTATTATCATAGGCGAGTTTTGGATTCTCAACGCGTTGTGGAACAATAATATGTGTTGAGGAGGTTGCATTCCATCGCTTCAGATCTCGGCCCCTGATTAATGGATAAACAAGATCTGATTCTATCTCCATTGTAACTGCATTCACTTTTCTTTTCCCTATATCGAATAGATTTGACACGGTCAGATAATTTCCGTTTAACTCATCGATTTTAATCCAATACACTCCATTTGCTCCTCCTGTATTGGACCCTTCGTGGGCAATATAACCGGAGGCACCAACAACTTTAGATAGCGCCTCCAATGCCTTCCTTCTTCCAGTAATCCAACTGGAACACTCGTCGGAATCATCAACAGGTTTTGCATATAGTTGAAATCTTTTCGTTCTACTGAAAACTTCTTTATAAGTCAAATCCATGTCGATTCTCCCGATCTGGGATTTTCTCCAGAGCAAATAGGGACAAGGATATTTTGTTTTTTGTCCCTTTCTAATAAAGACCAATGCTGTCCTATTCGCTGCACCTTCAAAAGGTTGCAGTTCAACCATATCATCAACTTGCACTACCTTCAGTGGCGTTTCAGTGGTATGAAGGTAAAACTGTCTAAATCCTTTTGATCCTCCAGCAGTCTTGAAAAGTGTTTGTGTAACTACAAAACACAACGATCCATCGTCTTTCAAGTAACGGTCTGCAGATACGTACAACATTAGTGAACACATGTCAATTTTTGCCGATCCGTGTCTAGCCGCTAGACCTTTATGCAGAAACAACTTGTACGTATTGTGATTGATCGGCAGCAACACTGTCCTGTATTCCTCAGGTAATGATTCCCAATTCACCCACGGCGGATTTCCCACCACCATATCAAACTGACCAACAAACAGCGGCGCGAAAGCGTTTTTGATGATTCTTGCCCATATACCGTTAATACCCCGGCGCTTTAGTTTCACCAACTTCTCGTAGGTGTCCTCCATGTACAACTCGGATTCTTCAAATTCTTCTCTGGTCAGGTTTAGTTTTGTTTTAACTTTTCTAAGAAAATCTTCTTTGCTCTTGCCGGCTTTGACACAATCTTCAGTGATGCTCGCCAATGCCTGCACCCTGCGTTTGGTGACGATGCTGTGAGAAAATAGGAAGTTGCCCACAGTAGTTTTTACTTCATAAGGGATCTTTTCTGGAAATAGAGTCATTTCGTGTGCAACTCTTGCCTGCGGGGGATTGATAGAATCGCACAAATAAATCGGTATGATGATTTCGCCCTCTGAGTATTTCAGCAAATCGGCAATAGCCATCATGTAGTTGGTCCGGGCACAAATAACAGCCAGAGGATTCAGGTCGAAACCGTATATGTTACGCAAAATATTCTTCAGCGTCTCGGCAGGCTCGATATTGTGATTGCGGGCAAATTCCTTTGCCCGTTTTATAGCAAGAACGGGAAATGTTCCACTACCGCAACCTGGATCAAGAATTCGATATTTGGGATCGCCATTGTAGTTCAGTTGGTTCAAACAGCGCTCTGCCAGCCAGTCGGGCGTGTAATATTCCCCCAGATCGTGGCGGATTTGTTTTGGCACCAGGTACTGGTAAAGCTTTTTCAGTATATCCCGGGTCTCATCAGGTGCCACTTCCATTGTTTCTGGGTCGTAATCATTCAAATGCTTTATGATCTGCTTGATCGCTTTGTAAATCTCATCGTTCCACGCCTCGGTATACCAACTGAACAGGTCTCCTTCCAGAAAGTTACGAATGTTGAGGTCTTGGAAAATGCCCGTACCCTCTTCAAGCTTTTCACACTTCTGACCTAGATCATCGCTGGAAAGTTTCTCCCATGCATGAAGGGGCAAACCCACTAAATCTTTAAGGGTGTAAAACCCAACAACCTGATAGGATAGCAGCTTCATTAAGAGCGCAAAGTAGGAATCCAGCGCAAAGAAAAAGGCTAAAACGTTGAAGTCTTTTTGCTCCTTTTTGCTAAACCCGTAGGATGTGAAGAGGGTCTCCCTGTCGATTTTTTTCTGTTCCAATGAACCGTGCACTTCGGCAAATTGGATTTTCCACTGCTGGAAGAACCAATGCAATTTGGTGTCACCTTCGCTACCGTGCTGATTGATCTCATTGTAAAAAGCCTTGATACAATCAACAGCAACCTTGTTGCGGGACTCTTTACCAACTGCAAAATCTCGAATCAGGTTCTCCGGAATGAGTGCGGCTTTTGATGTGAGCTTTTCAAGGTTTTTCAGGAAGAGTTCCAGACTATCTTCATTAACAGCGACAGGTTGTTCCTCTATCCAACGCTTGACATAACGCATAAACAGGAAATAATTGCCATCAAACGCCACCCCCAACAAACGCTGTTTACTGAATCGTTCCTTTTTGGCGAGGTCCAGAATATAGCCTTGAACTTGTGAAATGAGTTTACGGTTCTTGTCGTTGCTCGGTTTGATCGTATTGGGTTTCTTATACTCTAAGATTAGCTTGTTGAAGACAGTGTCCGGCCGCCCATTAGCAAGAATGAGTTCCTCACGAATTTGAAGATTCAACCCAACCCGCTTTTCCTTTAAAAATCTTTCCCAGATGGACGAGGTCAATTCTCGTAGCTTTGCTTCCGGCTTGTTGCGGGTTGCTTCCGCAATTTTTGTAGCCTCTTGGATCTGATTTACAATTTCGGACAGAGTCTGCATTGCTTTTCTTCTGAAAGATGTTCTTAGTTTTTGCGAAGCTCTAAAGCATCGGTGACCCACTCCCTTTTTTCCCGAGTTGCTCCTTTGAAACGGTGCGCTTATCTGAGACCGTCACGTTAAACTACGAAGATTGGGCGTGAAAGTCAAGTATTTTCCCGCTACGAGGACATACCTTTTGTACACACTCATCAAGAAACAGTATCACCAAAGCAATTTTAGCCAGGCACTTGAATTCAACAAATTATCCATCGAAAAATGTTGACAATTTAAAGTAGGCAATATATATTTGTTGTTTCGCAAGGTAGAATTTGCGTTCAAAAAACTGAGATTTGGCTTAAAAAAGAGATTAATTATCGATCGGATTCCTATGAAGATAAGAAAGCAGAGCAAACATTAACAATCACGCACTATTTTTAGGAGGTTTTATGGCAGACGCAAAGGTTTACAAAAATTTAATAAACGGTGAATGGGTGGATTCGGTCACCGGGAAGACCTTTGAGAACCGAAATCCTGCGGACACTCGTGAGCTTCTGGGAGAGTTTCCAGCCTCCAATGAGGAGGATGTGAAGCGGGCAATTGACGCCGCCAAGGAGGCTTACAAGAAATGGCGACTGGTTCCAGCCCCGAGAAGGGGGGAGATCCTCTTTAAGATGGCAGAAATTTTGGTAAAAAGGAAAGAGGATTGGGCCCGTCAGATGACCCAGGAGATGGGGAAAGTCTTGAAGGAGACTCGAGGTGATATTCAAGAAGCCATCGACATGAGCTACTATATGGCAGGCGAGGGAAGAAGGCAATTCGGACAGACCACTCCCTCGGAGTTGCCCAACAAATTCATGATGTCGGTGCGAATGCCCATGGGAGTTTGCACTCTGATCACACCCTGGAACTTTCCCATGGCTATCCCCTCCTGGAAACTGTTGCCAGCTTTGGTCTGCGGAAACACCGTGGTATTCAAGCCGGCTTCCTACACTCCGCTTTCCGCTTATAATCTGGTGAAAGCCTGCGAGGAGGCGGGAATCCCCAAAGGGGTGGTTAATTTCATCACCGGATCAGGAGGGAAAGTAGGTACGCCCTTGATGAGGTCCGATGATGTAAAGCTGGTCTCCTTTACCGGCTCCACCGCGGTGGGAAAATTGGTCGCTGAAGCGTGTGCTCCCGGCTTCAAACATACCAACCTGGAGATGGGAGGTAAGAATGCCATCATGGTGATGGATGATGCCAAGCTTGATCTGGCAGTGGAAGGAGCCATCTGGGGAGGGTTCGGTACCACCGGTCAGAGATGCACCGCCGCATCCAGGGTGATTGTGCACAAAAAGGTGGTAAAGGAGTTTACCGATAGGTTTGTTGCTCGTGCCAAAGCTTTGAAGATAGGTAATGGCTTGGATCCGAGCGTGGAGATGGGCCCATCAATAAGCGAAGATCAGCTTAACACGGTGATGGAGTATGTGGAGATCGGCAAAGGTGAGGCGAAGCTTCTTTGCGGCGGAAACCGGCTGACCTCGGGCAATTATGCTCATGGATATTTCCATGAGCCCACCATCTTCGGAGATGTGGATCCGCAGATGAGGATCGCTCAGGAGGAGATATTCGGTCCGGTGGTCGCGGTCATCCCCTGCGACAGCCTGGAGAATGCCATCGAGATAAACAACGGCACCATCTACGGGCTTTCCGCCTCGGTTTATACTCAGGATGTGAACAAAGCTTTCGTCGCCATGAGAGATGCCTATACTGGAATCTTCTACATCAATGCTTCCACCATCGGAGCGGAGGTTCATCTTCCCTTCGGCGGCACCAACCAGACCGGAAATGGACATCGGGAAGCTGGATCGGCGGCACTGGACGTCTTTTCCGAATGGAAAGCAATCTATGTGGACTTCAGCGGAAAGTTGCAGAAGGCCCAGATCGACGACATAATGCCGTAATTTCTTTTTGACCTCAAGGTGCAGTAGTTCGCACAAGCACGTTACGACAAACCGGTGGGCGTCCTTATGGACGCCCGCCAGCATTTAGGTTCAATCGGGGAGATGCAACAATGCTCGTCATTGGGAGGCTTGATAGTTGCGTTAGGAGCTCTACTCCTGACACAACACAAGAATCCCCAACAGATTAAACAGATAAAGGAATTATCTGCTTAATCCGTTTGATCAGTTGGGCATCTTTTAAAAGGTGTCAGGACTAAGGTCCTGACACAACACCAAGTTTGAAAGCTCAATTTAGAGCCCAAAATTCATCTTTTACAATCGTAGCAAATAAGTCGACAGTGCGTATGCACTCATACGAGCTAGCAAAGGAGGAAAACGTAGAGATAAAAGGACCTATCTTTTACAGTGAATTTCCACTTTGTGATGTGATTTCAAACCTGTTTTCTTGTGAAAAACATAATTTGACTAATTCAGATTCTTAGAGGGTTTTGAAAAAGTCTTTGGAGAGCGGAAATTGGAGTGTCCCGCTTTAGCGGGACCAAGAAAAACTCATTTATCTTTCAAGGAGTTAAAAGGTCAAACTAAAGTTTGACACTCCAAAATAACAACTCAAAAATTTACTTTTTAGATATCTCTCTCAAATGACTTGACCCCTTTTTTCTCATTCTACGCAGAAGAAGAAAATGAAAGTGGAAGTGTTCTAAAAAGAAGACAACTTAAAGGAGACTTACTTCATATTCAAACCAAGGAAATTTTATGCAGAAGAAAAAAGTGTTGATAATGGGTGCGGCAGGGCGGGATTTTCATAATTTCAATGTAGTCTTCAGAAATAACCGTCGGTACCAGGTGGTTGCCTTTACCGCCACCCAGATACCCAACATTCACGGTCGCAAGTATCCTGGCAAGCTGGCTGGCAAGCTGTATCCTGAAGGCATACCGATCCTCTCAGAAGATGATCTGGTGAAGCTGATAAAGAAATTCAAAATCGATGAGGTAATTTTTTCATACAGCGACGTCTCCTATCAATACGTGATGCAAAAAGGTGCTATGGTTTTGGCGGCGGGGGCAGACTTCAAGCTTTTAGGCTGGGAAAGCACCACGCTGAAGTCAAAACAACCGGTTATCGCCGTGTGTGCTACCAGGACAGGAAGTGGAAAGAGCCAGACCACCCGAAAGGTGTGCCAGCTTTTAAAAAGTGCGGGAATTGATCCGGTAGTTATCAGACATCCCATGCCTTATGGTGACCTCACCAAGCAAATCTGTCAACGCTTCGCCTCCTTCTCCGACTTAGACAAACACCATTGCACCATCGAGGAGAGAGAAGAATATGAGCCGCATATAATTCAGGAAACTGTTGTTTATGCAGGTGTGGATTACGAAGTCATACTCAAGGAGGCGGAAAAGGAGGCGGACGTGATTGTTTGGGATGGGGGGAACAACGACATCCCCTTCTACCAACCTGATCTCCACATAACGGTGGTGGACCCTCATCGACCCGGCGACGAGCTTTGTTATTTTCCCGGAAGGACCAATCTGCTCCTGGCAGATGTGGTTTTGATAAATAAGGTGGACTCGGCTGACTACCAGGACATCAAACAGGTTCGATCCAATGTAAGAACGACGAATCCAAAGGCAATTCTGATCGAGGCGGCTTCTCCCATTTACGTGGACCATCCTCAGAGAATTCGGGGGAAAAGGGTGCTGGTGGTGGAGGATGGACCTACCCTAACCCATGGGGGAATGACCTATGGTGCCGGAGTGATAGCCGCCGAGAAGTTCGGAGCAAAAGACATTATCGATCCCCGACCCTGGGTAAAAGGCGAGATAAAGAAGGCTTTCGAAACTTATCCTGAGATAGGCGCTCTGCTTCCGGCTTTAGGTTACGATAAAAAACAGATAAGGGATTTGCAAAAAACCATAAGCGCCATCCCCTGCGACTCGGTTGTCGTAGGCACACCAATAGATTTGACCCGATTGCTTAAGATTAATAAACCATCGGTCAGAGTACGATACGAACTTGATGAGATCGGAAAGCCGGATCTGGAAGATGTGGTGGGTGAATTTCTGAAAAGAAAAAGATAGGTTTGGCACAACTAGATTCTTTGCATTGGATTTCTTATTAATTCGCAATGAGGAAAAAGACTGCGGTGGTGGCTTTGGGAGGGAATGCCATCACCAAAAAAGGAGAAGAGGACACCATCGCCCGACAGTTTGCCAACACCCGGGAAAGCTTGCGCGGAATCGTGGAGCTGATTCGGGACGGTTATAATCTGGCTATAACCCACGGCAATGGACCTCAGGTGGGAAACGCTGTCCTGCGGGTGGAGCTTGCCCGGGAAAAGGCACCCATTCTCTCTTTAGGCATCTGCGTGGCAGATACCGAGGGAGGAATGGGATACATGATAGAGCAATCGCTTCAAAACAGGCTAAAGAAAGAGAACATAAGACGGGATGTGGTCACCATTGTCACCCAGGTGATAGTGGATAAGGACGACCCTTCCATAAAGGAACCCACCAAATTCATAGGTCAATTCTATACCAGACAGGAGGCTAAACGGCTTGCCAGGCAGAGGGGTTGGGTAATGAAAGAGGATCGTGCTAAAATGTGGAGGAGGGTGGTCCCCTCACCCGTTCCTCTGGAGATCGTAGAAAAAAAAACCGTAAAGAATCTGGTGGAGAAGGGGATAATCGTGATTGCTGCTGGTGGTGGAGGAATCCCAGTCTATGTGGAGAAGAACGGAGCTTTGGAGGGGATGGATGCGGTTATTGATAAAGACAGAGCCTCTGCCATCTTAGCCCGGGACATAGGGGCGGAGTGGCTTTTGATCTTAACTGACGTTGAAAAGGTGGCCCTACATTTCGGGACACTTTTGCAAATTGATCTGGATAAGCTAACCGTGGAGGAGGCGAAAAAATATCAAAAAGAAAGACATTTCCCTCCCGGTAGCATGGGTCCCAAAATCGAAGCCGCCATCCAGTTTTTAGAATCAGGAGGAAAAGAGGTTATAATCACTTCCATATCTAAAGCGTATGATGCGGTGAAGAAAAAGACTGCTGGAACCAGAATAGTGCTTAAATGAGCGAAAAAGCGCAGGCTGAAGCCTGCGGCTACCAAGTCGCTCTTATTGAGCAGAAAAAGGTAGCCGCAACCTTCAGGTTGCGTTATATAAAAAAAGGCAAGCCAAGTTATGTGCAACCTTCATTTGACTAATGAACGAATAAGCCATCTGGTATTTGGATGTTTATTTTTCCCGTAGCCCCGCCTCTGGCGGGGCTGGTGACTGACCAACCACAATGAGATATCCCGTTGGTGAGGAACACCAACGGGAAGCTGGGAGTTCGAAAGGATATACGAAGGCAGAGAGTGAGAGTTCGCATAGCCAAGCCTTCACGGCTTGGCACCTTGGCATGAACCAGATGGTTCATGCCGAGGGGTAAACCCTCGGCTACGCGTTCAATAGCCATGATTAAAAACCGTAATTGATTTGAAAGAATCAAAACCAGGCTTTGCGTAGCCAAGCCTTCATGGCTTGGCGGTCAAAAGTACCTGAAGCATAATTTTGAAGAAACGAACGACTTTCGTTTGGAATTGAAATTTATATGGAAAAGATAACTGGATTGAGTGAGAAGATCATAAAAGCGATTCTGCAAAAAGGGAAGATCTACGAGGTGGGGGGAGTGGTGCGGGACAAATATATCTCCCCCATCCTGCCCGATAAGGATAAAGACTATCTGATAACCGGAATCCCTTTAGATGAGCTTTGTTCTCTGTTGAGTGGATTTGGAAAGGTGGATCTGGTAGGAAAATCCTTTGGGGTGATAAAATTTCTGCCTCTCAAAAGATTTGACGGAGACCATGTTTTCGATATCGCACTGCCCCGCAAAGAATACAGCACCGGACTAGGGCATAAGGACTTTAAGGTGGAATGTGATCATAACCTGCGGGTGGAGGACGATCTTTCCCGCCGGGATTTCACCATAAATGCCATGGCAGAAGACCTCTCCACGGGAGAGCTGGTAGACCCCCTGAATGGAAGAAAGGATATAAAAAGGAGATTGATTCGTGTCACTAACCCAAATTCTTTTCGGGATGATCCTTTGAGGATGCTCCGGGGGGTGCAGTTTGCCGCCAGATTCGAATTCGAGCTCGAGAAGAACACCCTTAAGAGCCTGCAGGAGAATGCAGATTTGATCTCCACCGTTTCATCAGAAAGAATTCAGGAGGAGTTAAACAAGCTACTACTTAAAGCTAAATATCCCAGCGTTGGGTTTAGATTAATGCAGAGGGTGGGACTCTTAGAAAAGATTTTACCGGAGTTAACCGCTTGTGTGGGAGCAACTCAACCGGGCGGTTATCATGCCTATGATGTATTTGAGCATTCCATATTGGCCGTAGATTTCGCCCCGCGGGATCTGGTGATTCGTCTGGCAGCTTTGTTCCATGATGTATGCAAGCCTGAGACTAAAGTTCCCACTCAAGAAGGTGCCACTTTTTATGGGCATGAAAAAAAAGGTGCCAGGGTCGCCCGGAAGGTGCTGCAACGATTGCGCTACTCCAATCAGATAATTGAACAGGTCACCCTTCTGGTGGATAAGCACATGTTCACCACCGGAGTGACTGATAAGGGGGTGAGGCGGCTAATCAGAAAGATGGGACAGGAGTTTGTGTTTTCTCTTCTGGATTTACGCAGAGCGGATGTGGCGGCACAGGGGAAGGAAGGAAGCACAAAAGACGTGGATGAGCTGGAGGAGAGGATAAAGCTGGAGTTGGAGAGAAAACCTCCTTTCGGATTGAAGGATCTGGAGGTAAAGGGAAATGATATCATGAGCACCTTTAATATCCCACCCTCCCCTCTGGTGGGACAGGTATTGAATTATCTTCTGGAGTTGGTTTTGGATGATCCTGAGTTGAACCAGAAAGAGAGACTTATGAAGGAGGCGGAATTTCTTCTGAAAAATATTTCAACCACTTCAGCGAATCAGAAATAAAAAGCGTCCACGGTCCACAGTCGACAGTCCGCCGCAAAACCTGTTTTAGCGGTGGTCGGCGGACGATGGACTGAGTGTGGAGGGGGGGTAAAACCAAAGGAGTTAAAATGAAGATACACGAATACCAGGCTAAACAGATATTTGCCAAGTATGGCATCCCTCTTCCTGCCGGTGATGTGGCAACCATCCCAGAGGAAGCAAGAGAAATTGCAACAAGGATCGGTAAGCCGGTCATGGTGAAAGCTCAGGTGCACGTGGGAGGGAGAGGCAAGGCTGGCGGCATAAAGAAGGCGGATAATCCGGATGAGACATTCGAAAGGGCTTCTGAAATTCTGGGCATGGAGATCAAGGGGCTTCCGGTTAAAAAAGTTCTGGTCACCGAATGCAAGGACATTGCCAGCGAAGCCTATCTGGGAGTGATCGTCGACCGAAAGAGCAAAAAGCCGGTGATCATGGTCTCAGCCGCTGGAGGAATAGACATCGAGGAGGTGGCCCGGGAGACTCCGGAGAAGATTTTTAAGCTGGAGGTAGACCCACTTTTAGGCTTGCAATACTTTCAAGCCCGGAATTTAGCCTATCTGCTTTATTCAGACAGAAAGATAGCCAACCAAACCTGCCCGGTTATTCTGAAACTCTATAAAACCTTCACAGAAAATGATTGCTCTTTAGCCGAGATAAACCCGTTCATCACCACACCAGACGGAGAAGTGTGGGCACTAGATGCCAAGATAAACATAGATGATTCCGGCCTGGCAAGGCATCCGGAGATAGAGGAGATGCGGGATCTGGATGCGGAGGAGGGAGCGGAGATCGAAGCCCGGGAGAAGAACCTTTCCTTTGTGAAACTGGACGGAAACATAGGTTGCATTGTAAACGGAGCCGGGCTGGCAATGGCTACCATGGATTTAGTAAAAAGATTTGGAGCTGAGCCGGCTAATTTTTTGGACATCGGAGGAAGCTCCAACCCGGAGAAAGTGGTAAGTGCCATGAACATCATTCTGCGAGATCCGAACGTGAAGGCGATCCTTTTCAACATCTTCGGAGGTATCACCCGGTGTGATGACGTGGCAAATGGAATTGTATATGCGGTCAAACAGCTAAAGCCGAAAGTTCCTATTGTGGTGAGATTGACCGGCACCAACGAAGATAAAGCCAGAAAGATTTTAGAGGAGATAAACCTCACCGCCATCAGTTCCATGGAGGTAGTGGTGAAGAGGGCAATTGAGCTTTCGGGAATGACGCAAACCACCATGTTCGAAGGTTAGCTTGAGCATGAGGTGCACAAAATCAGCTTTAACGTATATGGTCGTGAGCATATCCACTTAAACATAGGGCTGGGAATTTATCCCAGCCATAAGACAGTTTATAATTTAAACATGGGTAAAGTAACCCGTTTCAATCTTGACAACTACTGTCATTTTGTCACAAGCAAAACTTATCGCAATACTAAAATCTTCTCAGAACGGAAGGTGGCGGATCTTCTGATTCAAACCATCTTCGAGGTTAAGAAGAAGTTGAAATTTCAGCTTGTTGCTTTTGTGGTAATGCCTGATCACATTCATTTAATGGTGGTGCCGGATAAGAGAAATACTATTTCCGATGTGGTGCGACACATCAAAGGCCGTTTCTCCCGAAGATATAATTACCTAAGTCGGAGGATGAATTCCTCCGACTATGTGGCGTCCGATCATAGGGCGGGGAATTCATCCCCGCCGGGCTCCAAGGTTTGGCAGGAGAGTTTTTATGATCACGTGATTCGGAACAGAAAGGAGTTTGACCAACGGCTTAACTACCTGTACGATAACCCGGTCAGGGCAAAACTAGTAGAGAAACCGGAAGACTATAAATATTCGTCAGCAACAGGGAAATATGAGACTGATCTTGATGGTTATGTCGGAGGATGAATTCCTCCGACTATGAAGTAAGAAAAAACAGGTAACTTACCATAAAAAAGGGAGATTTCGATGAGCATACTGATTGACAAAAATACCAGGGTGATAGTTCAGGGGATCACCGGGAGGGATGGGGCGTTTCATACCAAGCAAATGTTGGATTACGGAACAAAGATTGTGGCTGGAGTTACACCGGGGAAATCAGGAGAAAGGGTTGAAGGCGTTCCGGTGTTCGATTCGGTTAAAGAGGCAAGAGATGCCACAAAAGCTAATACTTCGGTAATCTACGTCCCCTCAAAATTTGCCGTGGATGCTATCTACGAGGCGGCAGAGGCGGGAATTGATCTGGTGGTCTGCATAAGCGAAGGCATTCCAGCCATGGACATGCTTCAAGTGTATAATTACCTGAAAGGTAAAAAGACCAGGCTGGTTGGACCGAATACTCCCGGCTTGATCACTCCCGGCGTAACCAAGGTGGGGATTATGCCGGGTCAGATACATGTGAAGGGAAACGTGGGAGTGGTCTCTCGCAGTGGAACCCTGACCTATGAGGTGGTGTATCATCTCACCGCCAATGGCATGGGTCAATCCACCTGCCTGGGTACTGGTGGGGATCAGATCGTGGGCACAGGGTTTTTGGACGTGCTGGAGATGTTTGAAAAAGATCCCCAGACCAAGGCGGTGGTCCTAATCGGTGAGATCGGAGGGACAGATGAAGAGGAAGCGGCGGCTTACATAAAGAAAAACATGACCAAGCCAGTGGTGGCTTTTGTGGCAGGAAGGACCGCTCCTCCGGGAAAGAGAATGGGGCATGCTGGCGCCATAATCGCCGGTGGAAGCGGAACTGCGGCTGAAAAAGTTGCCGCCTTCCAAAAGGCTAAAATCAAGGTGGCAGAAAGCCCGGCTGAGGTGGCGATCTTGATGAAGGAGGAGCTGGAGAGGCTAAAGAAAAAGGCTAAGAAGCCGGCCAAAAAGAAGAAGATTGCTAAACCGAAAACGGCTAAAAAGGTTTTTAAACCGAAGAAAGTTAAGAAGCCGGCAAAGAAGAAAGTGACTGCCAAGCCGAAAAAAGCGAAGAAGAAGACAGCAAAAAAGAAGAAAACCACGCAAAGAAAAAGGTAACCGCTCATGTAGCGGAAAACTTCAGCTTTCCATAATGAAGTTGAAACCTCACTCCCTTATTCCCCCTCTCCATTCTTCGACAAGCTCCCTTCGGGTCTGAGCCTCAGGGTCGAAGACAGGACGGTGAGCGAAGTCGAACCGCAAAGTGGAGAGGAGTTCACCCTGAAGGGGACACAGGGGAGAGGTAAAAAAACAACCACGGTTTTGCATCGGTCACTGCTTGTGGAGAAGCCCCGAATGAACAAACATACTTCAGGCTTTATGACTGGAAATAGGGTTTTACATTTATTATCGCTATCCACGGTTCTGATTCTCTTTCTTCCCTTGTCAGCCAATTGCCAAACCGATTCCATCCACGCTAAAATTGAGCTTAAGGCTTCGGTGGATCGATCTGAAGTTCCTTTCAATCAGAAGCTGAGTTTCACAGTTGAGGCAAGCTGGGAGGGAGAACAGAACAGGTTCAGCATAACTCCGGTTGTTCCCCCGGAATGCGAAAATTTCGAGATTTTGGGGAGTTCCTCTTTGAATGAGACCAAAATAGAAGAGGGGAAAACGAAATCGGTAAAGACATTCAGATTCTCTCTGAAGCCCATCCAGACCGGAACAGGAAGAATCGGTTCGGTCGAACTCAGTTACGTGGACAATCTGACCCAGGATAGTTCCACTCTTTCCACTCAGCCCATAAACGTGCAGATAACCTCTCCTATTGAAAAAAAAGGACCAAAGTACAGGAACGTCCTAATCATAGTTATCCTTCTGGTATTGATCTATGTGATCTATACAGCCAAAAGAAGGATCAGACGCATTGACATTAACAAAGAAAAAAGATCTGAAGAAGTCGAGACAACAGCAGAATCTCTGGAAGAGGCGACATTAAAAAAACTGGATAGCATCTCTGAAGAGGTGAAGAAAGGACGGCTGGTGGACTTTTCCTCTGATGTTTACAAATTGCTCATCGGCTATCTAGAGGCAAAATATCAGATGGTCACCTCTGGAAAAACCACCAATGATATTATCAGTTCATTATCGAATCTGGATCTATCACCAGAAAAGTTTGCTCTTTTGAAACAGATTCTCTCCACCTGCGACCTTATCAAATTCGCCAAAGAAAAGATAGAAAAGGAGAAATGTGACGACATAACCAATAAGGTGAGAAAATTTTTGGAACAAAATAGTTGAGTGCTTGTAAAATAAAAATCAAATCGGTTTTTTGGTAACCTCTGCTCGCTGGGTTATTATCATCTTCAACGCCCTTATGGATGATAACATCCACAAGGAGCCAGCGATCAATTTCAAAATGCAAAGTGCAAAATTACAATTCAAAATCTAAAATTGAACACGTAAATTATAGCGGTTATCGTCTAGTGATTTGAGTCAACTTGAATAAGGTTAAAATGATTGTTGGAGGGAGTATGCAAGAAGAAACAGTCAAAACCGCTTCTGACATTAAAGCCATTCAGGAAAAGGTGGAGAAGGAATCTCTTTTTGTGCAGGAGCTTCAAGCAGAGATAGGGAAGGTGATAGTGGGACAGAAATATCTGGTGGAGAGGCTTTTGATCGGTCTTTTAGCCAATGGTCACATCTTAATCGAAGGGGTACCCGGTCTTGCCAAGACCCTATCCATCAAGACACTTTCCGATGCTATTCAGACCAAGTTCCAAAGGATTCAGTTCACCCCCGACCTTCTGCCAGCCGATCTTATTGGCACCATGATTTATAATCCTCAGAGCGGAACTTTCAGCACCAAAAAGGGCCCCATCTTTACCAATCTGATTCTGGCAGACGAGATAAACCGTGCTCCGGCTAAGGTGCAGAGCGCCCTTCTGGAAGCCATGCAGGAAAGACAAGTGACCATAAGTGACAACACCTTCCCATTGGAGGAGCCGTTTTTAGTCATGGCAACTCAAAACCCAATCGAGCAGGAGGGAACCTATCCCCTCCCCGAGGCTCAGGTGGATCGATTCATGCTTAAGCTCTCCATCACCTATCCCAGCAGGAAAGAAGAATGGGAGATAATAGATCGTAACGCCGAGGTGGGTTTCCCAGAGATCAAAAAGGTGATCTCACCTGAGGCTATTTTAAAAGCCAGAGGGGTGGTGGCTCAAATCTATGTGGATGAGAAGATAAAAGATTACATCTTAAACATCGTCTTTGCTACCCGGGCTCCAGAGGAATATGGTCTTGATCTTAAGGATCTGATCGCCTATGGTGCCTCACCTCGAGCCTCCATCTATCTAAATTTGGCTTCTAAAGCTCATGCTTTTCTGAAAGGGAGAGGATACGTCACTCCCGAGGATGTCAAAGCCATCGGCATGGACGTTCTAAGACATCGGGTCATCGTCACCTACGAAGCTGAGGCTGAGGAGATTGACTCAGAGTATATTGTAAAAAAGGTATTCGATGAGATAGAAGTGCCTTGATGCATTTTTCATGAAGATACCAGAACCTAACTTAAGTTAGGTTCCGGTAAAAACTCATAGACTCTGGAGTGTCCCGCCTTTGGCGGGACTGATGGTCTGCCTGAAGGCAGACACTCCATGTTACCAAAAATGCCAGGTTTCGGCGTGATATTGGTAAACCCGTTTATGGAAAGAGTACAGGGAATGAGGATGAAGGGGCGAATCTTCAGATTCGCCCGATTGCTACAATTCTATTGAAAGGTTTAGTTTTAAAGATGCCAGCACCTAACTTAAGTTAGGTGCTGGCAAAATACCGAACCAAATCAGATGCTGCCAAAAGAGATAATAAGAAAGGTTAGAAGAATCGAGATACGGACAAAAAAGCTGGTCAACGATGTCTTCTCCGGGGAATACCATTCTATCTTTAAGGGTCGGGGAATGGAATTTGAGGAGGTGAGGGAATATCAGCCAGGGGATGATGTTCGGGTCATCGACTGGAACGTCACCGCTCGATACGGCTACCCCTTCGTCAAGAAGTTTAAGGAGGAGCGAGAGCTTACCGTGATGCTTCTGGTGGATGCCTCCTCTTCAGGGGAGTTTGGGACCGCAGAGAGGATGAAAGGAGAGATTGCGGCTGAGCTGTGCTCGGTTCTGGCTTTCTCCGCCATAAAGAACAATGATCGGGTGGGAATGATCATCTTCACCGACCGGGTGGAGAAATATATCCCACCCAAGAAGGGAATCTCTCATGTATTGAGATTGATCCGGGAGGTGCTTTATTTTCAACCCCAACACAAAAGGACGGATATAAATTGCGCACTGGAGTTTCTGGGGCGGGTGATTAAAAGAAGATGCGTGGTCTTTTTGGTCTCCGATTTTTTAAGCAGCGGCTTCGAAAAAATGCTTTCCATAGCCAACAAAAAACATGATCTTATCGCTATCAAAATAGCTGATCCCAGAGAGATTGAACTGCTTGATGTTGGCTTCATAGAACTGGAGGATACGGAAACGGGCGAGCAAATTATCATAGACACAAAAAAACCGAAGGTGAGGAAAAGCTTTTACCAATACGCTTTGAAGGAGAAGGTAAAGCTGGATAGAAGTTTCAGATCCATGGATCTGGATCATATTCACATCATAACGGACAAATCATATGTGGAACCTTTGATGGCTTTCTTCAGGACCAGAGCCAAGAGGTTCCGATAGGAGGAGTTATGTTAGGAGGAATCGGGGCACAAGAGCTTCTGTTGATTCTTTTGATCATTCTTTTACTCTTCGGGGCAAGAAAGATCCCGGAGATAGCCCGCGGACTGGGCAAAAGCGTGGCCGAGTTCAAGAAGGGAACAAAGGATATTGAAGAGGAGCTCAAAAGGGAGGAGCCGGAGAAGAGCCAGCCGCCGGAAAAGAAAGATCTGGCAGGTTAAGAAATCGATTAAATTTATATGTCTTTAAAAGAAATGGGTGAAGCTAAAGCTTCACCCATACATTGAGCTTCGTGGGGGCGCAAGCGAGAGTGTCACCGCTACGTCTATATCTTTTTCATAATCCTCAAGATTGTTTATACCGCAAGCTTACGCCAAAATGGAGAAGGGAAGAAAATTGGAACCTTTGAAAGTTATTAGGCTTCTTTGGGTGGTGATTTTTTTCTGCTTGGGTTTCAGGGGGGAGCTTCGGGGTGAAACCCTCCAAGCAGAGAGGTCCTTAATTTCGGTGGAATCGTTTGTAGATCGTGCCACCATCACCATAGGGGATAGAATCCTTTATAGCTTGAAAATAACTACAGATCCAAAGATTAAATTAGAGTCTTTGGCTCTGGGCTCAAATCTGGGAGCATTCGAGGTTAAAGACTATAAGATCTATAATTCAGAAAAGACCAAAGACGGGAGGGTCATAAACAAAAGCGAATATCTGATCACCGCCTTCACCACTGGAGAATACGTCATCCCTCCTATTACCATAAACTACTCTGATCCTCAGGGCGAAAAAAAACAGATCAAATCAGAACCTCTTTTCATCTTGGTCAAAAGCGTGGGAGCTTCCCAAAGCGATAAGGAGGACATAAGGGGACTGAAACCTCCCATAGAGATAAAGGGAGGATACTGGGCATATCTTCTTATCCTGCCTATTCTAGCTCTGTTAGGGGTTGGAGGCTTTTTATACTACCGACAAAGAGCCAAAGGTTTAGCTTTGCCTGAGATTCCGGAAGGACTGCGAAAGCCAGCCTGGAAGGTGGCACTTTTTGAGCTAGAGTCCTTGAGAGGATCTGATCTTTTAAAAAAGAAACAGATGAAGAAGTATTTTACCGTCTTATCCGACATCACCAGGAGATACGTAGAACGACGATACAGAATTTCAGCTCTCGACCGAACCACCGAGGAGATAAAGGGAGAGATAAAAAGGGTCAAATTGGAGCAAGTTGTTGCAGAATTAACATATGACCTTTTGTGCTTCTGTGACCTGGTGAAGTTTGCTAAATATATCCCTTCAACTGAGGAGATTGAAAAAAGCTTAAACGACGCTTACAGTTTTGTTAATATGACAAAACTGGAGGAGGTAAAAGAAGAGGTTTTGGTCAAAAGCTAAACTTGTTAAACCCATTTTTTGTATAGAAAAGAGTCGATGCTTTGACCTCTTCCCCCTATCTCCCCTTCAGGGTGTCCTT
>JAGMBK010000029.1 GCA_023129805.1 Candidatus Zixiibacteriota bacterium | reverse complement strand
GTTTTTCCGTGATCTACATGTCCCATGATGGTGATTACCGGATAGCGTGGTTTCAAATCTTCCTCTTTTTCTTCTTCTTTTTCTTCCTCCTCCAGGCCGATCTCCTTAACCGGCTCTACATTGAATCCGAATTCCAGCGCAACAGTCTCGATGCTATCCATATCCAATCTCTGATTGATGGTGGCCACAAAACCCAACTCCAGGCATTTGGAGATCACCTCTGCCGGTCTCACTCCCATCAGATTAGCCAGCTCTGCCACTGAGATGTATTCGCTAACCCGGATGAGGTTGGTTGGCTCAACTTCCTTTTCAGCCTGGTCTGGATGCAATTTCCTTTTATATCTTCTTACCTTACGGACAGTATCTATGGAAGCCAAAGTCTTCTTTACGCTTTGCTCAATTTTGGCTCTGTCTATCTTTCTTTCAGGTCTTCCTTTTAAAAACGGGGCCTTCCTTTTTTTGGCTTCCAGCCTTTTTTTCTCCAGCCTCCTCAAATGCTCCTTGTGTCGAAGTTTAATCTCCTTGGTTCTGCTAACCGGCCGGGATGAGACGGCTTGCTCTTCCTTTTCCTCTCGTTCCTTCAGCTTCTTTTTTTTCTGAGCGTATTCTTCCTTTACCGCCTCCCTTTCCTTCTGGAATTTTTCCTCGATGGCGGAGGCCATCTTCTCGTCCACCGCGCTCATATGGCTTTTTATTTTAAAGCCAAGCTCCCTGATGATGAAAAGCATTGCCTCGCTGGAGATCTTATAATCTTTGGCTAACTGATGTACTCTCTTCTTCGCCAAAACAAACACCTCTAAGTTAAAGTAACACTTTGTGTTGAAAACCTCATCATCTATATACAGACTCCGAACTTTTCACATTTTTTGCTTTCCTTTTATACCCGGAAAAAAGTTCGAGCTTGTTTTTTCACTTGGTGAAAAAATACTATTCATCAGTTTTGGAAATACTCAGATAGTCTTTTGCCTTCTGGATCAAGGAATCCGCTCTTTTCTCTCCCACCCCTTCGATCTCTACCAGGTTCTCCACGCTGCACTTAGCTAAATCCTGAATGGTTTCAACTCCGTTTGCGGCCAGTTTCTCTTTCAGCTTTTTACCCACTCCAGGCAATTCGGTCACGTAGATTTTAAGTTGCTCCTCCAATTTCTTCTGTTCTCTGTATTCCGTTTCGCTCAAGATATTGATTTTCCATCCGGTGAGCTTTGCCGCCAATCTGGCATTCTGCCCTGCTCTGCCAATCGCCAAGGAAAGTCTATCATCTTCCACCACAATGGTCATGCTGTTGTCGTCATGATAGGTATCTATGTGCACCACTTTAGCGGGTGCTAAGGCTCTGGTGGCAAAGGTTTCTGGATCCGGGCTAAAGGGCACTATATCGATCCTTTCACTGGAAAGCTCTCTGACGATGCTTTGCACCCGGCTTCCCTTTACCCCCACACAAGCGCCCACCGGATCCACCCGATCATCGATAGAGCTCACCGCTATTTTGGTCCTTTCCCCAGGTTGTCGGGCCACTACCTTGATCTCAATTATCTTTTCGTAAATCTCCGGAACTTCCAGCTCAAAAAGCCTTTTTACGAAATTGGGATGCGCCCGGGAAAGGACGATCTGGGGTCCTTTGGCAGTCTTTTGCACATCCAAGATCAATGCTCGGATTCTGTCTCCCTGATGGTATCTCTCCTTGGGGATCTGTTCCCTTGGGGGAATAACCCCTTCTCCCCTTCCCAGATTTACTATGATATGACCTTTTTCAACCTGCTGCACTCCCCCGGTGACCACGGTTTCGATCTTATTCTTATATTCCTCAAAGATTCTTTCTCTTTCTGCCTCTCTGACCCTTTGGATCAGGATCTGTTTGGCGGCGCTGATGGCATTTCTGCCAAATTCATTGAACCCCACCACCACCTCCACTTCATCCCCCAGCTTCACCTTCGGCTCGATTTCTTGAGCTTCGGTTAGGACGATCTCGGTGTTTGGATTTGCCACCTCTTTTACCACTTTTTTAGTGGCGATGATTTCGATCTCTCCAGAATTTGGATCCACATGGATCTTTATATTGTCGGTGTCGCCAAACTTCTTTTTCGCCGCCAACATCAAACCTGCCTCCAAGGTCTCAATGACAAAATCCATGTCTATGTTTTTATTCTTGGTTATCTGGCTTAATGCCTCTAAGATTTCGTAGTTCATCAACTAAGCCCTCTCCTAAAATATGATTTTGGCTTTCGCCACCTTTTTTAGAGGAATGATCTCTTCGGCTCCTTCATCTGGCCCGGATGCTGGAGACTCGACCAGAAGGAAAAGATTCTCCCCGTCTAAGTTTTTAATTTTTCCCAAAAGCTCCATCTTGCCACCTACTTTCTCCCTCAGAAAAACTTTTACCTTTTCCCCTATCCTTCTTTTAAAATCCGCACCAGTGGTCAGAGGCTTGTCCAGCCCTGGAGAAGAGACCTCCAGCGTGTACCGGCTTGGAATCAAGTCCTCGATCTCCAAAAAATCGCCGATCTTCCTGCTCAAATTTGCACATTGGTCAACTGTTACTCCACCGGCTTTATCCACATATATCCTCAAGACTGATGTTGGTCCTCCTTCGAAGAATTTAAGATCCACTATTTCCAGACCATCTTCTTCAGCCAGAGGCTCAATTTTCTCTTTCAATATCTCTACTATTGAGTTCATAATTTAATTATACGTTAATAAGTATGTAAAAGAGTGGGTTATACCCACTCTTAACTTTATAATATAAGACCTCTTGTCAAAAAAGCAATACAAAAATGATTTTTATTTATGTCCTCTAATACGGCTGATTAATTTCCTCATCTGGTTCTTTGTTTTCTCCTAATCCTGTAATACTAAACCAATTGTTTCGCAGTCTGGATCGATTTAAATAAGACTTAGAAGTTTTTTGCATTTTTCAACCACCTCATCCTGGGGTACCGAGATCACCTCCCTTGTCTTTCTCACACATATTTCCACCTTGTCCTCTTTCAAACTTTTCGCTCCCACGTTTATCCTCAAAGGCAGTCCGATCAGATCGGCGTCGTTGAATTTCACTCCAGCTCTTTCGTCTCTATCATCGATCAACACCTCAATTTTTTCTTCTCTCATCTTTTGATATATTTCGAAAGCCACTTTTTTCTGTCTATCATCAGCTACATTCAAAGGAAGAATATCCACGGAGAAAGGGGCGATGGAGGCGGGCCAGATTATGCCTTTCTCATCGTGGAACTTTTCCACCGTCGCTTGGGCAGTGCGGGTGATTCCTATTCCATACGATCCCATGATGAATGGTTTCTCCTGTCCGTCTGCATCCAGAAAGGTGGCACCCAAAGCCTGGCTATACTTCGTTCCCAGCATGAAAGTATTCCCTACCTCTATGCCCCGGGAGGTAAGAAGTTTACCCTCCTTACATCGAGGGCACAACTCGCCCTCCTGAGCACATCTGATCTCTGTCACCTGATCTATCTTGAAATCGCGACCAATATTGACGTTTACAAAATGGTAATCGTTCTCATTAGCCCCGGTGACAAAATTTTTCAAACGTAGAATTTCCTCATCTGCTATTATTGTAACGTTATTTAGATTCAAGGGGCCGGCAAACCCAACCAGTGCGCCGGTGATTTTTTGCACTGTCTCTGCATCTGCCATCTCTAGGTTTATACACCCCAGAAAATTTTTTAGCTTAACCTCATTTATCTGTCGGTCGCCTCTTATCACAGCCGCAACGATTTTTTCATCTCCTTTATATAACAAAGTCTTGGCTAACTTTTTTGCCGGGACATTCAAAAACGCCGTTACTTCCTCGACAGTCTTGACGTCTGGAGTGGCAACCTTCCGAATCGGTTTTTCTGAATCTTCTTCTTTATATGGCTCAAGTTCCAGCGAGCTGGCTTTATCTATGTTTGCCGCATAGTCACATTGATCGCAGTAGAATATGACGTTTTCTCCACCTTCTGTGTCAACTATAACCATGAATTCATGCGCCGCCTTGCCCCCCATAGCTCCGGTGTCTGATTCCACCATCTTGGTCTTAAGCCCGCACCGGTTGAAAATTCTAAAATATGCATCCAGCATTCTCTGATAGCTGATCTTGAAGCTCTCCTCATCCTTATCAAAGGAGTATGCATCCTTCATTATGAACTCCCGACCTCTCATCAAACCGAACCGCGGTCTGATTTCATCTCTGAATTTATTCTGAATTTGATACAGGTTCAAAGGGAGTTGACGGTAGGATTTGACCTCTCCTTTGATCAGGTGGGTGACCACCTCCTCGTGAGTGCCACCCAGAACCAGATCCCGATCATGCCGATCCTTAGCTTTCATCAACTCCTTGCCTACGGTATGCCATCTTCCGCTTTGCTGCCAAAGCTCTGCCGGGTGAAGCACCGGCATCAATATCTCCTGGGCGCCGGCGGCGTTCATCTCCTGACGAACAATGTCGGTAACTTTAAGCAGTACCCTTTGCATTAAAGGGAGATAATTATATACTCCGGCGGCTAATTTTCTAATGTACCCTGCCCGCACCAAAAGCTTATGGCTGACTATCTCCGCCTCAGCTGGATCGTCCCTTAAAGTGGGTATGTAAGTCTCGGTCCATTTCATACTATGCTCCCAGTAAAACCTTTTTCAAATCCTCGTCTAGCATAAATCCAGTTCTCGCCTCAAGACCAGCTGCAATTGGTTCCGAGCGATCATGCAGTAACCCATGAAATTCAACTTTAGTAACAGCTAAGTCTATAGGAAGGCGGTCGTACCCTTGGACTTCCAGATATTCATATGTCGTCCAGCCAGGGTTGTCGGCAATTTTCCTAAGTACACCCTTTTCTGTGGGTGAAAGCTGAGCCAGCAAGGTTGCTATTCTGCTCCTTTTCTCCGCGTCCATTATACTGGCTACCGCATCGTCTTGAATCTTTGCAATCTCCTTTTCTAATTTGTCAAATTGGCTTTTAATTTCAGCCATACTCTGACTTTGGGCGGACGAGCTTAGTTTGCTTTCTACAGTTTGAAGTACTTTGCTAATTTCTGCTGCCGTATTGGTTTGTATCTCATCTTTCAGTCTGCTCATTTCTTCTTCTTTTGCTTTCTCTGCTTCCTCCAACGCCTTCCCCCCGGCTCTCGCAAAATCACCCCATCGTTTTATTTCAGCAAAAGCATCCTCTTTGGTGGAAGTTGCAAAAGCTTCTATGCGCGCCAGTTTTTCAGTCGTGTCTCGGTTAAGTTTGTCGCTTTGGTCTCTATGATGATTAGCTTGCCAAATTGCAAACCCAGCCAAAACTATTGTAACTATACTTGCTATTAAAGCAACAACCTTCACTGTCACCTCAATCAAATTCTTGTGGTAGCCGCAACCTTCATGTTGCGCAGTCTTCTTAAAATTCTCGCAGGCTAAAGCCTGCGGCTACCATTACTCACTACATCCTGCAAATCCTACCTTACGCCTTTGGTTTTTCTATGAACTATGAACCGCGAACCATGAACCGCCTTAAATACCCCTGACCCGACTCGAACGGGTGCACGCGGCTCCGGAGGCCGCTGCTCTATCCAACTGAGCTACAGGGGCAAGAAAAATTCAGTTATCAGTTTTCAGTCATCAGTTAGCAGTTGTCAGTCTCAAGTTGAATGTATGTAAATAATGCCGAGCCTCACTTCAACTCAAAGATCTCAGCCCATACATCGTCGCCCTCGATGGTGAGAACCCCGTAGGTGGCGGCAAAAGGAGGTGTCATGTTTCCGGAAAGGCTTCCCGGATTGAAAAGCAGGGTATCGTCTATCTTTCTGTTATAGGGAACATGCGAATGCCCGAAGATTAACACATCGCACCTCTCCCCGAACTCTCGATACACCCTCTCGCTTAATCTGTAAGGAGAACCAGATCCATGACACAATCCGATTTTCTTGCCTTGCACCTCAACCACTTTTTTCTGAGGAAGAATCCTTCCTATCTTTGCATCATCCATGTTTCCAAAAACCGCATGAAGCATTGCCAGACTTTTGAGTTTTTGGAAGACCTCCCATCGGACAAAGTCACCAGCGTGAAAGATTATGTCACCTGATTTGATCTGATCCAAAAACTTCCGGGGAAGCTTTGCCATCCTTTGGGGAACATGTGTATCTGATAGCACAAAGATCATATGTCCGGGTGTGGCTTGCCAGCTTAGCGCGGTTTCTTCTTGTGTCGGTTGGCTCTGAGCTTCTTTTTTCTCTTGTGCGTTTTTATCTTGCGTCTTTTTCGCTTTCTACCACACGGCATACTCGCTCCATCTATTAGTTTAGTTGAAAATACCGGGCATTTTATTCAAGGGGGAGCTTGGTGATTAAAGCCTTAAACTCGTTGGAGGGCTTGAATACCGGCACCATTCGATCTGGAACCGGCACCTCCTCACCAGTTCTGGGGTTGCGCGCCTTTCGCGCTTTTCTCTGCTTGATCTTGAAAGTCCCGAATCCTCTGATCTCAATATTGTTACCGCTCTCTAAGGTTTGCTTTATCGCTTCTAAGAACTTGTCCACCACCACGGCTACATCGGTTCGGGTAAGACCGGTCTTTTCAACCACTGCCTCAACCAAATCCGCTTTGGTCATATAACACCTCCTCTAATGGATTTTAGAGACTAAATCTTTTTTTCTGAATTTTCAATATGCCCAATCAAATGATGTTCTTATCTGCAACTGCTACAGTTTCGCACACTACAAGTGGAACAACTTGCCCCTTCGGAGGAAGAGGAGACAAATTTTCCTCCAGACGAGAAGCCAAAAACGGAAAAGACTTTCCTAACCTCTTCTGTTCCACATTCAGGACAAGACGGTTTTTCGTCTTGATTGGTTCTCTGAAGAATCTCAAATTTAGCACCGCAACGCTGACATGTAAATTCGTAAATAGGCATATTAGTTAAAACGAGATTGCACCTGATTTGGGCTATCTATTGTAAACGCCCAAATGGGCACCTACCTTTTCCTTCCTAAGGTTAAAGTTACTTAAATATATACTCTAACCTCGGCATCAATTTTTCACTTTCATCCAGCTTTAGAAGGTCATCCACTTTTTGAGTTAAAAGGTCAAACCAGGAGATCTTCTTCTTTCTTTCCTTGATGGTTTTGGGGAATTCTTCGATTCCCACCATCTCCCCAGCTATCTTTATGGCATCCTGCAGGTTTCCCAGCTCATCCACCAACCCCATCTCTTTTGCCTGTCTTCCGGTGAAGATGCTTCCGTCCGCGATTTTTAAAACCTCCTCCTTTTCCATTCCCCGACTTTCTACTACCACCTCCACAAACTGCTCATAGGTGTCGTCAACCACCGACTGTAAAGACTCCCTCTCCCTTTTGGTCATGGATCTGGCTATGGAGCCCACATCTTTGATTTCTCCTCTTTTTACCACCTCAAACTTCACCCCGATCTTTTTGAACAATTCCTCAGCCACCGGAAACTGAAAGATGACCCCGATGCTTCCGGTTAAAGTGGCAGGATTAGCCACGATGGTATCAGCGGCACAGGCAACGTAGTAGCCACCTGAGGCACCCACACTCCCCATGGAGGCTACCACTTTTTTCCCTTTTTTCCTTAATTTGTTAATCTCCTCATAGATTTCCTGAGAAGGAGCCGCTCCACCCCCCGGGCTATTGATATGCACCACCACAGCCGGAACCGAGCCCTCTTTTGCATATTTCCTCAACTGTCGGATCACTTCAGACGAATTCTGGATCACACCATGCACATCCACTATCGCCACCCTTTTGCCCACACCGGTCCAGAGCAACGATCCATTACCAGAAAGCCCGATAAAGGCAAATAAAGTCAAAGACAAGATAACCAAGAAGCTGATAACAATTATAACCGCAATCACCACATCACTTTTCTTTGCCACCTTTTATTTCCTCCCGGGGGAGTGTTAGCGAATCAAACCCAATAAAAGCATACGCAACAATGAGTTAAAACATTGTGTTAATTTGTGAGAAATATTCTGATCCTCTCTCCCACTTGGAGCTTTGAGGGCGCAACCAGATTGTTCCAATGTATCAGCTTGTCCATCAAAACCCCGAAAGCTTTCGCTATATTCCACAAGGAATCGCCCTTTTTAACCACATAGGTGATCCATCTTCCTTTTGTTTTTTCTTTTCCGCCATTCCCATTTCGTGTCGGAATTTTCAGCCTCTGCCCTTTCTTGATACGATGCGGATTTGTCAACCCATTCAGTTTCTTGATTTCGCCTGTACTGCTCCCGAACCTGGTAGCCAGATCAGAGATGGTGTCGCCCTTTTTAACAACGTAAGTTTGCAGAGTTACGTCTGAAGAAGCAGGGATCAAAAGGCGTTGACCGATTTTCAGGATATGTTTACTTGACAGATTATTGGCCGACATGATAGCCGACAGAGATACACCATACTTTTTTGCCAGATACGAAAGATTCTCTCCCCTTCTGACAATATGCTCTTTAAAAAGCCCACCTGAGCTCAAGCTTGTTGCAGGAATCCTTAGCTTCTGTCCTGGACTTATTCGATGGGGATTCTTTAAACTATTCAATCGCCTTAGCTCACCTGCAGTGGTATTGAATTTCAAGGCTAGCTTGGTGAGGTTATCTCCTTTTTTCACCGTGTAAATAAAGGATCCGCTTCCCCTTGTCTTGGCTTTTTTTGACGAACCAACTTTAGAGGAGGTGCTTTTTGCCGTTATCCCTCTGTTGGCAGGGATAATGAGGCGCTGCCCGATGCTCAATCGATGTCTGTTAGTCAATCCGTTCAGCTCCATGATAGCGTAGATCGGTACTCCATATCTATGAGAAAGATGAGAAAGCGTCTGTCCTTTCTTAACCTTGTGCTCTACAAAAAGTCCGCTGCTCTTTGCATCGTAGCCTTTGAACTTTTGGGCAAAGAGTTTTTTGGTACCGGCAGGAATCCTGAGCTTATATCCGGAATAATTGGGTGGGGTAACCCCCCGACGAAGCTCAGGATTAAGCTCTTTGAGCACAGCAAACGAAGCCCCCAAACTCTTGGCAACTTTCTTCAAATCCACTGGTTGATTCACTTTGACCACGTCGAACTGAATTGGCTGATCATATTCAACGTCAAAGCCATATCTTTCCGGGTCCTTGCCGATAATGGTTGCGGCCATATACAGGGGTACATATTTGGCAGTCTGCTTGTTCAACTTCAGCTTCCAAAAGTCGTTAGTCTTATGTTTTTTCATTACCCTCGCCACCCTTCCCTCTCCGCCATTGTAAGCCGCAAGAGCTAAGGGCCAGGATTTGAACTTGTTGTAAAGAAAGGTAAGATAATCGCAGGCGGCATAGGTGGATTTAACGAAGTCTCTCCTCTCATCATACCACCAGTTTCGTCTCAACCCATATTTCCTGCCGGTGGAGGCAATAAACTGCCAGGGTCCCATAGCCCGTGCCCAGGAATAGGCTTTGGGATTGAATCCGCTCTCCACCAGACACAGCCACACCAAATCCTCAGGCAGTCCCTTTTCACGAAGTATCCTCTCCATTAGACCTTTGTATTTGCCCGACCTTTTCAAGTAGGTCTTAAAGGCTTCCCTTGCCACGGTCTGGAAATAAATGATGGAATTCTCCACCCTCTGGTTCCATTCGATGGGCATGTCATAGGTGATTTCTTGACTTGCAGGTTCAATCTTTTCAACCGTTCCCTTTTGGAGAGCTTTGAAGTTTTCTATATCCTGAAATCTCTGCAGGAATGCAGATATGGAGCTTTCGCCGGATAGGACACCCAGACCAAGCAGAGTGATCTTATAATCCCCAGCTATCTCGTTTAAAAGTTTTTTGAATCTGCGTTCTCTTAAAGAGTCACCTTCTTCAAGATCCAGATTGGCTAAAAGCTCTAAAGCTTCTTCAAATTGGTCCTGAGCTTCCAGCCACCTTCCATCCTGATTGGCGGTCACTCCCAGGGCGTAGTATAGTTCCACCTCTTCGAATTCGTCTCTGGGGACAATCTCCACAGAGGAGCCGTAATCAATCCCAGGTCCTGTAGATGATGATTCTACTGGAGGGGGTTGATTCACTACACGTGGTTTAATCAGGTTTCTGGAACAACCTGTTAACAAAAAGATAGAAATCAGACAGAGAAGAAAAAGTTTTCTTTTTTTCATTTTTGCCTCCAGATTCAACAAAGAAGCCCAAGTCGACCTAATTGGGCATTCGGGCTTCTGATACCAGCGAGCAAGTTTATAAATCGTTGCTATATAACAAATTTGCAAAAAGCTGTCAAGTCTTTTTTAAAAAAGCTCCGAAAAAGTAAAACGTGAAAACGGTTTAGTGGAGTGTCAAGCCCCGCCGAGGCGGGATCTACGACTTCAGCTTGACCATTAGACTTTGGAGCGTCTTGGCTCTAGCCGGCCCAAAGGTCTGCCTAAAGGCAGACACTCCAAACTTCCCTTTGATCTTGAATCATCTATAGATCACTTTGAATTATGCTGAAATGTTTTAAAATCTCCTTAATTAAATTTTCACTCTCAGCATCCAACCAGATGATTTCTTTGTCTTTCCTGAACCAGGTCAACTGTCTTTTGGCATAATGTCCTGTGTTTAGTTTAATCTTCTCTATTGCCGCCTGAAGGTCAAATTTACCTTCCAAATAGTTGAACAACTCCTGGTAACCCACGGTTTTGAGAGCTTTCAATTTGGGGGTGAATCCCTTCTGTTTGAGTTTTTCCACCTCATTCAGTAGCCCTCCTGAGAGCATCCACTCTACCCTCAGGTCTATCCTTTGGAAAAGCTTCTTCCTTTCCAGGTTCAGGCCAATTCTTACAAAACGCATGGGGAACGCCTCATAATCTCCTTCTCGTTGCCAGATGCTAATTGGCTTTCCGGTAAGCTCGTATACCTCCAGTGCCCGGATGATTCTGACCAAATCATTCGGATGGATTCTTTCTGCGGCTTGAGAATCCACCTCCTTCAGTCTGCTAAAAAGATGAGGCTCACCAAATTCTTGAGCCTCCCTTTCTAACTTCTTCCTTATCTTTTCGTCAGCCTTAGGACCCTGAAAAAACCCTTCTATCAGTGCCTTAAGATAAAGTCCTGAACCTCCCACTGCTATGGGCTGTTTATTTCTTTTAATTATCTGCCTGATGATTTCTCTGGCTTCTTTGCCGTAATCGGCGGCGGTGAACTTCTCATCCGGAGATACCAGATCAATCAGGTGGTGACGGACCCTCTCTCTTTCCTCCTTTGTTGGTTTGGCAGTTCCGATGTCCATGAATTTATAGACCTGTCTGGAGTCGAAAGAGACGATCTCACCTTTGAGTATATCGGCAAGTTTAAGTGAGACTTGAGTTTTACCCACACAGGTGGGGCCCAATATCACCAGCACTCGATCTCTCATTCTCTGAATATTTAGATGTGGAAGCAATAATCTGTCCGAAATTTGAACAGGGATTGTTATGAAATGTTCGCAATTAAGACTATTTCTTGCATTCTGGTGCTATGATCCAGCTTGAAAGCCTGTAACAAGGGATATTTCCTGTGACTGTCGGGTCCCCGGACCCGACAGTTAAGATTCTTTCAAGGAAAGGACGAGAGTCTCCCGCCAGGTCAGGGGACCCGGCGGGCACAGAGATATTGATTATTGAGTTACGCATAAGCAATGGAAAATCTTTCTTTTCTCCTTTAATCCCCCTTTGTCCCCCTTTATAAAAGGGGGATTGAGGGGGATTATAAAAAAGAGGAGATTGTGATCGATGAAAATTTTTTCCATTACTTATACGAAGATCAGTAATAATGGAAATTGCACAAGCTTCTCACTATGGTATTTTCAAAATTCAGCTTCTGCCAAATTTTTTGTTCAACTCCTCTAAAGATAGTTTGATCACTGTGGGACGTCCATGAGGACAGGAGTAAGGTTCATTTGCGGTAAAAAGTTGCCGCAACAGGTTTTGCATCTCTTCCTGCGCAAGCCTCTCCCCTGCTTTGATAGCTCCATGGCAGGCAAATGACTTTGCTACCGCCTTCACTCTATCCTTCTCTATCTTTCCCTCTTCCTCCAATTGAGTCAAAATTTCTTTAAGAAAAACCTCGCCACTTTTGTTTCTGATAAGAGTAGGAACCGCAGTCACCAGAATTGTTCGTCCCCCAAAATGCTTGATCTCAAATCCCAGTTTACCGATCAACTCTTTGTGTTCTTCTAAAATCTGAAATTCTTTTGGAGTTAGCTCGGAAACTGCAGGAAAGAGAACCTGCTGGGAGGAGGCTTGCCTTTGGGTCAGATTTCTTAAAGCCTCCTCATATAAGATCCTTTCGTGTGCGGCATGCTGATCTAACACCATTAAATTTCCTTTCACCTGGGAGAAAATGTAAGTGTCAGCAAGTTGCCAGAAATTGGTGGCCCCCGACTCCACCCTCTTCTCTTCTGGGATCTCCTTCTCTTTTTCCACCCGGGCACGCTCTTCGGTTAGTCCCTGCGCCAGTTTTTCGCCAGCTTCAGAAAAAAAGCTTTTCTGAGTTGATTCTTGATCATCCACTCTTTGTGAACTGAAGGCTGAAGGTTCTGTTTGCTGAGACTCTTGCGGATAAGGTTTTTCTTTTTGATAAGGGTAGCTTATCTTCCTGGAGGTATCAGGTTGGAAAGGCTCTTCCTTTTTTTCAGTTGTTCTAAGATCCGTTATTATCTGTGGAGAGGTCAAAGACTCTTTGATTTTAGCATAAACCAAATCATGCACTCCCCTTTCATCGGCAAATCTGACCTCGCTTTTGGTGGGGTGCACATTCACGTCCACCTGGCGCGGATCGATTTCTATGAAGATGATGGCGAAGGGAAATTTCCCCTTGGGAAGAAGCTCCCCATATCCTGCTTGCACCGCATGATAAAGCGATCTGGAGACGATTGGTCTTCGGTTCACGAAAATATAAAGCTCTGCTCGATTTGATCGCGCTATCTCTGGCTTTCCCACAAATCCGGTAACGGTTGGCTTTGCATCTCCAGCTTTTATCTCTACCATCTTCTCCATTTGATTTTTTCCAAAAACATCCGCCACCCTCTGTGTTAAATCGTTTCCTCCGGGGAAGCTAAAAAGCTCTCTTTCGTCACTTTTCAACTTAAAGGAAATCTCCGGATATGCTATGGCGAATCTGGTCAGCAGATCAATTATATGTCTGGTTTCAGTCAAAACCATCTTCAAGAACTTTCTCCGCGCCGGGACATTGTAGAATATCTCCCGGATCACCACCGAGGTCCCCACAGCCCCCCCCGTTTGTTTTTTCTCCTTTATGATCCCGCCTTCGATTTTAACTCTGGTTCCGCTTAAGCTTTCACTGCTTCGGGTGAGTAAATCCAGGAAACAGACCGAAGCAATGGAAGGCAAAGCTTCTCCTCTGAATCCCAATGTGGTTATCCGGAAAAGATCATCCACTCCCTTTATCTTACTGGTGGCATGTCGTTGAAATGCCAGAACCGAATTTTTCTCATCCATCCCCACCCCATCATCGGTAACCCGGATAAATTTTATCCCCCCCTTCTTTATTTCCACACTTATGTTCTTTGCACCGGCATCGATGGAATTCTCTACCAACTCCTTTACCACCGAAGCCGGGCGCTCCACCACCTCACCGGCGGCGATTTTGTCCACTAAGTCTTCGGGAAGTAGGATAATTTCGTTGTTCATGTTGGATGAAATGATTAATGACGAATGATTGATGACGAATGATTAATGACGAATGACGAATTAACTTCTAATTCTCTTTTTAATTGATGAAATAAAAGCACCTAATTGATTCGACAGATCATAGCTCTGCGATAAAAGGCTATTTAAGTTCTCCTTATTTATGTAACCCAACTCAAAACAAACCTGCAGTTGACTTCTCACTTCACCTAAAGAACCTTTAGCGATATACAGAAATTGGATGAATTCTTTTTTTGATCCCCTTTCAAATCCTTCAGCGATATTACTTGAAATGGAAATAGATGCTCTACGAATTTGGTCGACTAAACCATAATCTCTGCGAAATTTTTCACCTTTGGTGATCTTGTATATTTTCACCGTCAGATCTTTGGCCAGCTTCCACACGGGTAAATCCTCAAATTTCTCATAAACCGGCATATCATTCATTTCCTATTCGTCATTCTTCATCCGTCATGCTTTATGCTTTATCCGTCATTCGTCATTGCTTTTTCTCAGTCTCAGTCTTAGTCTTAAGTCGCGTAGCCAAGCCCTCAGGGCTTGGCTGGCAAGCCATGAAGGCTTGCCTACGCGCTTTTATTCATCATCCGTCATTCAACATTCATCATGGTTTTATTCGTCATTCGTCATGCTTTATCCGTCATTCGTCATTTGTTTTATTGTCTTTTCTGAGCAAATCTTCCACCTTTTTTATATTCTCCGCCACGGTTGTTGCCTCCTTTTCTGCTCCAACCTCCTGAAAAATCTCTAAAGCTTCTGTGGCAAGCTTAAGACCTTCCTTTGCATCTCCCAGGGAGACGTAAACAAAGGCAATATTGCTTAGTGTAGTAGCTTCTCCGTATTGATCCTTGAGATCTCTGGTTATCTTTAGAACCCTTTGATAATATTTTAAGGACTCTTCCAGATTACCCAGGTCTGCATAAATTTGACCGATATTGTTGAGCTCTCTGGCCTCACTCTTGACATCGCCGATTTCACGATAAATTCGCCTGGCCTCCTGATAGGTAGCAAGAGCACTGTCCAGATCTCCCCTTGCCTTGTAAATGGGACCAATCATATGCAACAGATTTGCCTCAGCCTTTTTGTTTCCCGTCTCCCCGTGAAGTATCAGGGCTTGGGTAAAAGAGTTTAAAGCCTCATCCAGATTTCCCTGCCGTTGATGGATCAGACCCAGGCTGGAAAGTGCACTGGCCTCACCTCTTTTAAAACCAACTTTTCGATTTATTCTAACGGAACTTTTATATCTTTTTAGGGCTTCATCCAAGTTTCCCATCTGCTCATAAACCCAGCCGATGGTCAAAAGATCTTGCGCCTCTCCTCTTTTGAAGCTGGTCTTCTTGTCTATGTCTAAAGCCTGCAGGTAATAGTCTAATGCCATATCCAGAAGACCTTTGTTTTGATATACCAGACCAATGTTGCTGAGCTGACTAGCCTCCGCTTCGGCAAAGCCTATCTTTTTGCTTATCTCCAACGCCTTTTGATAATGGACCAATGAGCTGTCGAAATTCTGTCGAGTCTGATAAATCCAGCCCATATGGCTTAGCTGGTTTATCTGACCTAAAGGATAGTCGATCTCCTTGAAGATCTTCGAAGCTTCCTGATGATAGCCCAGCGCCCTATCGAAATTCTTTCTGATTTGAAAGACGAAACCCAGATTTCCTAATTGAATTGCCTCCTCTTTTTTGCTTCCTAACTCCCGGTAAAGATTCAAAGCTTTTTGATGAAGGGTTTGGGCACTATCTAAGTTTCCCAACGTCTGATAAATTAAACCTAAGTTTCCCCACACCGCCGCTTGGGCACTTTTATCTCCAATTCTTTCTGCAAACGCCCGGGCTCGCCGGTATTGTAATTCTGCTTTTTCAGGATTGCCCAATAGAATAAAGCAGTTCCCATTCATAATCAAAACTGCCGATCTTTCGTAATATTCTGGCTCCAATTGCAAGCAAAAATTGAAGTTATATATCGCCTCGATGTACTTGCCAATTTCATAAGAGGAAAAACCCTTTTCAAAAAGTCTTTTCAGTTGAGCGTTCTGCGTTTGCGGAAGTCCATTCAGATAATCTGTCATGCCCACGGAGATTCTTTCGGATTCCTCGATCATTTTGATCATTTGTTCTGAAGGGGATGGGAAGAAGTGAGTGAAAACCAAATAGATGACCAAAACCCCCACCGCACCACCCACTATAATTAATCCAAAACTAACCTTTTTGCTCAGAAATTCTGATATTTTCGATCGCTTATTATTTTTTGGCATAAAAATTCTTTTTTGTTTGACCCGAAACAGACAAAAGTTGTCCGTGAATGTGGTTTTTCCTTTGAGTCTTGAGAGTCGATTTATGGTTCGACGAGCTCAC
>JAGMBK010000028.1 GCA_023129805.1 Candidatus Zixiibacteriota bacterium | reverse complement strand
GACCTCCGGCTTGACAGGCCGGCGTTCTAACCAGACTGAACTACGACCCCGACAGTGAACCATTTACTAAAATGGGCGGTACTGGAGTCGAACCAGTGACCTTCTGCGTGTAAGGCAGACACTCTAAACCAACTGAGCTAACCGCCCAAAAAAACAGTTGAAAGCCTTTTATAAGGCGGCAGACTCTCAAACTGTGTTTGCGTCAAGTTGAAAGATCACGCCCCTTTGTGGCTTGGGGTGGCTTTTCCTTTCCTCCACTGATTATTATGGCAAGGGGGATGATCACGCAGTAACCCAACACCAGAAGTATGGGTGCTAAGGTGATGGAACCATACCCCAGGGTAATGTAACCCAAGACAATGACAAACAAGCCAATGGCGAACAGAATGTAGTTCTTGCTGGTGAAGGGCAAGACCGATTTGTCTTTAGGTTTATAAACTTTTGCCGCCGGTCTAACCTGTGGTTTTATCTTACGTTTGCCTTTTTCTGCCATTTTTTCCTTCCTTTGACGGATATTAATTTAATAAACAATTTGAATAAGTCAAGCGAAAACACCAACTGAGTTTACTATATTTCCCCCCTCCACCACGCAGGCTGGAGCTCTTAGTCCGAAAGTCCCGCCACAGGCGAGACATTTCGGACCTACGACCATTAAACTGTAGGTCGAATATGGTCGAAGACCTATTCGACGGTTTTCTAATATGCATTTTTTGAGGAGAACCAATCCTTCAGGGTCAAAAGCAATATCTTGATATCAAAAGCCAGCGACCAGTTCTCCATATAAAAGAGATCGTACTTTGTCCTCTCCTCTATGGATGTGTTTCCCCTCAACCCATTCACCTGCGCCCAGCCAGTGATCCCGGATTTGACCTTGTGGCGCAGAAAATAGCGAGGTATCCCCTCTTTAAACTTATCGACAAAAAATTTTCTTTCTGGACGGGGTCCCACCAAACTCATATCCCCCTTCAATACGTTGAAAAGCTGAGGAAACTCATCAAAATTATTTCTTCGCATGAATGCCCCTACTTTAGTTCTACGAGGATCATCATCCTGAGCAAAGGTTGGTCCGGTCTTCTCCTCCGCATTTTCTATCATGGATCTGAACTTATAGTGAATAAATCTTTTCCCGTCCCTGCCCAGCCTTTCCTGCTTGTAAAACACTGACCCTTTGGAATCAAGCTTTATTAAAATTGCAAGTATCGCAAAAACAGGGGAAAGAAGCACCAGTCCGGCAGCAGAAAGGGTTACATCCACAGATCTTTTCAAAATTCTGTTCCATCCCTCCAGCGGGGTGCGTCCCAGGGAAATTAAAGGTACTCCGTCCAGGGAGACGACTTTTGCTCTTGCCGCCATGATCTCAAACATATCCGGCACTATCTGAAATTCCACCTTCAAGTCCTCACAGCCTAAGATGATCTCCATGATTTTGTGATGATAGGACAAAGGCAAAGCCAAAATCACAAGCTCCACGTTCTCGTCTTTAATTATCCGGGAAAGATCGTCTATGGTTCCTAAAACCTGTATGTCTGGAGCAACCATAGGATTGGTCTGTTCCTCATATTTTCCTCCACCTTCCACCAGACCGATAAGCTTAAACCCCAGTTGAGGATTTTCCTTCCATCTCTTATAAAGTGAGAGCCCCATCTCTCCGGTTCCCACTATTATCGCCTTTTTCACCCCATAGCCGCGCTTGGTAAAATGGCGTTCCACTCTTGCCATGAGCCTTCTTTCTCCATAAAGCAGAACTATGCCCAAAATCCAGGATGCCACCAAAGTAGCGCGAGAATATGAAGTGTCCCGATAAAAGAAGGTGAATGCCAGCACCACCAGAAATCCCAGGGTGGCGCTTTTGGCTAAAAGATAGAACTCATCGAAAGCGGACTTGGGTCGGGTGCTTTTGTAAAGTCCATAGGCATTGAACACTGCCACCCACACCACCACCACAAAAATCGAACCGTAAAGATAAAAAGACAGGGGGGGGATCCCTTTGGTGACTGGAACGATTTCGGTCAAAAGGGAATAGAATCTCACCCAGTAAGCTAAAAGGATCGACGAGAAGATAATTATCACATCCGCCAAGAAAAGAAAAAACGGAAATATGTGCCTGAAGGTCTCTTTTTTCATCTTAGATTTTTTCTATGCTCCTCGAATTTTATCTCTATGAATTCTTTTATCTTCTCTTTGAAGTTCTTTTTGTCAAACCGAAGTGAGTGCTCTCTTATGCGCTCCGGATCGAATCTGACCAAATTGCAATACTGCACTGCTTCAATTAAGGCATCTTTGGTCTGAGGGTAAAAGAATATTCCCGTGTGCCAGGAGGTGATCTCTTGATCCGGATAGGCTCCTTTGACTGATTCGGTCACTCCTCCTTTTCCGAATGCTATCACCGGCTTACCGCAAGCCTGAGCCTCCACCGGCACGATGCCAAAGTCCTCCTCTCCCGGAAAGATCAAAGCCCTGCATTCTGCATAATACCTTTTCAACTCAGAACCAGCTAGCCAATCCATAAACTTAATATTTTTCTTTGCAATTTTCATCAACTTTTTTTTCTCCGAGCCTTCGCCGATAACCACAAGAGGAAGATTCAGCTCATTGAAAGCTAAAATAGCCAAATCGATCCTCTTATAAGGAACTAAAGCGGAGACCACAAGATAATACTCCCCCTCCTTCCTACTTAAATCAAAATACTCTGTATCCACCGGAGGATAGATCACCTCGGAATCCCGGCGATAGTGTTTTTTGATTCGTCTTCTTACGTTCTCCGAGATTGCTGCAAAGTGGTCCACCCGGTCAGCGGATTTCTCATCCCAGGTTCTCAGATAATTCATGAAAAATGGGATGCTCCAGCGGATAAGCGGACTGACACTATTTTGGGAGAAGTAGATATAATACATCTCCCAGGCGTATCTCATAGGGGTATAGCAATAGCAGATATGGCACGTCTCCGGAGAGGTGATCACCCCCTTGGCAACACAATGGCTGGAGGAGATGACCAGATCAAAATCTGTTAAGTTAAACTGCTCAATGGCCGTGGGAAAAAGGGGAAGATATTTTTGATAGTGACTTGAAGAGAAGGGGAGATTCTGAACGAATGAGGTTTTAATCTTCATCCGGGAAATGGTCTCTGAGACCGAGCCCCTCTTATGCAAAAGGGTGTAGACGGTTGCATCCGGAAAAAGCTCACACAGAATCTCCAGACACTTCTCTCCTCCTCTCATCCCGGTCAACCAATCATGAACTAAAGCTACATTCATATTTTCCAAAGATCTCTCTACGACCTCAAGAGCCTTCCCTATGTAGTTCAATTTGTCCGATAGTTTCATCTATAAGGCTTATAATCTTGGCACCAAGTGTATCAAAGGCATCAACTGATTTGCCTCCGTCAGGCGGAAAATGTGCTCTTGCTAACTCAGACAATTTGGCCGCAATTACAACCAAGCCACCTGTTAGTTCAGATGAAATATTGGTGGGGGCGGAGCAAGCAATAATCCGAATCTGCGATGCAATGATAGCCGATCTATTTTTGAAATCTGCAAGAAACTGACCCCAGAGTTTTTCGCGTGCTCCACCATAAACAGACATCCATAGTGTCTTAAATTCAATTAGTTTTGACAAAGCGCTAGACTTCCATACCTCTGGTTCTAAGAGTAAACCGGTCGTCAAAACCTCTAGGTTCTTGAGCCAAATCCCACTGGCTAAACTATCTGCTACCTTCTTCAACTCCTGCTTCATCCCGTTATTGTATTTAACAAGCTTTTCGACTTCCTTTACAAGCTCGTGCACTCCTTTCTCATCCAGAAAAGATAGACCCTTGAATGCATATAAATCCATTATTTGTTCCGTGCTTCTCATGTCTGCTCGTAACCCTCCAGAATAGGAAACTTTCACCTTATAGGTTAATGGTAACTCTCTTTTGTTGAAATAGGAAATTGCGCTATCAAAAAAGGTTCGTATTTTATATCCTGGAGGAATTGAGGCAGTTCCTTCCTTTATGAGAGGTATATCGTTTATCTCCTCTCCCTCGGTATTCTTAAGTGAGGGTTGAAATTCCAGCTTGACATTCTTTGCAACACTTTTGCCTACATTTCTTACAACGAGGTATATCCAATGTTTTCCGTAAGGGATATCAAAGTAGGTAACTACATATGGTGCAACCTCTTGGTCTCGAGATTCTTTCATTTCTTTAAGAATCTTTTCCGATACTTCCGTTGATCTCTTGGAGGCAGAAGCAATTTGCCATGTTTTTATTACATATAGGATCAAAGCGATTAACATCGCTATTTGAACTATTGCAAGCGCTACATCTATCGTCTCTTTACTCATTTTCTACATCTCCATTTCCTTTTTTCCGCCTTCCGCTCTTTTGGCTATTTGCTGAAGCAACGTATGTGGTATTCAATCAGCCCAAAGGTTGAATTTTTTGTGCTGTGTTAGATGATGTGATGTCTTAAATTTCACTTTCTCCATAGACCTCATCAATCTTTTCTTGTAGCCCAATTGTTAATCGAATGGCTTTTGCTACTTTAATATAATGGTTAGTCTCTTCAAGAGAAAGCTTCCGCTTCTTTCTGTCCTTCAGATATTTCTCCATCACCTGATAGGCTCCGATTCGATATTTCCACACTTCCTTTGAAACGCCATCAAAGTACTGTTCTTTGTTTATGAAAACTCTCTGGTTCTGTTCATCATACATAACCTTTTCCACCGTATTGGAGCCACCTTTTGGAAAACCAATCTCTGTGTCATCAAGGGATGAATGCTTGAGCAAATGAAGATCAACAAGCTCTTGTCCAAAATTGCTCAATTTTTTGAATAAAGCTTTGTTTTCTGCCATAGGCAGACCCGCCTTTGGCGGGGAGGGCAGAGGAATCCTCGGAAAATCTATCTTGAGAAATTCCTCATAACGCATGCGATAGGTAGAAGAGTAAAGGACAGCGTATATATAATAGAAAATCTCTTCTGGGGTAGACTCTTTACCAATACATTTTTTTACTGCCTGCAAAAACTCAGGTTTGAAATTGGGAATGTGTTTTGCATTAGATGTTTCCTTATCAAAAAGTCGTCCTCGGGATTCACCCGGATAGCGGTAAAGGGGAAAAACGTAAGTTCTTGCCCTCAAATAATTCATATCCATAATATTGGTTGTCACAAAAACATGCTGCCAATCCTTTCCAGATGTTCTTCTTAAAATTAAGCCAAAGTTAGGCCGGAAAAAATTGCTCATAAATTCTATGCGGGAACAACCTCTGTCATATAGCGATTGTTCATAACAGATTAACCTTATATCAAAAGGTCTATAAGAATATTTCTTTATAAAATCTCTAAAATTAGATTTTCTAAAATTTTCCCTTGCTTCATGAAGATTCCAGTCTCTTGTATCTTTCAAATCTAACGCTTTCTTTATAATTTCGTCTTCTAGATTACCTCTAAAAACATGTATTTTACTAACAAGTTCTTGTTCATTAAAAGCGACAACAAAGTGGTCTCTCAAGGTAGAAACTCCACTTCTATATAAGTTAAAAATCTCCGTCACCTTCCAGAATTTCTCATACTCCTCTTGCAAGGCGAAATCCTTAGGGACAAAGAAGTAATATGGTGCTACTGGTTCAAGTTTCTGCCACTTGGTTGTTTTTATGTCATTCTTCATCAAATAATCATATTTTTCGCTCCTCAATCCCCAGAGGTCGCCATAGTATATCTTTTTCTCTTTCTCTGGTTTTTGCAATTTCACATAAAGGGCAATGGTAACTCCCTGCTGAATGTCAAACACATTTTCATCTTTACCGCCTTCGGGTGTCTTTTCCCCAATTCGTGAAGAGCCATGAAGATTCAGGATGTAAATCTCATCAAAGGTCTCCAGAAGTTTTCTTCTCATGCCTCGATGGATTATTCCCGAAAGGTAAGAGTTGTTGGTAATAAATCCTAAGATTCCTTTACCTGCTTGGGCTATCTTCCAGTGAGCAAATCGAATGAACTTTAAATAATCGTCAGAAAGTGGCTGGATATTTCGCTCGTTCCTCACATCCTCTTTGTAATCATCCATCAAGTTTTCGATAAAGTCCGACTTATTCTCTGAACTAACTGAATAAGGAGGATTGCCAAGGACAACCAGAATCGGGACTTCTTCCTTTATCCTTTTAGCCTCTTGCCCTTCTCTGGTAAGGTCGATGAGAAAACTAATCTCCCCGGGTTCTTTCATCTCCAGAGTATTTGTGAGGTAGAATTTGAATCGTTCATCTTCCTTAAACCGGTAACCCATTTCCTCTAAGACCATAGAAACTTTGAAATGCCCTACTGTGTAAGGCGCAACTAAAATCTCAAAGGCATGGAAATGAGGAAGAATGTGTTCTTCTATATAGGGTTTAATGAGCCCTTTCTTTTTCTTCTCTTCCAACTCTTTTTGGACTTGTTTGATGGCTTGAACTACAAAAGTCAAGGTTCCGGCGGCTGGATCAAGAAGGGTAACATCCTTTGTGGCAAGCCCTTCAGACTTTGCAAACTTCGTTTTCAAAAGTTTATGAATGGATCTTACAATATAAGAAACAACAGGTAAAGGAGTATAGTAAACCCCCAACCGCTCTCTTTCCTTAGGATTATAAGTAGTGAGAAAAGTTTCGTAAAAGTGAATTACCGGGTCTTCCTCCCATCGAGTAGTCTTGAACTCCTTCAGAATTGAAGAAATTTCTGCTTTTTCAAGGAGTTGGCTTATCTCATCCACAATCCAGATCAAAGACTCCGGAAAATGGGGTCCGATCATAGAATAAAATATTTCTTTGAGCAACGGCAGGCTTTCAGGAATGAATTTCCATGCCGTTTCTCTTTTGAAGCCATTTTGTACCTTCATTCTGGCCGCAAAAAGCCCATAGGTAATAGTTTGAGCATAAAGGTCAGCAAACCTCTCCTTTGTCAAGGTCTCTATAAGCTCCTCCTGAAAGGCTTTATAAAATCTTGTCACTTCTTCATTCTCGCGGGAAAGCTCTTCTTGCAAGATATGCTCAAGGAATCGGGTTCGTTTTGCAAGCTCAATTGAGAGGTCTGATGATTTCTTAATCTTGGGCGTGGAAAAGGAGAAGAACTTTTCCAAGAGTTCGAAAAATTCACCTAACTTCTCAGGAACGGGAGGGTGCTTTAAACGCTGCAAAGTAAATCGGCGCCCTACTTCTACCTTATCTGTGGGATCGCCTTGCTTATATAGTCTGAATTCTAAGAAATTAGTTAAAATAAGGTTTGGCAGAGAGCCCCTATATCTTTTGAGTTGCTCGGAGTCTTCGATTTCATTAAGGTTAGAATCGGGTGTCTTTGCTTCAACATATCCAACGATTTCACCATCTTTGCCAATACGGAAATCAGGGATTCCTGCTTCTGTCCTTTTAGGTAGAACAAGCACGTTTGCTCTGGCTTGCCTTTGAAAAAGTTGAGAGCACTCTTCAATCAGCTTTTTAAGTGCCGGATAAAAGCTTTCCTCTCTGAAGTCACCGGCTATATAAATCTTATGGATTTCTTTAAAGTAGGAGCTCAGAGTTTTCTCTAATTTAACCTTTTCTGTCTTCTTCATCGTTTAAACTGATTCTACTCTCCGTTTCAGTTGACTCAAGACAACCGAACATGCTTCGTTTATGCCACCAAAATCGGAAATAACCCTTGCCAGTTTGCTGAAGCAATGTGCGTGGTGTTCAATATGATATAATTATCCCTTTCGCTATTTTAACTGTATCCCCTTCGCTTTATTTGTTTTTTTTCTCACGTTTAGCCTCATGTTATCCTGTTTTCTTTGTTCCAGAGTTCAGAGGGTCTTGCCGGTTTGCCATATTTTTTGTCAGGCATTTTTCAGCACCTATGCTTTTTTTGTGATTGATTCAAAAAATCTTCAAGGTCTATCCCAAATTTATCTTTAAAGGCTTTCTTTGCAATGTGTTCGTATTCATTGAAACTAGCAAGGAATAAATTTAATAGGCTGGAAACACAATATTTACAACCACCATCACACTCAAGAATTATGTCAACTACTTTTTCAGCCTCATCTTTTCTCATTTTCCATCAGGTCCTTTGAATTATGAATATCTAAAAGCCCTTCTCTTATAGTGTATATCAAACTTGTATAAATTACTTCCCAATATATATTTTGTTAGCCTTTCTCACCTCAGCTCCCGCCTTTGGCGGGATCTCCAATCTTTTGGGTTTATGTTGGCAATTTATCATTGCTCATATTACTTGTCAACGGCTTTATTTCACTTCAGAAACTTTGTTGATTTTTGAGAACATTCCTTCTTCAAGAAAAACGATCTGGTCTAAGAATTGGTATCTTTTTTCAGGTTCTCTGCCATAGGCAGATCCGCCTTTGGCGGAAACGCTTAATATCTTTTCCCAAATCAAAGCAACAACAATTTCACCGAAAATAACGAAACCACTCCCCACCTCGCAGGTAGCGTGAAGTCGGCATTCAAGATGAGCTTTGCAGTCGTCCACCAGAGGCGCATTTATCTTTGAAGCTTCAATGATGGTGAAGCCTGTTTTTTCAATTCTTTCCCGACCAGACCATTTAATGCATCCATAGACTTCTGAAGCCATGGAGGAATCTACAAAATTCACACCAAAGCACCTGCTTTCAAGGATATTTCTCTCGGTCGTATTCCCCTTGGTGCCAGAAAACATAAGTATTGGAGGTTTGAAGGAGACCATCTGAAGCCAGCTTTTCGGAGCGATGTTAGGTCGTTTTTTTGAGTCATAAGTAGAAATAAGAACCACCGGTCCCGGAATAAGGCTGGGATGCCACTTGTTTTTATCAATCGGATAATGGATCTTCTTCATACCAAATCCTTGCGGTCGTTTCGCGCAACTTTATGATGTAAATGCCATTTTCGCTGTTTTAACCGTATCCCCTTCCCTTCTTTCGTTTTTTCTTCTCATCTTTGAGATATATGCTACCCTGTTTTCATCAAAAAATCAAGCTCTTTTTGTTTCACCCTTAAACCTTTCCGCTCCAGATAGGCCCTTCAGGATGAACCCTTCTCTCGGACTGAGTTCCTTTTTAACAATCAAAGGGTAACGGACGAGGCGTCCGTTGCCAACGAGAGTCTCTGTTGCGGGGCAAGGTGCACTGACCCTCTTTTTTTAATAAAAAAACGACCCCCAACCTTTCAAAAAGTCGGGGGTCGCTTTGCACCGGACAAACTCAGGTTTCGTTTATCCTAACAAGGTGGTGCGGGCCCACCCCTGTACAGGTAGTTGATCAAATAGACAACATCGGCTAAGTTTATCTCACCATCGCAATTGACATCACCAGCTTCCAACGGAGTCGGTGGGATGCCACCTTTGTACAGATAACTAATCAGGAAAACTACATCTGCCAGATCTATCATCCCATCTCCGTTAGCATCTCCGTGTGTAAATGTGGGAGGTTTGCCCACTCCGAACCAACTCGTGATACGCCGCATAAGGGTGTAGGAATTGTTGGGATAGGTGCCGGTTTGAGGAACCGCCTCAAACGGAAATGAAAAGAAGACCACCTTGTAGATTGAGGATCCTGAAGCAGGATAGCGCAAGGCGCAATAGTCAACCAGACCAGCACCGGCTCCCGCTTCAGAAGTCCGGTCTATCTGCACTCCTTCTCTGGGAACGGAAAAAGCCTTTGAAGTTTCATAGAAGATTCCAACAGCACCTGCTCCGGGAACTATATGATCTGAGAAATTATAAAACGGATAACTTAAGCTGAGAGACATTCCGTCGGAGATGGTGTCCTCAAGAATCCCGGCTACCGAAGTGATGGTCTCATCATCGTCATGCCCTGCCACATGCAGATAGTTGGTGATGAAGGTGTTGGGATTGTTATCTAAAAGAAAATCCTGGCTGGAGAAGAACAAGCATCCGCCGTTGTCCAGATAAGTCATCAGTCGCGCCTGATCTGTGGCATTTAAGGTTGCAGGATCTGAAAAGCTTCCATAATCATCTCCTGTGCTCCACACCACCGCCTGATAGAGTTCCAGGACAGAATCGGCTGGGCATCCTTGAGTTTCATAGGTCCACACATCATATGCAGATCCCACCGAATCTAAAGCGTAGATGAAGTAACTCTCGTAAGATTTTCCTCCATCATCGTCCACAAACAAAATGGGCCTCTGACCTATCAAGACATCGAATGTCTCCTCGGTGTAATAAGGACCCCAGCCGCTGATCTGCAAGATCATGGAAGCCTTGTGCCCTAGGGGACAATCCTGTTCCACCGTAAATCGATAGGGGGTAAGAGAGCTGCCTGTTCCGCCGGCTGGTATGTCCGGATAGGATGCGCTGGAAACGGTAATAGTAACATAAGGATCGTAAGAAACCAAATCAGCCGTCACCTGAATTTCCCCCTGGCTGCCGTCGTTTTTCAAGGTTATGGTCATATCACAGGTTTCACCCGGATCAGGCTTTCCGTTACCATTTCCTCCGATGTCATCGGTCTCTTTAGAGGAGTATACCAGCACCGGAGCGTGCGCTACTATAGTCACATCATCGTAGGTCCAGCTTCCATTGGTAGCCTGGATATCCAGCTGGAAGGTGATGACCTCCAGATCGGGTATGTCTGGCGAGACGAAAAAGACAAAAGCATCCTGAGATGTCACAGTCCCTCCGCTGGGAATCTCTCCCCAAAATGCATAATCGTCGATGACATTGACCAGCGGATGGGTGGTGGAAAGGATCGCATACACATCATGGGCACTGGAATCACCAGAATTCTTCAGGTCAATAAACAACTCGATTGTCTCTGCGAAATCAACCTTACCATCGTCGTTACCCTGGCTCTCTCCCAGGCTGTCATCGTCAATGCTGTAGCTTTCGAAGGTCACGTAAGCTCCCGGCGGGTTGACGTTTATGGAGCCCTCAAAAGGAAGCTGATTGTGGGCGGTGATGGTCAGTTCCATATAGCCCACCGTGGTGGGTGAGACATAGAGCGTCACCTGACCGCTGGAATCAGTGTATCCGGTCTCAAAAACCTCCGCTCCCTTTCTCAAACAAACCAAAGCTCCAAACAAAGGACCTTTGCTTGTAGTTTCAACCGTAATTTCCACGGCAAAGGAGGGCAACATGGGGATGGTACCAGGGAAAGTCACCACCAAGCCGTCGGCAATATAAGTCCAGATATCAACCGAAGGATCACCATTCACATTGTACATGTCAAAATAGTAATTCGTACGTCCCCCTCCACCATAGTATTCTGAAAGATACCACAGAGCCATATCGGTCATTGCCACCACCGAATAACAGGCATCATCAAATGCCGCTTCAAACATCCTTTTTTCCAGAATGTCATCCTCGTCCCAGTAAGAGGAGGCGGAAGCTCCCCAGAACGCTATGGCGCCCTTGTTTGCCTCCTTGACCCAGGTCTCCCCGTAGCACTCGGTTTGATCAAAAGGATTAGTAGTGCAAGCATGGGAGAGCACCAGAGGATACTCGTTCGCATTGGAGAGGTTCTGAACGTTGGTTTGATTGAACGGCACGCATCCCCATCCACCGGAATAACCGTGCCCGGAGTAGCAAAGAACGGAAGTTCCACCATTTACACAGTCAAAGATATCCTGAGTACCGCCCCCCAGACGTTGCCAGACGGTGTCCACTATCCCCCCATTGGGCACAACATAGTTTTGGATCACATATCGGTGAGTGAACTCCGCCATTTGACCATAGTCAGACGAAGCCAAAAAGCACTCATGCCTCATCCACTCCATGTCCGGCGAGGTGGGATTTTCGTAATACAGGAGCTTGTTCACCATGTCGGTTGCCTCGGTGGTGTTGCGCACCGGAAATCTGGCTCGGTAAATATCGGCGAATCTATCTGCATTCATCTGCACATAGTAAAGGTCGGTGGCGCTATAGCTGTATGTTCCGTTGTAGGTAGGTATCCAGCCGACGTCTCCAAAGAAAAGGACGTAAGTGGGACGAATAGGCCAGTTGTTATAAGCCTCTGAAATGTAATTTTTGATACTGGTGGTGGATGTCCCGGTCTCGGTGGTGGTTGCCACCGTCACATGGAAACCCTTCTTTCTCTTCCATTCTGCCAGTGGGGCTGCCTGAGCTTCAAAATCGTTATGTACGATGATAAGATAGCCTATGGGCAAATCCGGTGCTCCTTTGACTATATCTTGATATGCCGAATAGTTGATGAACATATCCCGGCACATCTCCTCAAAGGGCGGAGAAGCATACCGATAGAGCATATCCTCGGTTTTGGCTCTGTTCGAGCCACTCAGATTGACCCGCACCCTTACATAGGAGTATACCTTCAATTTGGCCGACACCGGATTGTAACTGACAGGGGAGATCTCTACAGTTACAAATCTATGTCCTCGGATGATACCTATTTCCCCCTTCTTGGCCAATTCTGTCGGATAAAAGCTGTTTGTTTGATAGGCAGCCTCATGGATCACAAACTCTGCTGCTTCCCAGGCACCTTCGATTTTGGGGATGGGCGGCTGGATGGGGATGATACGATTAAGTATACCCAATTCCTCTAAGGATTTTTCCTCAAACTCAGAAGAGATCACCTCCACATCTACTTCAGCCCCATAAGGGATCTGAATCATTTTTCTGAGCATTGGCAGATTTGGTTCACCGATAACATTGGTTATGCCACATTCCGGTATGCTGAGCCGATTGAAAATCCCCCCCTTGGTTGCCACCTCCTCAGACCACATGCCGAATATCTGAATATCAAGGACCACCTGTTCAAAATTTGACCCCAGGACATTGATTTGAGGGGCCTTCTCCGTCCCTGGAATGAACTCTATCCATTCTGGGTTAGACTCAGCCCATAAAGGCGTCGAGCTAAAAGAGAACCAGCACAACACCAAGAGCAGAAGCCCTAAGAGCTTAAGCCGGTTTAAACCTTTAGAGTTTAACATGTTAACCTCCTTGAAAGTTGGGAGTTAAAAGAGATGTCGTTAAGGTAAAAGAATAAATTTTCGAATCGTAGCTAGGCAAACAAAACTTTCCTTCCTCCAAATAACATTATCACCCAATATGTAAAATAATAGAAAATCCAGTTTTGTCAATTCTTTTCTGTGGATTCGGAAACATATCCTTGACCTCCGCTATCTCGATGGTCAAATTATGTCCTAAAAATTATGCTGTTTTTCCACAAGCATTTAGAAGCCACCAAGCTATCTTTCGCCATAGTGGGAAAACTCATCTTGCCCCGAGGTGGGTCAATTCAACAGTTCCAATATTTACATTGTCGATGCTAAATAACAAGAAATAAATCATTGACACCGCCTCATTTTTCATTTATCATTATCTCGGTTCTCAAACCAAAGAAAGAAGATGATCAGATATGCTAAAAGCTCACTTTTTGTGGATTCCAATGTTTTTTATCCTTCTCTCTCCTTTCTCTTGCAAGGAGTCGAAAAATAAGGAAGCTAGGATGAAACACCAAAAATCTGAAGGAAATGTTTATGCCGAAAAAAGAGAGAGAATGGTGAAAACCCAGATAGAGGTAAGGGGAGTCAGAGACAAGTTAGTTCTGGATGCCATGCGAAAGGTGCCTCGCCATCTTTTTGTCCCCGAGAACTTGATAGATCAGGCTTACAGCGACGGTCCTTTGCCCATCGGGGAAGGTCAAACCATCTCCCAACCTTACATCGTCGCCTTGATGACTGAGCTTCTGGGTTTGAAAGGAGGAGAAAAGATCTTAGAGATCGGTACAGGCTCAGGTTATCAGGCGGCTATCTTAGCGGAGATTGCCAAAGAAGTTTACACCATCGAGATCATCTGCTCTCTGGCTGAGCTATCAGAAAAGAGGCTGCAGGAGATGGCATACGAAAACGTCACCATCAGATGTGCAGATGGCTATCAGGGGTGGAAGGAATATGCGCCTTTTGATGGTGTAATTGTGACTGCAGCACCAGACCATATTCCTCAACCACTGGTGGATCAGCTCAAAGTGGGAGGAAGATTGGTCATACCGGTGGGTGATGTTTTCCAGGAGCTGATGGTGATAACCAAGACCGAGACGGGAATAAAAAAGATGAATGCCATCCCGGTTCGTTTCGTCCCCATGACCGGAGAGGCAGAAAAAAGATAGTGCCACCATAATCTATATATTTTGTAGATCACCGGTAACCTATCCCACTGTTCTGTTCGGGATGCAATCCTAAACGCCTCCCGGACATCCACAGACCTGTAAGTCGGGCTGTTCCTATGTATCCTGAGGACCATTTGGACTATCCGACACTCAAGAAAAAGATTAGCAATAAAAATTGAGACTACGTAGGGGCGCACCTCTTTGTCCGCCCGAACTTCAGGGTGATGTAAAAACACCCCCTGCATCTTCGATAAATCATATGGCGCCACCATCTGTTTTTGGAGGTCAGCGGTAACCTATCCCGGTGTTGTGTTCGGGATAGGATCCCCAACTTCTCTTTAAAGATAGGTCGGGCTGCGAAGCTGTCTGACAGGGAACTGGAGACTTAGCGAGTGTAAAGCTAAAACTAAACTATAAAAGTATTGACAAACTTATTTTTTTAATTAATAATCCGAGGATAATATTGAGGGATTAAAAGTTGAAAATATCTCATCATTAAGAAAAATATCATGATCGGGAGAAAGGCCCTATGAGATTAAAAACGTTCATTCCCCTTATCTTATGCATTGAACTTTTCTGTGTGAAGAGTGCCTGTGCTCAAACCGGAATAATAACTGCGGACACAATTATTCAAAAGGTTACCCGGGTAATGAATCCGGCACAATCGAAAGTTAAGATGAAGATGACCATAATGACCACCTCCAAGAAAACCCGCACCTTTGTTTATCTGGCATACTCTGCGAATCACGGTGAGAAGACACTCATGAAATACTTAGAACCCAGCCGGGTAAAGGGACAGGTGATCTTGATGCTCAACAATTCAGATGATATCTGGATTTACTTTCCACGCACCCGCCGGGTCAGGAAGCTGGCTACCCACGCAAAGAAACAAAAGATGGAAGGTAGCGATTTCTCCTATGAAGATATGGGAGCAGGGAATGCCTTCATTGACGAGTTTGGGGCCCATCTTTTGAGGGAAGAAAAAAAGGAGGGAAAGCTTTGTTTTAAGCTGGAGTTGAAGCGCAAACCCAAAAGCTCATCCGGGTATTCAAAACTGGTGATGTGGGTCGACAAGGAGAGCTTCGTCCCGCTGGTTGTGGATTATTATCACGATGATGATTCCACCCTGTTGGAAAAACAGCTGGTGTGCAGCGATATTAAAGTGATTGATAACATACCCACGCCTATGCAAATGGTGATGTATAACAAACTGGACCGGACCCAGACCAGCATGGAGTTTCTTGAGGTAACCTATAAGGTGAATTTGGCAGATGACCTTTTCACGCAAAGGGGGATGAAGAAATGAGAAGGTTTCTTTATGCCGGTCTTCTCCCTTTGTTGTTAATCACGCAACTAGGTGCTCAAGAGGTGGACATCTTTGGATATTTTGAGCCGCAATTCACCGGTATCTATGTAAACAAGAATCACTATCAACTGCAATCCAACAAGCTTCGGGTGGATTTGAAAAGTAATCCGAGCGAAAACGTGGAATTTGGGGCGAATTTTGACTGGATAGTCTACCATGGAAAATGCGACTGGAACTTCTTGGATTTTATTCCGCAAAATATTTCTTCATCGGTTCACCCATTTATGAGACACCGTTACCGGTTCACCTATGATGATCGAAATTTTCTGGACAATGCTTACCTGCGTTTGTCTTTTGCCTCATTTGACTTGATGGTGGGAAAACAGCAGATATCACTTGGCACCGGTTATGCCTTCAATCCTACTGACGTATTTAATTTCAAGGATCTTCTGGACCCCACCTATGAACAGCCGGGACGTAACGCACTTCGCATTGACTGGCAGTTAAAAAATGGCTTCAGTCTTTTGGCGTTGTATTCGCCGGAATCAGACTGGGAAGAGTCGGGTAAACTTCTGCGTTTGAAGGGACGCTGGGGACACTTTGATTTTTCCGTGATCGGGACGGAAACAGAGTGGGGTGTAACTGACTACGAACACGCCTTCTTCAACCTTTTCACCACTCACAAGCGCCGCCTTCTCGGTGGCGACTTCGTAGGAGAGC
>JAGMBK010000027.1 GCA_023129805.1 Candidatus Zixiibacteriota bacterium | reverse complement strand
GAGAGCCTGAAGGAGGAATACCATAGGCTGCTGAAGAGATATCGCCGGGTGGAGCGCCTGCTGCCGGAAGAAAAGCAGATACCTCTGTTTCTGATTCAGATGCACTCCGCGGCGCAGAGCAACAGAACCGGAATCATGCAGATTATCCCGGAAGAGCCGATGTCCGAGGGCTTTTATAATACCAGTTCTTTTGACATAGAGCTAACCGGATCATATCACAGGTTGGGGAGCTTCTTCAGCAACGTGGCCAACTTTCCCTTCCTGGCGAATGTGTCCGGTGTGACCATCGCTGCACTTGCAGAAGACGAGCAAAAGGGCATGGAGAAGGATAGAAGCATCACCGCGTCGCTGAAGCTTACCACTTACTATGTAAGGGAAGAAGAGAGGCTTAGAGAGATAGAATTCTAAAAAGGGTGATACATGAGAATAAATTATAGAACCAAACTATCTGTGGTTATATTGACATTCCTCTTTGGTTGGATGCTTTCTGTTTCTGCCGATTCAGCCCGGGGAAGTTGCCGAATCGAAAACATCAGCTTAGAAAAAGAAGGAAACTTCACCAAAGTCTGTATATATGCGGACAAACCTTTTGAGTTTATTCACTCCACAGAGGAAGCAAAGGAGGGGAAACCTTATCGGGTGATTATCGACTGTAAGGATGCTATTTTTGGTTTACCCCAACATAACTTTAAAAAGGGGCTTCCCCCGGGCATGATAGAGGCCATTCGCACCAGCCAGTTTCAAGCCATGCCGGAGAGAATCGTCAGAGTCGTTCTGGACCTGAAAGGTCCGGTGGTTTACAAGGTGGTTGACACCGAGACAGGAAAAAAAGCCTCCATTGCCATTATGACCAACCAAGACCCGGATTTTCCTATATGGATGGCAGTTAAAGAGGAGACCAAGGATCAAAAGATGGCAATGGGAAAAAGGCAGACAAAAGTGGCTTTAGCTGAGGCAATTCCCCAGAAAGAGCTGAAGTCTGAACAATCCCAAACTTCTCCTTTCGGTATTGAAGATTCACCTGAATTAACAGTCGCTGAAAAGGAGAAAGCTGAACCCGTTCAGAAACAGAGAATCTACAGAAAAGCGGTTAGCTACGCCGATACAGGTAAGAACGTTTTGGCTGTAGAAGAGAAGCCGGTTGTGTTATTTGAGCCACAATCCGAGGTTGAAGACACAAGGATGGAGGAGAGGGTTTCCCCGGTCATCGAACAGCAACCAGCCTTGCCACTGCCGAAATTCTCACCAAGGATTGAAGAGGAAAAGACCCCTAAGGATGTTTCATCTGCATCTGCAAAATTAGCCTTGAAGTCCACAGCGCAAACAAAAGTTGAGAAGAAAAAAGCACCTACTGTCTCTCAGTCAAGCTTCAAACCAAGTCTGTCTAAACCACATTCTCCAAGAAGGCGGATAAGTCGATCTCCGGTTCCATTGGGTCCTTTTCCGGAAGAGCAGTCTTCTCTGGCAGAGAGGGCCGAAAAGGAAAAGATGGCGAGGGTTGAGGCTGAGAGGAAAGAGGATGTGTCCACGCACGCTCCAGGTTCTATTCAAAAGGGAATTGGTACAATTCTGGGTCCTGAACCGGCAGTGGCCAGGGAGACCGAACCAATGGTGGATAACTCGATGATAATTCAGAGCCGCCAGGAGTCTGAAATGGCGTTGGTTCCTCAAAGAAGAATGGTTTATTACAATCCCGGAACCAAGAGGGACATTTTCCTGCCTTTAACCAAGAGAGAAGAGATAAACTTTGGAGAAACGCCCCAACCTCTTTTTGAAAATTTGAGACTGGTGGGAATCTTAAAGGATGAAAAAGGAAATAGAGCTTTGTTGGAAGATGTGGAGGGCTTTGGTTACATTCTAATGAGTGGGGATAGAATCAAAAACGGATATGTAATCACCGTTGAAGATAATAGGGCGATCTTTCATATCGAGGAATATGGCGGATATCAAATTGTGGTTTTGGAACTTAACCGGGAATATTAAAAGAGAGGTAACGCATGAAAATGATTCTTCAAAGGAAAGGATGGCTCAGGTATTGTGGAGCGATTCTGGGAATCTGCATTCCTCTGGCCGTATTGATTTCCGCTCTGACGGGGGTCGGGAAAACTCTGGCAGAGCCTTCTCAATACGAAAAAAATGACAAGACCATCACCGCATTAAAGTTACAAAATGCGGATATGCATTCGGTTTTGAGCTTTCTGGCAGATTTCGGAGATGTCAACATCGTGGCTGCTCCTTCAGTCCAGGCTTCGGTGACCTTGACATTGCAGGATGTGACCTGGCGAGAGGCGCTGGACATTTTGTTGAAGACTTATAGACTGACTGGAGTGGAAGAGGGGAATTTCATTCGGGTGCTTCCCACTCCGGAGTTCCTTGAAGAACAGGCCCTCTTAGAAAAGCGTCAAGCAGATCAAAATGCAATGGTCTCCCTGGAGACGACGGTTATATCGGTAAGGCACGGCACAGCCAAGGATATGGTGAAGTCGATGAAGGCGGTGATTTCTCAGAGAGGCACCATTGATACGGACGATCGCACCAACTCTCTGGTTATCCGCGACACACCCGAGCATATAGAAAAGATCAAACGCCTGGTCAAGATACTGGACAAGGAGACCGATCAGATAAGAATCTCGGCTCAGCTTCTGGAGATCGAATCCGGCTGCTTGACCGAACTGGGCATCAACTGGTCGATGATCTCCCGAAAAAGCGCCCAGCTTCTGGAAGGGGATAAGGCCGAGGCGGACTTTTCTCAATATGCTGACCGGGTGGGCGGTCCTACCGCCGCCTATACTTTCGCCACCGTTCAGGGAGATTTTGATATAGAAGGGGTGATTTCTGCTTTGGTCGCCAGCAATAAGGGCAAGATAATTGCGCATCCAGAGATCACAACGGTCGACAACAGCGAGGCTTTTATTCAGATGGGGCAGAAAATCCCCATAAAACAGTTTGATGAAGCAGGAAATGTATTGATACGGTTCGAAGAGGTGGGGACCATCCTGCGGGTTACTCCGCATATCACCTCGGAGAACCGAATACTTTTAAAACTGAAGCCAGAACGCAGCTCCTATACTTTCGATGCTAATGGGGTGGTTATTAATACCAATAATGCTGAGACCAATGTGGTGGTGGCCAATGGACAAACTGCCGTAATAGGTGGACTAACCACTCAGGTGGAGATGAAGGTCCGCGTCGGGCTTCCCATATTGAAGGACTTGCCCTTACTGGGTTATCTTTTTCGATATACCCGGACAGAGATAGCCAATCGAGAACTGATGATCTTTGTTACTCCCACCATAGTAACCAATGAGATGCGCAGCATGGGCTCGAGCGAGCAACCAGATGAAGACTCAAGCCTTGAATAATAAAAGTTTTCTGTGATAACCAGAAGGGAATAGAAGTTGGCGTCGGAGTTCATCCTGAGGGGATTCACCCCGAAGGGCTTTTCTCCGACGCTTTTTCTTGCATGGAATAAAATGCCACTCACAGCTGATTATAAGGATTAAGCTGATGAAGAAATCCTCCAAATAATCTGCTGCAAAAATCCGCTAAATCAGCTTCATCTGTTGTGAATCCGATCCCCACTCACTCCACCAACTTCTTAAAATCCTCATCCTCCCACAGATTCTTGAAATCCGCGTCTTTCTTTGCGTCTTCCCTCGAAGCAGGATCGAGTTGGATAGCTTTCTTAAGTGCGTCTAGCGCTTCTGTTTTCCTTTCTTGTCGCGAATAAGCGCAGGCCATATTAAACCAACCCTCTGCAAGACCTGGCTTCAACTCCGTCGCCTTACGGCACTTCGCAATAGCCTCGTCGTACCTGCGCAACCTAACTAGAGCCGCACCCCAGTTATTATAAGCATCTACAAAATCCGACTTCAACTCGGTTGCCTTCTTATACTTCTCTATCGCCTCCTCATGTTTGCCTAAGTTTCCTAAAGCCACACCCCAGTTATAATAAGCCTCTGCATAATCAGACTTCAGCTCTGTCGTCCTCTTATACTTCTCTATTGCCTCTTCATGCCTACCTGTTTTAGCTAAAGCCACGCCCCAGTTATTATAAGCCTCTGCAAAATCCGGCTTGAGATCTATCGCCTTCCTGCACTTCTCTATCGCCTGTTCATGCTTGCCTAATTCTGCTAAGGTTATCCCCTCTATGAAGAGACTTATGGCAGACACTTCAGTTTTGCTTTCATCAACCGATCGCTTTTTCTCATCTATTTCTTTGCCCGCCTTTTCAATGTCTTGTTTGATCTTTTTGACGTCTGCATAAATTCTTTTGATATCCTTCACCATAGTTTCTGCTTCTCTCTTTGTGCTTTCGACTTCGCCTCTGAGGGTGACAGTTCTCTCAAATTCTTCTTTGAAATCATCCCTCATCTTTTCCTTTAATTCTCTTATCTCCTGAAGTTCTTCCTCTACTTTCTTTCTGATCTGACCAGTCTTGACATAAGAAAAAATTCCGAACCCAGTCATCAAAGCTACTGCTCCTATTAAGACCTGAATCATTAGATTAGCCAAGCCTATACTTCTCTTGGCATTCTCCATCGCCTTCCCATAATTATCTTTTCTCAACTCATCAATTTCTTTTTTGACGCTTTCAAGCTCTTCTTGTAGTTTCAAAGTCTCCGTCTGAGAAGTATCCGTAGAGACAGTTTGAGAGCTAGCCGAAAGCGAGAATAGAAGAATTAAAATCGAAGCCCAGATAAAGATAGATTTTCTCATTAGTACCTCTGGTAAGAGTTGTTATTTGATGTGTCTGTCCTGTTCTAAATTTGGACAGGGACAAGCCCTGTCCCTACGAACTTAGTTTGGACAGGGACAAGCCCTGTACCTACGAACCACGAACTACAAAAATCTGTAATCAATTAAGATAAATAATATGCTCTGATGGATAGTTTGTCAACCAAGAAATGTTGCTTCTTAAACCAGTCGGAATTCACATAGCCAAGTAAAGGGTCGGAACATTTTTCCGCCTGTTTTAGGAAATTCTTTCCTAAATAGTCATTTCCCTGACTTAAACTGACACCTCATCTAATTGGGTTAATTCATTACACCTCAGATAATTACATCTAATTACCTCCCCTTTCAAAAGCTTTGGCACAAAGTTTGCAAAAGTTTTCAAAGCTGTATGAAGAAGGCGGAACTGAAAACTGAATGGAACTGAAAGAATTGGAGATACGCTTGGCTTGCAATTTTGCTTCACAACTGAACAAAGCTCTCTCGTCGAGATTCGGCTCAGCGTTAGCTGTTCTATTTAACCCGATTTTCATGAACCCAAATCACTTGCTTCTTACTGCCCTGAAACTGAATCCTCTGAGAAGAGTTCGTTTCTTACCCCTCAACTTTCCTTATTCAAAGCTTTGGATCGGCTTCTTTCTAAAACTAAAGAATCGACAAATCAGAGACGATAAAACAAACGATACCCCCAATTATGCACTTTTTCGAGCAATCTTAAAAAGTATGGGATACACAGAGGCGATGTGTATCCAAGAAGTTTAAACCTTGGCAAAGTGAGGTAGATTAAATGGCCGGCCCTAAGGAGTGGGTGCAGTTTAAAAAAGATAATGATCCGCAAGTCAGACAGAAACTTCTGGAGGAGTATCTGCCCCTGGTGAGAAATGTGGCTGGAAGGATGGCTATGGGATTTCCTAAATCGGTGGAGCTTTCCGATCTGGTCAACACCGGAGTCATAGGACTGATTGAAGCTTTGTCTAATTTTGATCCCTCCCGGGGAGTGAAATTTGAAACCTATGCGGTGCCGCGAATAAGGGGAGCCATCTTGGATGAGCTTCGCTCTCTGGATTGGGTGCCCCGCTCCACCAGAGCAAAATCCAGAGAGATCGACAAAGCCACAAACAAACTGGAAAACCAACTGTGCAGACCTCCCTCTAACAGAGAACTTGCCAAATCCTTGAAGATCTCATCAGGTGAGCTTTTCTCCGCATTGTATGATGTTGCTTCCACCACCGTGTTATCCTTAGATGAGTTGATTTATAAGGAGGAGGATAATCGACAGGTTCCCCGGGTGGAGACTTTAGAAAATTTGAGCCGGGATAATGTTTTGGGAGATCTGGAAAAGGAGGAACTTAAAGCATATCTGGTCGAAGCCATAAGCCATCTGTCCGAACAAGAGAGATTGGTGGTGGCTTTGTATTACTACGAGGAGTTGACCTTAAAAGAGATCGGTGAGGTGATGCAGATCTCCGAATCCAGAGTCTCACAGATACACACCAAAGCAGCTTTGAAGCTGAAGGGGATGATCAGGGAAAAATTTGCGCCGTAAGAAAGATGAGGTTTTTCGTTTTACTCGATCGTTTGGAGGAGTCATATGAAATTTAACCGGATATCTGAATGTTCCACTCTGACAGATGAGCAGATGACTGAAGTGGTCCAAGAAAAAAAGCCACTTCACCTGGATCAGAGGAAAAGAGAATTAGGTGAATTGCTTCTCTCCCTAAACTACAAGCTGGATGAGCTTTCCCGGTTCAACCACCCACTTTCTCAGATGACAAATCCCTTTGAGAAAAAAGAGTTGGATGGGGATAGGCCCAGCTCTGGTAAATTTTTACAAAAGATCCCTTCGCAAGATGCGCTCACAGATCCTGTGCTAACTTATCGAGTTTCCTGGCTTCTGGATTTTTTAAGAGGATTGTATGGCTTTGAAGATTGTGGAATCTTCCTCCTTGACCATGGAAAGGGTGGCTTGGAAAGGCTGGTCTTATCCTCAGGATTCACAGAACAGTTCGAGGATGAGATGGAAGCTTTATGCAGAAGAGGCGATATCGATTGTGCAGTTAGTCAAAAAAGGAGGATAGTCCTTCCTGCAAAAAAAGAGGGTAACTTTCTTATTATCCCATTTAAGATTCTGGATAAAAAAGATGGAATCTGGGTGGTGCACTTTGCACAGTCCATTCTTCCGGATAAGAAATCATCCGCAGAACTGCTTTTCTGGGGGGAGCTCTTTGCATCCTGCATTGAGAGTTCTCATCTTATAGAATCTTCATTCTCCCCGCACAAAGAGAAATCCTATCACATTGAAACCGAGAAGCTCTTTACCACGGGAGAACTATCCAAAGCCGTGGTGCATGAGATAAACAACTCCCTTCAGATAATCTTTGGTAAGACTCAAGTTTTAAAAATGAATGAAAAAAGGTCAAAAAAGATGCCTTCGGGTATCAACAACTTAGAAACGATCCAAGGAAATACCAATAGGATTTACTCAATTCTAAAGGACTTTTCAGATCATCTACACAGACAATTTGATGAAACCACCGAGACAGGAGAAGTAAACATCCAGCATATCCTCAAAAGCAATCTGGTTTTACTCAAATATATATTAAAATCAAACAGGATCAGCTGGGAAGCAGATTTGGATGATGATCTTCCCCTGGTATATGGAAATCCGGGGGAGCTGGAGTTGGCTTTCTTAAGCCTGATCTGGGAGATTCAAGATCGCCTGTCTTCCGGCGGAAGCATTCGCCTGCAAGCATCTTCAGAAGAGGACTCACTTTGTTTGGAGGTGTTCTGTAAAGCAAAAGAGGGTCAAACAGATGAACACTCTGACTTTGGTGATCTGAAGACAAATGGCAGATTTAATATGGTTTCTCAAATTCTGGAAAGATATCATGGGAACTTCAAATTTGAAAAACTCGCAGATGAGGAGATGAAGTTTTCCTTAGGATTTATCTTAGCTTCAGAGGGCAAGAAGACAAACCAGGAGACACCCCAAGAACTAAAATTGTAATACTAAGGGCTCACATATCAGGTGTGAGATTGCAGTTGCTCATTTGGATCTTGAGTCCTAATTTTGGGCCCGATAAACCAAATCCATGTTCTTAACATCTCAAAAGCTCAGATAGCAACTTTGCTAAAAAAGAGAAAACGCTTCATTCAGATTAGCCATAAATCCCTTGAAACTGCTGGAGGCTTTTTGAAGGGTTGGAAAGGAGGGAAAATTTTGGTAGCTTCAAAAGATTTAAATGTAAAGGCTGAGTCTGGGACAACTGCCTTGGAACAAACTCCATTCCCAATAAAAACATCTGGTGGTCGCAAATATATTCGTATAGAGCTATCCTCCCCGGTTCGGTTTCGTCTGCTGACATGTAAAAAAGGGAAGATAAAATTATCCAAAGACCGAACTTCTGGTGACATTCTCAATCTGAGCGAGGGAGGAATGCTCCTGCTTACCGACTCCCCTGTACCGACAGAAGGTTTTATGCTTTTGACCCTGGACCTGAATAAATTAGTGGTCTTAGAAGGGGTGTTGGGGAAGATCAAAAGGGTGGAACCCTCAGGGGAAGGGGATTTCCTGGTGGGTGTAGAATTTACCTCCCGAGAGGAATTGGAAAAACTTGCATCTTCAGAGCAGATTGAACACCTGCCGGTGAGAGTGGCAAGTTTTGACCGCAAATTGCGGGAGATCATTTCCAGCTACTTGCGCACCGCTGAAATTGCGACCAGATAAAAGTAGATGGAGACCCGCAGGATCCATGAGACCTGTTGGTGTTTTTCTTCAATGCCAGAAAAGCGAAATAAGTTCAAATAAAGGTACCTCTCTTTTACGGCTTCATAAAAGATCATAAGGGGCGGCTTTTGGGGGCTTTTGAGTTTTTTGAATCTTTTGAAAAAGTCAAAGAAATAAAGGGATGATCTCTGAGGGGTTGTTATATCCGGAAGCTTGAGGTTTCTGAAATGTCAAATTACAACAATAATAAATCGGGGGGCAAGACAAAATGAAGAAAGAGAGAAAAAGCAGAAATAAAAAAATTTCAAAATCCACAAGACTTACTGAAAGACAAAAATCCTTGCAGGCAAACCAGAGCTTTGGGAACCTAAAAATCAATTTTGAGGTATTGTCCGGCATCTGTAAAATGATGGAACAATCCACACAAGAGAGAAAGGCATTCGAAAAGGTTTTGAATTGGATTGGCAAATCCGTAGAGTTCAGTCAAGCCAGCCTCTTTTTGTTAGATAAAAAGAAGAATGAGATGGAGGAGGTGGCTTCGGTAGGGAAGAAGGTGGATTTAATTGACTTCGTCAGGTTCGATTCTGGAATGGGAATCTCCGCCTGGGTTGCCAAGGAGAAAAGACCTATTCTTCTTCCTAATCTGCATCGTAAAAGAGGCGGAGCAGGAATTAGGTCTTTTTTGGCTATACCTCTGATCTTAAATGGCGAACTTTTCGGGGTTATTAATTTTAGCCACATAGGAGCACACGCTTTCGAACCGAAAGATGTGAAGTTTCTGAGTCTGATTTCCGTCCCGGTGACATTAAGCTTAGAGAGGATGTTTTATCATTCGGAGCTGGAAAGGCTCCAAAAGGATCTTCAACAGGCCAGAGAGCACTCCAGACAGCTTGAGGAAAAGATCACCCGGATGGAGAGCATGATTCCTACCCCACAACTGTTAGAAAGCTTAAACTCAAAGATCAAAACTCCGCTTTCCAGTATAGCAGAAAATGCGCAGTTTCTTTTAAACAGCTTCTCAACTCGGCAGGAAGGGAAATCCAGCCGGACAGGTAAAAGCTCTGACCTTGAGTTCAAGCGTGGGTTAAAACAGATCAAAAATGAGGTCAACCAAATTACCAGAACTACAGAAAGACTGTTGAAAAGAAATTTCATCTGGTAACACAGGGTGCTTGTGACACAGAAGGTCGATTTCAGCAAAGCTTTCCTCCTTTGGAGCCATCAAACCCGAATTGATTCTGAGGATAATGTTTATGCTCGATTTCCTCAACTCAGATAAAACTTTTGATATAACAAACTCCAGTTCAGAAGATTTGAAAAAGCTTTTGGACCAGCTACCCCTGGGGGTGTTCCAAAGCTCATCTGAAGGAAGATTGGAGTATGTGAACAGGTTTTTGTTCAGGCTGTTAGAGGGAAAAGCTGAAAATACACTTAAGGAAAGGGAATCACTAAAGCATCAAATTTCCAGGCAGGTTAAAGGTTGTGTGATCTCTGGAAAGCCCTTATCAGTCAGAGTGAAGGATTTTGAGAATTCAAATCTTTTCATCCGGGTTTTTCCGTTCAGAGATGAAGCAAAAAAGACCACGGGGGCAGTGGGTTTGGTTGAAGATGTCTCAAGTATAATAAACTTACACTCAAATCTGCAGAAAAAGATAAATGAGCTTTCCATCCTGTGTGAGTTAGGCAAAGTTCTAAGAAGCACCCTGAATTTGGAGGAGATACTTCAAATCGTCTTAATCGGTGTTACTGCCGGACAAGGGTTGGGATTCAATCGGGCGTTCCTTCTGCTTCTGAACCAGGCGGGAACCATGTTGGAAGGAAAGATGGCTATCGGTCCTTCCAACTCGGAGGAGGCAAAGAGAATCTGGGATTCCCTTTCAGCCCGTGAACAGTCCTTAGAAGAGATACTCCACTCGTACAAAGATGCTTTAAAAGAGAAAGACGTTTTAGTCAATCAGATTGTAAAAAAGCTAAAAATCTCCCTCTCCGATGAAAGAAATCCACTAATTCAGTCGATGTTAAATAAGAAGACATTCAACATCATCAGAGGCAAAGAAAAAACAGATAAAAATCTTTTCGAGATACTGCAAACCGATCAATTTGCGGTTGCTCCTCTGATATCCAAGGACAAAATACTTGGAGTCATCGTAGCTGACAATCTGATCAATCGAAAACCTATTGAAGATGGGGATATCAAGCTTCTTTCCATATGTGCTCATCATGCTTCAGCGGCAATAGAAAGCTCTCAGCTCTATCAGGAACTGGCAAAGAAGGTTTCAAAATTAGCGGAAGCCAACAGAAGGGTCGCAGAAAACAGTAAAAGGCTCTTGAAGATGGAGAAGCTGTCAGTCTTAGGACAGATCACCTCCCAGGTGGCACACGAACTGCGAAATCCTATGGCCATCATCGGTGGATTTGCCCATTCGATTTTAAAGAAAATGGAGAAGGACAATCCGAATTATGAATATATAAGAATCATATTCAAAGAGACCGAAAGGATGGAGAACGTTTTGAACAATGTGCTCAATTTTTCCAAACCGGATAAGTCACATCTTAAGATGGTGAATATAAATGACCTGGTGGATCAGACCTTTGAAATGATGGAGCCGGAGATAGATTCCACCAGGATCTCCATGGTTAAGTCCCCTTCTTCCTATCTTTCTTCTGTTCGGGTTAATCCTGATCTCATCCGACAGGCTCTGTTAAACATCTTCCGCAACGCAATCTGGGCCATGCCTCAGGGAGGTATATTGTCCGTCACCACCAGACAGACGGACAAATTTGTGAAGATAGAGGTCCAAGATACCGGCCTTGGCATTTCTGGGGAACACAAAAGCAAAATCTTCGATGCCTTCTTTACCACCAAACCTGAAGCCTGTGGCCTGGGATTAACCATAAGCTCAGAGATAATCAAAAATCACGGGGGCAATATTGGTGTGGAGAGTGTGGAAGGGAAAGGAGCCATTTTCTATATAGAACTTCCGTTAGCAGAGGGCCAGATGACTGGCAGATCATTGGAAACTCGAGCTAAATCTTAAAACAGGGAGGCAAAGGTGCGGATCAAGCAATCTCAAGTAGAGCCCCAACTCAAGCGAAATCAGATCAACTCATCCAACAGAACGAGTATATTGGTGGTGGATGATGAGGAACACATTCTAAAGCTGTATGAAAAGGAACTTTCAGAAGAAGGGTATCGGGTGAGAACCGCCACCAGAGGGGAAGAAGCTTTGAGGATGGTTGAGGTTGAATCGCCCGATCTGGTGATTCTGGATATCAAACTGCAAGACCAGAACGGTCTTAAGGTTTTGGGTGGTTTGAGAAAGCTCAATAAAAACACTCCCATTATACTAAATTCAGCATATTCCACCTACAAAAGTGACTTTCAGTCATGGCTGGCAGATGCATACATGGTGAAGTCCTCCAATTTGGATGAACTTAAAAAAAAGATAAGAGAGTTGATAAGCATCTCAGCATAGGTTTGATTTTTTGACCTTTTATCATTTCAAAATCATCAATAACGAAGTCAATGATTGGGGGAGAATATGATCAAGTCTGAACAGATCGAAAAAGCTTCAGACGTATTGAAATCGCTGGAGGAGCTTTCCGTGCAGGCGAAGAGAATGGCCTCCAACTTAGCTTATGCCGCATCTAAGGCAAGGGAGGCAGGAGGCCTTTCCACTCGGGTTTATGATGAGATTCTGGATCTGGTTGATCAGACCGGTCGCGCCACTTGGGACATAAGCAGAATGATCCGGGTGGTAAGAATGGAGGTGGGAGGCCTTTATAAGCTTTCCCGACATGGGGAGATAGAGCTGGAAAAAAACAGGGAGTTGATTGAAAAGATTGAACGATCCTTAGAATCGGTCTTAGGAGATAGTCAAAGGGTACTGTATATCATGAAAAAGCTGAAATCAGTTGCGGCGGACAATAAATTGATCTCCTGATACGAAAAGCGGAAGGGAAAGTTAAGGAATTTGGATTTCATACCGATTCTTATGAGATGTAAGCTCCAGAAAAGCGGCCGAACGAGTTTGAGAATGTGTCAATTGACAAGGGTTATCAAAGACAAGACGACAGGAAGGCCGGAAAGATTTTTTGATTCTTTGATCAATTCAGATAAGTCGGCATTTTTAAAAAAATAGGACGATTTTCCAGCAAGGGCGCACTTTCCTGGTCTTCAGAAATCTTTCGCTGTGGGAAGATGGGGCTATGCTGATTTTGACAAGGAAGTTAGGTGAAAGCATTACCATTGGAGATGATATCAAGATAACCATCTTAGGGGTGCGGGGCCGACAGGTGCGGCTGGGGATAATCGCTCCCCAGAAAGTAACCATACATAGAGAGGAAATATATTTCAAAATCCAGGAGGAGAACAAAAGAGCGGCAGAGAGCACCGTGGATGAGGTTTCCAGAATTGCCACCATGATAAAAGAGAACCAGGAGAAATCGCTGGGGGCAGATTTTGCTTCAGAGCTTTCACCAACCGATAAACTCGAAAAGAGCAAAAAGGTAAAAAGAGGTAATAGAGCAAAACCAAGGGGATGAGTTATGTTTTTCAAAACCAGAGACAAAAAAAGAGGCGAGGATCTAAATCGAAAGGTGGAGAAATTCAGAAGCTGGTGGCAGGACCAAACCCAGGATACTTGTTTGGAGCGATCAAGCCGCTCAAGTAAGACCAAGCCCAATAAGAGGCCCTTTGATTCAAGCTTTGTCTATTACGAAGAAGGTTAGACCATATAGAAATCAGCGGAAAGATCCCAAAATGTTTCTTTTTCAGGTTGTTCTTTCTTTGAATGAAGCAATTCCCATGAGATCTTCAAAATTGTGGGAGGATAGAATGAAATGGAATTCAAACGATCTTCGGTTCTTAATTTACACTCATTCATAAAGCTGGGACATACGCAGGGGGGAGCATGAAATTTGTCACTGCCAGATTTGGAGAGATCGATTTCAAAGAGACTGAAGTAATCCTTCTTCCCAAGGGAATTCTTGGCTTTTCTCAGCTAAACCGATATGTGATTCTGGAGAGAAAGGAATTTGCTCCTTTCAAATGGCTTCAATCCATTGAGGATTCCAATGTGGCTTTTGTGATCATGGATCCTTTGGAGTTTTTCCCCAATTACAAGCTGGAGATCAATGAGATAGAGTTAGAAGAGCTAAATTATACTAACTCTAACGATCTGGTTACCTATGTTATAGTCACGGTTCCTCAAAATGTTTCTTTGGTTTCTGCTGATCTTTTGGGTCCTGTGGTGATAAACCCTAAAAACAGATTGGCCAAGCAATCAGTCATGCCTCACAGTCCTTATACCACAAAGCATTATCTTTTGGATGAGCTTAGGAAGCGTTCCCGACGAAAATATCTTAGCAGAAAAGCTCCTGCATAACGGCAAAATTTTATACCACATCCAAGAAGAACCCCAAGAGATTGGCTTAGGACAACCTTCAATGTGATCACCCCAATCTCTTGGCACAACCGTCTTCACATGAAAGCTTAGACCTTTGTTGATCTTTATTTATTTCCCCATATCTTAACCAGGAGGACCCTTTTGAAAATCAGAGATTACCTGGGAATAGGTGCCGAAAAAGAAGCAGAACTTAAAGCAAAAGCCACCTTCTCTTTGAAGAGAAGTATCCACGAACCAGACCAGAAGGGGATATTTTCTCCTTTTGAAAAAGCAATGATTGAAAGCATTTTCCCTGGGGCAAAAACAATTTCTAAGGGGGGCATTCCTTATCCTAATGCAGCCAGAGTCTATCTCTCTTACGCATGCAGTCATAACTGTCCTGATTGTCTATACGGAGCTGACAGCAAAGGAGAGAACGTCTTCATGAACTCAAACACCTTTTCAAAACTCATAGATAGCTTGCATTCCTTGAAAGTCAAATTCGTTGATCTCTCTGGAGGAGGGGAGCCTACACTACATGCGGAATTTCATAAGTTTGCAAAAATGTGTATACAGCAGAAGTTCAATTTGTCCCTTTTAAGCAATGCTGCCTCATTTACCCTTGATATAGTTAACCTTCTGGTGGAGGGTTTTTCTTTTTTGAGAGTGAATTTAGATGCCAGCAATGATGAGGTTTATAATCGGATTCATCATCCTCCAAACCCAGGGGAATTTCAGAAAGTGCTGGGCAATCTGGAAAGGATCGTCTCCGAAAGAGAAAGGAAAAAATCGGATCTGATCGTGGGAGCTAGAGTTTGGTTGTGTCAAGCCAACATGAACTTCATGGAAGAGATTACCTGTCTGGTGAAGGATGTAGGTCTGGATTATATCCAATTTCGAATCAACCACAAAGTATTTGGTGGTCTGCTTTCAGAACAGAGGGAAGAGGTGGATACACTAATAAAGGAACTGAAGAATAGCTACCATCCGTTTGAAGTGTATGGAGAGGTTGAAACCGGGAAGTTTTGCCGGGGATGCTGGCTTTCTCCCATCTATCTGGTCATAAATCCTTGGGGTGATGTTTACCCTTGCTATCATTTTGATCATCGTCCTGAGAACACCTCTTTTGGCAACATCTTCACCCAGCCAGCAGATCGGCTCTGGTTCGGAACTGAGCACAGAAGGATAGTTGAACATCTGAGAGAAAATGATTGCTATATTAAAGATTGCAGATGGCGTTTTTACAATGAGTTTTTATGGCAGATGATCGAAAAAGACAGAAAACCGTAGTTTTTTAGTTTCTTCATATATCTTCGAAAAATTACCTAAAGCCATATAAAGACCACGGAAGTTAGTTGGTCTTCTCTCTTTATTGAATTTATTACAATTTATATGTTGAGCCAAGGATCGCAGGAATTTTCCTGCATTCTCGGTGACCATCAATCGTAGAGAGAGACTTGTCCTCTTCCTTTTACCCTTACTGGCAGGGCTAAATGCCCTTTAGGATGAACCCTCCCCTTGGTTGGTGCATTTTTTTCACATATGGGCAGGGAATTTGTCGCGTGCTGAAGAAGCTAAGAGTCAGGCATGCTCGATGTAGGGTTTGCTTGACACTAAAGATGTAAACCCACCATTGGGACATAGTCAAGCTACCTACTATTCGCCATATTTTCTCCGCTTTTAATTGCATCTGGTGAGTTAGAACTGTAAAGTTTTGAAGTCTTCAAGACGATACAAATAGTAGAGAAGAGGTGATAACAGAATAAAAAAATCCGTATTTATGGGTATCAAGTGGTTTGAGAATTTGATCTGCAGGGAGTTAAATGGAAGGTAAGATAACTTTATCAGACAGGAAGTTAGCAGAGACTCAGTTGAATCTTATTGAAGTGTGCAAACATTTGCATAGGAGAAAAGAACGTGTCGCGCCCCAACGGAAAAGAAGAATTTGAGGATAAAAAGAAGAGTCCAGCTATCTCGTCCTTGGAGAAAAAGAATGGAGGAAAGATAACTCCTATCTTACCCCAATCAGGATGTCCAGATAGAGAAGCAGATAATCGTTCGGCAGATAGGATACCCCCAGAAGTCGATCTTACTGATAATTCATCTCCCATTCGGAAAAAAAAGGTGCAAGAGGCGAAAAAGAAAAAGCAAAATGGCGATTACGATAGCCAGGAGGTTTACAAAAAGATCGCAGATAAGCTTATGGATCTCTTCGGAATCTAATAGTTGTCGGCACACTGTTCAGGATCTTGTCTAAACCAAAAAATATTAAGGTTCTGGCTCGTTGAAAAGGCACAAATTTTTTGTTTTCACAGCGATTATCTTCAGGGGTCATAGGAAGGCTAACTTCAGGTGAAGGTTTAGCTTTATTTATCTTTCGATCTTGTAAGTAAAATTTGGAAAAGCAGAAATTTTGAAAGGCAAACATAAATGTTTGCAATCCAAAATCTCTCTGAAAACTACTTTTTCAGAGGTGATGGGTCAATAATATCTTGACAAAATATTGGGAAAGAAATATATTAAAATTGAGCTAAGATTTCAAGGCCGATGGCTTAAAGTCGAAGAACATAAAGACGCTTCGATTGTAAACTCTAAAACTCAATTTTGGGGCGATTAGCTCAGTCGGTTGGAGTGTCCCCCGCCATAGGCGGGGGAAGGTCAGGTGGAAAAAGTTAGGAGTTTAAAGCTTATTAGGATTTTGGGGCGATTAGCTCAGTCGGTTAGAGTATCCCCCGTCTTTGGCAGGGGAAGGTCAAGTGGAGAAAGTTAGGAGTTTGAGGTTTATTAGGATTTTGGGGCGATTAGCTCAGTCGGTTAGAGTACTTGCTTGACATGC